>DATBBW010000103.1:0-27775 GCA_036270795.1 Gemmatimonadales bacterium | reverse complement strand
GTACCGCCGGATGGGTCTCGAGCAGCGGCGCCGCCGCCGGCGTGGTGACCACATCGACCGGCCCGTGGCGGCGCGCGAGCGCCGCGAGCAGCGGCGTCGTGAGCACGACGTCCCCCAGAAACGCCGTCTGGACGACGAGGCTAGTCAACCTGCAGGACCGCGAGGAAGGCTTCCTGCGGGATCTCTACCGTGCCCACCTGCTTCATCCGCTTCTTCCCCTCCTTCTGCTTCTCGAGCAGCTTGCGTTTGCGCGTCACGTCGCCTCCGTAGCACTTGGCGGTGACGTTCTTGCGCAGGGGGCGGATCGTCTCGCGCGCGATCACCTTGGTCCCGATCGCCGCCTGAATCACGACTTCGAACAACTGCCGCGGGATCAGCTCCCGCAGCTTCTCCGCAATCTTACGCCCCCAATCGAACGCCTTGTCGCGGTGAATGATCACCGAGAACGCGTCCACCGCGTCGCCGTTCAGGAGCATATCGAGCTTCACGAGGTCCGACGGCCGGTACGCGAGGAACTCGTAGTCGAGGGACGCGTACCCGCGCGAGATCGTCTTCAGCTTGTCATAGAAATCGAGGATGATCTCGGCGAGCGGAAACTCCCAGGTGAAGTCCACCCGCGTGGGGTCGACGTAATGCATCCCCTGGTATCCGCCCCGGCGCTCCTGGCCGAGCTTCATGATCGCGCCGATGTATTCGGCGGGCGCCACGATGCGCGCCTTGACATACGGCTCCTCGATGTGGTCCACCGTCGAGCCGTGCGGCATGAGGCTCGGATTCTCCACCACGTCCACCGCGCCGTCGGTCTTGTGGACGTGGTACTCCACGTTCGGCACGGTGCTGATCAGGTCGAGGTTGAACTCGCGCTCCAGCCGCTCGCGCACGATCTCCATGTGGAGCAGCCCGAGGAAGCCGCAGCGGAATCCGAACCCGAGTGCCACCGACGACTCGGGCTCGTAGTGCAGCGACGCGTCGTTCAACTGCAGCTTCGCGAGCGCGTCGCGCAGCTCCTCGAATTGCTCGGCGTTCGTTGGATAGAGCCCCGCGAACACCATCGACTTGATGTCGCGGTACCCGGGCAGCAACGGGAGGGCGCGGTGCTCCGCGTCGAAGACCGTGTCACCGGGGCGGGTGTCGCGCACGCCCCGCACGTTCGCCACGAAGTACCCGACCTCGCCCGCCGCCAGCTCCTCGGTCGGCTTATGGCCGAGCTGCAGATAACCGACCTCGTCGACCTCGTACAGGTCGTCGCGGTGCGATCCGAACGCGATCTTCATCCCGGGGCGGAGCACGCCGTCCACCACGCGAATGCTCGGGATCGCGCCGCGGTAGCGGTCGTAGTAGGAGTCGAAGATCAGGGCGCGCTGCGGGGCGTCCGGCACTCCGCGCGGCGGCGGGACCCGCGCCACGACCGCTTCCAATAGCTCGGAGACGTTCGTGCCTTCCTTCGCCGAGATGCGGAGGATCTCGTCCGGCTTGACCCCGATCAAGTCGTGGAGCTCGGCCGCCCGGCGGTCTGGCTCGGCCCCCGGGAGGTCGATCTTGTTGAGCACGGGGATGATCTCGAGCCCGGCATCAACCGCGAGAAACAGGTTCGAGATCGTCTGCGCCTGGATCCCCTGCGACGCGTCCACCACGAGGATCGCGCCCTCGCACGCTGCGAGCGAGCGCGACACTTCGTAGGTGAAATCCACATGCCCCGGGGTGTCGATGAGATTCAGCTCGTAGAGCCCGCCGCGGCGCGCGTGGTAGTTCATGCGCACGGCGTTGAGCTTGATCGTAATCCCGCGCTCGCGCTCCAGGTCCATCGTGTCGAGCACCTGCTCGCGCATCAACCGCTTGTCGAGCGTCCCGGTGAGCTCGATCAGCCGATCGGCCAGGGTCGACTTGCCGTGGTCGATGTGGGCCACGATACAGAAGTTGCGGATGTGGTCTTGGCGCATGTGCGGCAAATATAGCCCGCGGTGGGTGGGCCTCCCCCCGGGCGCGTCGGCGGGCACATAGTGACGGCGGGCCGACAACACGATATACTCCGAGAGACTCTCCTGACCCCCATTACCGGCTGGTTCGACCCCACCTCCCACGGCGGCGCCTTGCGGCGCGCCGGGGATAGCTATCTGCCCGCGAAAGGCGATCCGGCCGTGCGCCTCCCGGGGCTGCGGCGCGGCGATGTGGTGGCGCTGGACAACGGCCGCGTGCTGAGCGTGAACGGCGGGCCGCCCACGGGCCTCACCGAACGCCCCGAATTCGCCAACCTGGGCGCGGTGCATCCGTCCCGGCCGCTCAGCCTCGAGAGCGCCGGCGCGTCGGGCCCGCGCACCGCGGAAACCCAGCGCGTCATCGACCTCATCTGCCCGTTCGGCTTCGGCCAGCGGGCGCTCCTCGTGTCCCCGCCCAAGGCAGGGAAAACGATGATGCTCCAGGCCGTGGCCGAAGGGGTCGCCCTCAACCACCCCGCGGCCATTCTCCTGATCCTCCTGGTGGACGAACGGCCCGAGGAAGTCAGCGAGATGATCGATTGGGGCCGCGGCGAAGTGATCGCGTCGAGCTTCGACCTGCCGCACGAGCGGCACGTCGCGGTGGCCGACATGGTGTTCGAGCACGCGCGCCGCCAGGTGGAGCTCGGGAAGGACGTGGTCATCGTGCTGGACTCGCTCACGCGGCTGGCGCGCTCGCACAACACCACGGGGCGGGGCAGCGGCCGCACGATGACGGGCGGCCTCGACGCCACGGCGCTGGCCAAGCCGAAGGGGTTGTTCGGCGCGGCCCGCGCCGTGCCGAGCGGGGGCTCGCTCACCGTCATCGCCACGGCGCTCGTCGAGACCGAGAGCCGCATGGACGACGTGATCTTCGAGGAATTCAAGGGCACGGGGAACGCCGAGTTGCGGTTGACGCGCGCGCTCGCCGATCGCCGTATCTATCCGGCGGTGGACATCGCCGCGAGCGGCACGCGCCGCGAGGAGCTGCTGGGCGACGCGGCGACCGTGGAGGCGAAACAGAAGCTCCGGCGGGGCCTCGTGGGCCTGCCGCCGGAGCGGGCGATGGAGACGCTCCTCACCGAGCTGCGGCGCACGAAAACGAACGCCGAGCTGCTGAAGGCCCTGGGCCCGTAACGCCCGAGCGCTCGCCTAGGGCGCCGCCTGGACGATGCGCCGGTAACTGTCGGGATTCCACTTCGGGCGCTCGGGCGCGTTCGCGACGTCGAGGCCGACATAACACAGCAGCTTGATGATGCGGGCCGCCTTCTCGGCGTCGATCTTGTCCGGCGAATCGCTGACCTCATGGTAGTCGGGATGCGTGCCGCTGAAGAAGAAGAGAATCGGCACGCCCTTCCGCGCGAAGTTGTAGTGATCCGAGCGGAAATAGAACGCCTCCGTGGGCCAGATGTCGCCGATCGGGGTCATGTGCAGTTCGGGATGCATCGCGGCGACCCGATCGAGCGTCGCGCCCAGGTCGGACTGCTCCTTCCCGATCACGGCGATCGTATCCTTCCAGTTCCGTCCGATCATGTCCGTATTGAGATCGGCGACGACGCGGGACAGTGGGACCGTGGGGTGGTCGACGTAATAGCTGGAGCCCCACAGACCGCGCTCTTCGCCGCTCACCGTCATGAACACGAGCGAGCGCTGGGGACGCGGGGAGAGATGCGCCAGCGCCTGCGCTGCCTCGAGCACTGCCGTCGTGCCCGAGGCGTCGTCGTCGGCGCCATTGCAGATCGAGTCGGCGCCTTTCGCGACGCACCCTTCGCCCGCGCCCGGCGTCCCGAGGTGGTCCATATGGGCCGTGAAGAACACGAACTCGTGCTTGAGCACGGGATCGCTGCCCCACAGGATACCGATCACGTTGGGGGCGGAGAGCTGTGCCTGTCCCCGCTGCTGGACCTGCACCCGGGCCGTGAGCGTCGGCAGCGGCACCACGCGAAACGGCTCGTCTCGGGCGGTGGTCGTGTCGAGCGCCACCCCGGCCTGTGCCAGCAGCGCCAGCACGGCGGCGCGCCGCACGAGCAGGATCGGCGGGCTCGCCGCCTCGCGGGCGACGTAGCGCATCCGGGGCCGCACCTGGGCTTCCGCTTCCCGCTGCCAGGCCGGTTCGGGCCACCCGACGGCCGACAAGACCGCGGCGGGCCGGGCGCTGCCGAGCACTTGCTGCAGCGTCCGTGCTCCCCCCACTTCGGCGAACACAACGACCTTGCCGCTCAGCGCGGCCGAATCGGGTCGCGCCGAATCCGCGAACAGTCCTGTCAGGAGCACCAGGGGGCCCGAGACGCCCGCGGCGGGAACGCTGCCGCGATAATGCAGCGCGTCTGAGCCCACGCGCCACGTAGCGCTCGCCGCCCCGGCCACCCGGATCGTGGAGCTCCCGAAGTCCACATGGAGCGAACTCAACGGGTAGCGTTGGAGATAGGTGCCGCCCTCCCCGCCAGGCTTCAAGCCGAAGCGCTCGAACTCCCCTGCGATATAGCGCGCCGTCTGCTCGAGCTGTGGACTCGGCGTGGCGCGCCCCATCATCGAGTCGTCGGCGAGCAGCGCGATGCGGTGCTGGACATCCGCCGGCGTGACCACACTCACGGCGCGCGCGGCGGACGGGGGGATCTGCGCGGCCACCGCGCAGGGCACGAGCACGAGCAAGAGCCCGCACAAAGAGCGCACGAGTCCACACCTCGAGGGGAGAGGACGGAAACCTAGCGCGTCCGGCCGCGGAGAACCACGGCCGGACGCGGTGACGCTGTGAGCGCGCGGCGCTTACGGCTTACGGCGCTTAAGCTCGGGCTCGCCGCGCGGCGCCGGCTGAGGCGCTGGTGCGGGTTGCGCGCGAGGCGGCTCGGGCGCGCGCTCGACGCGCGGCTCGTTCCGGGGCGGCGGGGCCGGCTCGCGACGGATCTGCGGCGGCGGCGTCGACCGGCCTCCGCCGTCGGGTGTGTTGTCGCGCCCGGGCCGCGCGGTGGGCCCGCCGCCGTTGAGCCGGTCGCTTGGCCGGTCGGTGGGGCTCGACCGGTACCCTACGGCCGGACGGTCGGGGCGAGTGGGCACGGCCGAGTTATCGGGACGCAGCGCACCGTGCCCCTGGTCCGCCCGATCGTGGCTCGGCTGGTCCGGCCGATCGGGATGCGACGGCTGGCCCGACCGATCACGGCCCGGCTGGTCCGGCCGATCGGGATGCGACGGCTGGCCCGACCGGTCGCGGCCCGGCTGGTCCGGCCGATCGCGATGCGACGGCTGGCCCGACCGGTCACGGCCCGGCTGGTCGCCACCACCTTGGTCGCCACTGCCGGGATGACCGCCGCGGGGCCGCGGGACGATGCCCGTCCCGCCGAGGTCCCGCCCCCGCACGCCCGCATCCTGGGCGCGGTCGGCCGGTCGCGCCCGCACGCGCGTAAAGAAGGCGTCGCCCTGCTGCCGGTCCTTGAAGATGAAGCGCGGCTCGGGCCGCAGCGGCCGCGTGAACACCACCTGCGTGCCCCCATAGGCGTAGGGGTAGTAGTAGGGGTCATCGTACTCGACCATCCGGAAGCGCGTGCACGTGTAGTCATAGGCGCTCCAATACGGATAGCTCGCGTACGCATGACAGTCGTAGCACAGGAACCGGGGGTAGTCGTAGTGCTGCTGGACGTAGTAGGGGACCATGTCGTAGTCCCAATCGCTGTAGCCTTCGGGCACGATGCGCTGCGCCAGATCGGTGAGCGCGACGTAGGGGTCGCCGCGCACCCGCCCGTCGGCGATCACGCGGTAATCCCAGTGGTCGCCACTCTCGATCCCGGCGTAGACGAATGGATCGGGCGCGCTGACCGCGAAGATGTATCCCTCGCCGGGGTAGTCGTCGATCACGAACGCCGGTCGGTTGAAACGATCCAGCACCTCGTACTCGTGGCCGCCGCGCGCGAAATTGTCCTCCCACGGATCCCGCGGGAACAGCACGCGCACACGCCCATCGGTGTCGACCCGCAGGATCGTGACGTAGGCATCCTGGTCAGTCCGGAAGTAGACTTGCACCGACTGCCCGCTCGCATACGGGTCCTCGGCCCGGTTGGTCCAGACCTGGACGCGGGCACGGCTGGCGAGCGCATGAGGTGCGCTGGCGGGCGCGCCTCCGGCGATCGTGAGTACGCTGAGCACGGCTACGGTCGTGAGCATGGTCCCTCCCCTCAGGGGCTGTGCAGGGGCAGGTTGCGTGCCAAGTCGGCGCGCGCCGGTCGATGTACTAACTCGCTGTCAGGAATGACGTTGCAATAATGGAACTGACATCACTATCGCCCCGCTGTCCTCTACCCGGGACAAACGGCCGGCCATTAGCTTCCGCCACGCATGAGTGACGCGCCGCGCCTCGATCTCCTGGACCCCGCCGAGGTGGCTCGCCTGGGTGGGATCGAGATCGTCGCGCCAGGGGTGGTGGAGGGCTTTTTGGCGGGCATCCACCGCTCGCCGTTCCGCGGGTTCTCGGTCGAATTCACCGAACACCGCGCCTACCAGCCGGGCGACGAGCTGCGCTACCTCGATTGGAAGATCCTCGCCCGCGCCGATCGGCTGTTCGTCAAGCAGTTCGAGGAGGAAACCAACCTGCGGGCGATGATCGTGGTGGACGTGAGCCGCTCGATGGCATGGCATGGCGCGCCCTCCCGGCTCACCAAGCGTGCCTACGCCGACCGGCTCGCGGCGGCGCTCGCCCTGATCCTGCTGCGCCAGCGCGATGCGACGGGGCTCATCACGTTCGATGAAGTGGTCCGCGAGGTGGTGCCGGCGCGCGTGAAAGCGGGGCAGTGGACCCGCCTGGTCCGCGCCTTGGTCCGCACCCCCGACGGCCGGGGCACAGCGGCACCGGCCGCGCTGGTGCGGCTCACCGCGTTGCTCGTACGCCGCGGACTCGTGGTGCTCGTGTCCGACCTGTTGTTCGACCGCGCGCTCGCCCTCACGGCGTTGCGCTATCTGCGCCACCGTGGGCACCAGGTGATCGTGCTGCACCTCATGGATCCGGCGGAGGCCGACCTCGCCGGGCCTCCCGAAGTGCGGTTCCGGGACCCGGAATCCGCCGCGAGCGTGGTGGTGCGGCCGCGCGAGCTGGCGCGCGTGTACGGCGCCACGGTGCGTCGGGAGATCGCCGCGTGGCGCACCGCGTGTCGCCGGCATGGGATCGCGTACCACCATGTGCTCACCGACCTGCCGTTTGGCATGGCGTTGCGACTCCTGGCGTGACGTTCCTGCATCCCCTGGTGTTGGTAGGACTCGTCGCGGCGGCGATCCCCGCGCTGCTCCACCTGCTCGAGCGGCGCGAGCCGCCGGAGGCCGAGTTTCCACCGCTGCGCTACCTCACCGAGGCCGAGCGCCAGAGCGCGCGACGCTTGCGGCTCCGACACCTGCTGCTGCTCATCCTGCGGACCGCCTTGATCGCGCTGATCGTCCTGGCCGCGGCGCGGCCCCTCGTGCCGTCCCAGGCGGGCAACGCAACCACGCACGAGCCGACCGCCCTCGCGCTGATCCTCGACAACTCGCCGTCCTCGGGCGCGGTGGTCGACGGGCGACCGGTGCTCGATCGCCTCAAGACCGTGGCGCGCGGCTCCCTCACCCGCGCCACGGCGGAGGACCGGGTGTGGCTCCTGCTCGCGGACGGCGTGGCCCGGGCCGGGACTCGGGAGCGCTTGCTCGCGATCGTGGACAGCACCACCGTCTCCCCCGTGCGGCTCGACCTCACGGCGGCCGTGCGTCAAGCCGCGCGGCTGGTGGATGCCGAGCCACGGGCGGCGCGAGAGGTACACGTCGTCAGCGACCTGCAGCGCAGCGCGCTCGGCCCCGGGCAGGCGGACTTGCCACGCGGGGTGCGCGTGCTCGCGCTCGCGGCATCGGGCCCGACGCCGCTGAACCGCGGCATCGGGGCGGCACGCGTGTCGGAAGGGGCGGTCGCGATCAGCGTCGTCGGGACGCCCGGCGCCGCTCCGGCGCCCGTAACAGTGCGCGTGCGGGGGCGCGAGACGGGACGCGCGCTCGCGGCCCCGGGAGCCACGGTCGCGATCGCCCTGCCGCCGCTCGCGCCGGGCTGGTGGCTGGGCGAGGCGACACTCGACCCAGACGAGCTGCGGGCCGACGATCGGCGGCTGTTCGTGTGGCGCGTGGCGCCGCCCGCTCGGGTGACCGCCGACGTGAGCGCCGGGCCGTTTGTCGCGGCGGCGCTTGCGGTGCTGGAGGAGGCTCGCAAAGTGACGCGCGGTCCCGACCTGTCGATCGGCGACCGCCCGGCCGCCGGAGCTCGCGCGACCATCGTCCTGCCGCCGGCCGACCCGGCCCTCGTCGGCCAGGCGAACCGCGCGCTCGCGGTGCGGGGGGGACGGTGGCGTTTCGGGGCACCAGGTACGCCCGGTCCGCTCGTCACGGCCGGCGCGGGCATCGGAGGGTTGCAGGTCACGCGACGCTATCAGCTTGACGCTCAACTGCGAGTCGGGGAGCGGGCCGCCACGGGTGGAGCGGCGCGGTGGCCGGGCGACAGCTCCGTGCTCGCGACCGTGAACGGCGAAGCATGGCTGGTGCGCGACGCGGGAGTGCTGCTCCTCGGCAGCCGGCTCGACACGGCCTGGACGGCCCTGCCGCGCGCGCCCGCGTTCGTCCCCTTCATGGACGCGCTCGTGAACCGGCTGGCCCGGGGAGAGGCGTCGGTGGTCGAAGCGGAGGGGGCGCCGCACTTCACGTTCCAGACCCGCGGCGCCGATACCATCGGCGCCACGGTGTATGGAATCGACCCCCGCGAGTCGGATCTCACCCCGGCGACCCCCGACCTCGTGCGCCGCGTCCTCGGCGCGGCCGTGCTGGACGACGGTGGCTTCGCGGCCCAACGGTTCGCCGGCACGCGGCGCAGCGACGCCAGCGGCGCACTCCTCGCGCTGGCGCTGCTCGTCGCGTGTGTTGAATTGGGGGTCGCCACGCTCAGCCGCTGATGCCGCTCGACTTCCTGATCGACCGCTTCGACGCACTGCCGGCGACGCGCGCCCTGACCGAGCAGCTGCCCGCGCCCGGCGCCCGCCTCGGGGTCGCCGGGCTCCCCGGATCGAGCCCTGTCGTCCTGCTTGCCGCCCTGGCCCGCCGTCTACCGCAGCGGGTGTTCGTGATCGTCGCGCCCACCCCGACCGACGCCGAGCGGTGGCTCGCCGACGCCGCGGCGCTGAGCGGCGATGTGGCGGCGCTGTACCCGCAGCGAGAAGCGCTGGGCGCCGAGGAGCCGCACTTCGAGATCGCCGGCGAACGGATCGAGACGCTCGAGGGACTGCTGTCGGGCCGCACCCGCCTGCTCGTCACGACCGCCCGCGCCACGGCGGAGCGCACGGGCGTCCCCGCCGCCCTCCAGTCGATGCGCCTGGTGCTGGCCGCTGGTCCGCCGCCGACCCCAGACGCCACGCTGAGTGCGACCGTCCAGCGGCTCGAGCGCATGGGCTACGCGCGCGTGCCCACCGTGACCGAGGTGGCCCAATTCAGCGTCCGCGGCGGCATTCTCGACGTCTACGGGTTCGGGATGGCCGCGCCGGCCCGGATCGAATGGTGGGGCGACGAGATCGTGTCCCAGCGGGCGTTCGATCTCGATTCGCAGCGCTCCGGCGAGCTCGTGGCGCGGGTGACCATCCTGCCGATTCGGGCGGAGCCGGCCGAGCAACGACGGGCGGGCCCGACAGTGCGCTCCTCGCTCTTGGAGCTGCTGCCCGGGGACGCGGTGGTTGTGCTCGAGCACGAGGCGGCGCTGGAGCGAGAAGTGGACCGTGCCTGGGCGGAGGCAGCGCACCACCTGGAAGTCGCTCGCCGCTTGGGAGAGGAGCCACCCGCGCGCGAGGCGCTGTTCGTCGCCCCCGACCAATGGCGGACCGCGCTCGCCCGGTTCGCCCGGCTGGCGCTCGACGCGGGGGACCCGGCGGCGCGGTTTCCCATCGTGCCGCCCGACGCGGTGGACCGCGACCTGCGGCGGCTGCGCCAGCTCGTCGCGACCGAGCCGCCGACGGTGATCCTGTGCGACAATGAAGGGCAGCTCGAGCGGCTGGACGAACTCCTCGCCCCGGGACGCGCGACACTCGCCGTGGGTGCGCTCGATGGCGGGTTTGTGCTGCCCGAGCTGCGCGTCCTCACCGACCACGAGATCTTCCGACGCGCGCGCCGCCTGCGGCGGCCCCGGCGCTACCGTGCGGCCGCCCCCACGGCGGCGACGCGCGCGCTCAAGACGGGCGACTACGTCGTGCACCTGGAGCACGGCATCGGGATCTATCGGGGGATCCAGACGATTGCCGTGGGCGCCGCGGGCGGGACGCTCGAGGTGGCGGTCGTCGAGTACGAAGGCGGCGACCGCCTCAACGTCCCGGTCTACCGCCTGGACCAGCTCGAGCCGTACCGCGCCGGCGGCAACGGCGACGCGCCACCGCCCCGGCTGCACCGCCTCGGCGCCACGACCTGGCAACGCCAGCGCGACAAGACGCGCGCCGCGATCCGGAACATGGCGGTCGAGCTGCTCGACTTGTACGCCCGGCGCCAACTCGCCTCCGGCTTCGCGTTTCCCCCCGACACGCCGTGGCAACGGGAGCTCGAATCGGCGTTCCTGTACGAGGACACGCCCGACCAACGGCGCGCCTCCGAGGAGGTGAAGCGCGACATGGAGCGACCGCGGCCGATGGATCGGTTGCTCGTGGGCGACGTCGGCTACGGCAAGACCGAGGTGGCGCTGCGCGCGGCGTTCAAGGCGGTCCAGGCCGGCAAGCAGGTCGCGGTGCTCGTGCCCACGACCATTCTCGCGGAGCAGCACGGCCGCACCTTCCGCGAACGGCTGGCCGATTATCCGGTGCGGATCGAGGTGCTGTCGCGGTTCCGCAGTGCGAAGGACACGCAAGCGGTCACCGCGCGGATGGCGCGGGGCGAGGTCGACGTGGTGATCGGGACGCATCGCCTGCTGTCGCGCGACGTGACGTTTCGCGACCTCGGGCTCCTCGTCGTGGACGAAGAGCACCGCTTCGGCGTGCGGCACAAGGAACGGCTCAAGGCCCTCAAGCTCGCCATCGACGTGTTGACGCTCACGGCCACGCCGATCCCGCGCACGCTCCACCTGTCCCTCGCCGGCTTGCGGGACCTGACGCTGCTCGAGACGCCGCCCAAGGACCGCTCCCCGGTGCTCACCTTCATCGAGCCCTGGGACGACGCGTTGATCGAAGAGGCGCTGGCGCGGGAGCTGGACCGGGGCGGACAGGTGTACTTCGTCCACAACCGCATCGAGACGATCGACACCATCGCGGCGCGGGTGCGGGCCTTGGCGCCGCCCCAAGCGCGGATCGCGGTCGCCCACGGCCAGCAGAAGGAGGCGGAGCTCGACCGCGTAATGGCGCGCTTCGTCCGCGGCGAGGTCGACGTACTTGTGTCCACGATGATCGTCGAGTCCGGGCTCGATGTCCCGAACGCCAATACCATGCTCGTGAGCCACGCCGACCAATTCGGCCTCGCCCAGCTGTATCAACTGCGCGGTCGCGTGGGGCGGAGCCACCGCCGCGCCTACTGCTACCTGCTGGTGCCCGACCTGGTCGACCCCGACGCCGAGCAACGGCTCCAGGTGCTGGAGCATCATACCGACCTGGGATCGGGGTATCGCATCGCCTTGCGCGATCTCGAGCTGCGCGGCGCCGGGAATCTGCTCGGTGCCGCGCAGTCGGGATACGCGCACGCCGTCGGCTTCGACACCTACCTGCGCTGGCTCGAAGAAACCGTCAAGGCCCTGCGGGGGGAGGGCGACGGGGGCGCGACGGCGGTGCCGCCGGACGTGACCCTGGATCAGCCGGCGCACCTCACCGACGCCTACGTCCCGGACGAGGCGGCGAAGCTCGATCTGTACCGGCGGCTGGCGAAGGCCGACCAGGCTGGCGAGATTCAATCCGTTCGCGACGAGTTGCGCGACCGGTTCGGGCCGCTGCCCGACACCGCCGAACGGCTGCTCCTCGTGTCCGAGCTGCGCGCGCTCGGCGCCCGGGCGGGGCTCGAGACGATCCTCATTACCGGCGACGAAGCGCGACTCACGTTTCGGCGCGACGCGCATCCCCGGCTCGCCGGCCTGACGGCGGCGCTCGACGTGGTGCAGTTCGACGCCGAAGTGCGACGCACCACACCGCTGTCGCTCCGGCTGCGCCGGGTCGGGGGCGAGACGGTGGGTCGCGGTCTCGTGCGGGCCCTCACGGCGGTCCTGCAGGACGCTCACGCCTAAGGAGATGGCATGCGACGCTGGGGTCTGATGCTCGCGCTGCTCACGCTCGCCGGCTGCAACGCGCTGCGCGACGCGTTTTCGGCACACCCGGAGGTGGCGGGGTCGGCCGCCGGCCAGGTGTTGACCGTCGAGCGGCTCGCGGACCTGGCGGGGCACGCGAAGCGGGTGCCGCTCCGGCCGGACGTGCTCACGGGCCTCGCGAGCGTGTACCTGGACTACACGCTGTTCGCCGTCGAGGCAGCGCGCGGCCGCGACCTGGACGACTCCGCGCTGGTGCTCGTGGCGCAGTGGCCGGCCGTGGCGCAGATCCGGTGGGAGCGGTTCCATGACGGCGTGATGGCGGCACGCACCACGCTCTCGCCCCAGGCGACGGATTCGGCCTATGGGGCCGGCACGGTGCGGTTGTTCCAGCACCTCCTCCTCCAAGTGCCCCCCAGTGCCGCGCCGACCGAGCTCGAGCGGAAGGGAAAGCAAGCGCAAAGCCTGCTGCGGCAAGTCGTCGCGCAGCACGGCGCCAACTTTGCGGAACTCGCGCGCCGCTATTCCGATGATCCCGGCTCGAAGGCCCGGGGCGGCTACCTCCCCGCGGGGGGCCGCGGCCAGTTCGTGCCGGCGTTCGACAGCGCGGCCTGGGTCCTCGCGCCGGGGGGCGTGAGCGGGGTGGTCCGCTCGCCGTTCGGCTTCCACATCATCCGGCGGCCCCCGCTCGGAGAGGTGCGCGACTCCTTCCGCACGGCGCTCCAGGCTGTCCGCACCGTGCACTTCGACTCCCTGTACCTGGACAGCATCTCGACCCAACGCCACCTCGAGCTCCGCGCGTCGGCCCCCGCCATGGTGCGGCAAGCGGTGTCCCAGATCGTGTCAGCGCGCGACGACGGCCGCACGCTCGCCAGTTACCAGAGGGGAGCGTTCCGCGTGAAGGATCTGGCGCGCTGGCTCCTCGCGTTGGACCAGAACGACGTGCGCGGCATCGCGACGGCGAGCGACGCGCAGCTCAACCAGTTCGTGCGCGTCCTGGCGCAGCGCGAAATGCTGCTGCAGCAGGTCGACTCGGCCGGGGTGCCACTCACGGCGGCCGACTGGAAGCAGGTGCGCGCCGAGCACGATTCCGCGCTGGGCACGCTGGAGCGCTTGAGCGGCATCACGCCGCGCCTCCTCAAGGACTCGGCCGCGACGGCGCCGGCGCGCACCCGGCTGGCGATGGCGCATCTCGACGCCTATCTCGATGACGCGCTCAAGCAGGGCAAGGCGCAGCTCTTCCCGGTGCCCCCGTTCCTCGCCAACGCCCTGCGCGAGGGCGAGCCGTGGTCCCTGAACGAAGCGGGCATCGCGCGGGCGGTGGAGCGGGCGCAAGCGATCCGCGCCACGGTCGACTCGACGACGCCCGGCGGCGCACCGCCCACGGGGTTCAAACCGGCCCCCGGTCCGCCGCCGGTGGCGCGGGACAGTGGCAGGCGGGGGGCGCGCTAGCGTGCGCGCGATCGGGCGGGCGCTCCTGCTGCTAGGCGTCGCCGCTCTGCCAGGCCGGCGCGCTCTGACGCAGGGCGTGGCCACGACCGCCCACCCCGTCGACCGCATCCTGGCGATCGTGGGCCAGCGGCCGATCCTCGCCTCGCAGATCGAGGAGCAGCTCGTGCTCGCCCAATCGCAGGGCACGAAGATTCCCGAGGACTCCGCGGGGCGCGCGGCGGCGCGACGCCAGATGCTCTCCGACATGGTGGACGAGCAACTGATGGTGCAGCAGGCGGAGCGCGACACGACGATCAAGGTGACGGATCAGGAAATCCAGGACAACGTGGAGCAGACGGTCCAAAACGTGAAGAAGCAGTTTCCGTCGACGGTGGAGTTCCAGGCGCAGCTCAAGGCGGCGCAGTTCGGCTCGGAGGAGGAGTGGCGCCGCTGGCTCGCGGAGCAGCAGCGCCGCCAGATCCTGCAGGCGCGCCTCATGGAGACGCTGAAGAGCAAGGGCAAGCTCCGGCCGATTCCGCCCACGGAGGCCCAGATGCGCGCCTTCTGGGAGGCCAACCGCGCCCAACAGCCCAAACGCCCGGCCGCGATCTCCTTCCGCCAGATCGTCGTCGTGCCGAAGCCCGACTCGGCCGCCCAGGCCCGGGCGCGGCAGCTGGCGGAGTCGCTCGCCGTGGCGCTGCGCCACGGGGCCACCTTCGCCGACGTGGCGAAGAAGTATTCGGCCGACAGCGTATCGCGCGAGCAAGGGGGCGAGTTGGGGTGGTTCCGCCGCGGCCTCATGGTGAAGGAGTTCGAAAACGTCGCGTTCGCGCTGCGGCCGGGCGTCGTGTCGGACCCCGTGGAGACGGAATTCGGCTACCATGTCATTCAGGTGGAGCGGGCCCAGCCGGCCGAGGTGCTCGCGCGCCACGTGCTCATCGCGCCCACGATTTCGCCCGCGCAAATCGCGATCGCCCGGCGGCAAGCGGATTCGGTGCACGCTGCCCTCGCGGCCGGCGCCCCGTTCGACACCCTGGCGCGCCGCTATTCGGACCCGAATGAGCCCAAACTGGCTGACGCCATGCCGCTCGCCCAGCTCCCCCCCGATTATGCCAAGGCGGTGGGGAACGACACGGTGCCGGGGCTCAAACCCGTGTTCGTCGCGGGGGCCACCTCCTCCCGGCCACGCTTCGTGGTGTTTGAGCTGGTCAAGCGGCTGCCCGAGGGGGACCTCACCTTCGCCGACGTCAAGGACCGGATTCGCGAGGCGCTCGGCCAGCAACTCGCCATCAAGCACTACCTCGACACGCTGCGCCGCACGACCTACGTCGACGTCCGCTTCTAGCGTCGTGCCTCCTCGTCCGCGCCTCGCCGTCACGCTCGGCGACCCGCGGGGCATCGGGCCGGAGGTGGTCGCTCGTGCCCTCGCCGAGGGGCTCGACGCGGAGGTGACGCTCATCGGCGCCGACGACCAGATCGCCGGGATCAGCGCGGCGCGCCGGGTCGGCGTCGGACCCTGGGGCGCGGAGACGGAAGAGCGCCAGGCCGGTCGGCTGGCGGCGCTCGCCGTCGAACAGGCCGTGGCCCTCGCGCGGGCGGGCGAGGTCGAGGCGATCGTGACCGGGCCGGTCCACAAGCACGCGCTCCACGTGGCGGGCTTTCGGTATCCCGGACTCACCGAGTTCCTGGCGCATCTGGCCGGCGATGTGGAGGTCGCGATGATGCTCGCGGCCGGGGCGCTGCGCGTCGCGCTCGTCACCACCCACATCGCCCTGAAAGACGTGCCGGCCCAAGTGACGGCGGAGCGGGTGGTGCGCTGCGGCCGGCTCACCGAGCGGGCGCTCACCACGTGGTGGGGGATCGCCCGCCCGCGGCTCGCGGTCTGCGCTCTCAACCCGCACGCCGGGGAGTCGGGACTGTTCGGCGACGAGGACGAACGCGTGCTCCGGCCGGCGGCCGAAGCGCTGGGGGCCCGCGGCCCGCTGCCCGCGGACACCGTGTTCGTGCGGGCGCTGCGGGGCGAGTTCGACGCGGTGCTCGCGCCGTATCACGACGTCGGCATGACGGCGGTGAAGGTGGCGGGCTTCGGCACCGGCGTGAACGTCACGCTGGGCCTGCCGTTCCCCCGCGTCGCCCCCGATCACGGCACGGCGTTCGACATTGCGGGCCGCGGCATCGCCGACCCGCGGTCGATGCGCGCGGCGCTCGAGCTGGGCGTGGCGCTCGCGGCCCGGCACCCGCGCTGACCCGGGGACGGGCGGCCTGCGTCAGCGCACCACGCGCACGACGCCGACGCGGCGGGTGTCCATCTCCACGATCTCGAACACCGCCCCCTTCACGGCCACCTGGTCGCCCACCTTGGGGAGCCGACCCAGCACGCCGAACAGGTAGCCGCCAATCGTCGTGTAGGCACCCTCGTCCAACCCGAGCCCGAAGGCGTCGTTCACTTCGCGGATCGGCGTGGAGCCCGCGAGCAGCGGTGCACCGTCCGCCGGGGCGACTCGCGGCTCGCCGGTCGGCCGGTCATACTCGTCGTAGATCGGGCCTACGATCTCCTCGAGCAGGTCTTCCATGGTGACGAGCCCGGCGGTGCCGCCGAACTCGTCGAGCACAATCGCGAGATGGAACTTCTGTCGCTTCATGTCGGCGAGCACGTCTTCCACCTCGCGCGTCCCGGGGACAAACGCCGCGGGGCGTACCACGTCGCGCAGGCCGCCCCCCTTCGCGGAGCGGAGCCCGGCCAGGATGTCTTTCGCGTGGATCACACCGACGATGTCGTCGAGCGACTCCCCGTAGACGGGATAACGCGAGCGCCCGGCGAGGGCCACCTGGTCCGTCGCTTCCTCCAGCGTCAGGCCCACTGGCAGCGCGACCATCTCGGTCCGCGGGGTCATCACCTCGCGGGCGGTCTTCTCGCTGAACTCGAACACGCCCTGCAGCAGCCGCGCGTCGTCCGCGTCGAGCTTGCCCCGCTGTCGGCTTTGCTCGACCAGCATGCGGAGCTCCTCCGGCGAATGGATCCGGTCGAGCTCGGCCGCGAGGCCCTTCACGCCGAGCAGCCGCACCACGCGGTTAGCGCTGCGGTTCAAGAGCTCGGTGAACGGTCGCGTGATCCACGAGAACATGATCAACGGGGCCGCGATCCACCGGCTGGTGCGCTCCGGGTAGGTGATCGCCCAGGCCTTGGGCGCCTGCTCGCCGAACACCACGTGGAGGAAGGAGATGAGCGCGACGGCGAGAACCGACGCGATGCCGCCGCGCGTGAGGAAATCGAGCGCCCGCGGCAGCGCCGCGAACCAGTCGTGAAACAGATGCGCCACGGTGTCCTCGGCCACGTAGCCGAGCAGAATCGAGGCGACGGTGATGCCGAGTTGCGCCGCGGAGAGCTGGCGGTAGAGATCCTGCAGCGCCGTCTGCACCGTCTTCGCCTTCCGGTCGCCGCGCCGCACCAGCGCCTCGATCCGGGTGCGGCGCGCGGCCACGAGCGCAAACTCGGCCGCGACGAAGAACGCGTTCGCCAGCACGAGCGCGACCAGCGCGAGCAGGCGCAGACCGAGCGATGGCGTGGCGGGGCTGGGCATAGGGGCCGGAACATAGCCCGTGCGACCTTGACTTCAAGCGCCGTCCGCCTGGGACCGGGCGGGCGGCCGCCCCCGTGTTGCTCCGGCCCGGAACCGCGCCCTATGTTTCGTCGTTGGAGGAAGCAGAAGTCCGTGTGGCAGATCACAATGCCTGGATACGCGCTGGTTGGGCGGTCGCCAGCCGATGATCACCGCGGCGGCAGCTATCCGGTCAGACGGATAGCGGCGAAGGAGCAGCCCGAGCGATGAGCGCCACGCTTCCCCTGGAAGTCCAGTGCACCCACCGCGCCCCGCTGCGCCTCGAAAGCCGGCGGCGCCTGCAGACGGTGCTCGCCATCACGGCGGCCGTGCTGGTGGCGGAGGCGGTCGGCGGGTGGTTCGCCCACTCCCTCGCGCTGCTCGCCGATGCGGGGCACATGCTCGGGGACGTCGCGGCGATCGGTCTGTCGCTCGCCGTCGCCCATCTCGCGCAGCGGCCCGTGACGCCGGAACGGACGTTCGGCCTGCTGCGGCTCGAGATCCTCGCCGCCCTGGTGAACGGCGCGGCCCTGATCGCCATTGCGCTGGGCGTCGCGCTCGAGGCGTACCACCGCTTCCGCACACCCCAGGACGTGCAGGGGACGGTGCTCGTGATCGTGGCGGCGCTCGGCCTGGCCGCGAATGCCGCCGGGACCGCCATCCTGCACCGCGGGCACGACCACTCGCTCAATCAGCGCGCCGCCTATCTCCACATCCTGAGCGATCTCCTGGGTTCGATCGGGGCCCTCACGGCCGGGGCGATCATCCTCGCAACCGGCTGGATGCGAGCGGATGCGGTGATCTCGATTCTCATTGCGGTCTTGATCCTGGGCAGCGCGTGGCGGCTCGTGAAGGAGAGCGCCGACATTTTGCTCGAGGCGGCGCCGGCGCACATCCCCTTGGATCAGGTGCACGATCGCATCGCCTCCATCCCCGGCGTCGCGTCCGTGCATGACCTGCATGTGTGGACCGTGACGAGCGGGGTGATCGCGATGAGCGGGCACCTCCTCGTCGAGAACCCGGCTGAGAACCAGCGCGTCCTGGAAGCCGTGCAGCAGCGGCTCGGGGCCATGGGGATCGCGCATGTCACCGTCCAGATGGAGCGCGACCAGACGTGTGACTAGGCGGGGCCGGGTGGTGACGTCCCGGCTTGTGTTTTCCGACCCTCCTCCCTATACTGCGGCCCTCGATTCCGGCACCGTCAGGACGTAGCCCCTTGCAGATCCGCAACATCGCGATCATCGCCCACGTGGATCACGGGAAGACCACGCTGGTGGACCAGATGCTCCGCCAGGCGGGCGTATTCCGCGCCAACCAGCCCCTCACCGAGCGGGTGCTCGACTCGAACCCGCTGGAGCGGGAGCGCGGCATCACCATCCTCTCCAAGAACACGGCGGTGCGCTGGGGCGACACGAAGATCAACATCGTGGATACGCCAGGGCACGCCGATTTCGGGGGCGAGGTGGAGCGGATTCTCCGGATGGTGGACGGGTTTTTGCTCCTGGTCGATGCCGCCGAGGGGCCGATGCCGCAGACCCGGTTCGTGGCCGGGAAGGCGCTGGCGCTGGGCCTGAAGCCGATCGTGCTCGTGAACAAGATCGACCGGCAGGACGCGGAGCCGCTCCGGGTACACGACGAGGTGCTCCAGCTGTTCCTGGACCTCGAGGCCACGGCGGAGCAGTTCAACTGCCCCTTCCTCTATACGTCGAGCCGTGCGGGGACGGCGACCTTCGACCTCAAGACGCCCGGGACCGACCTGAAGCCGTTGTTCCAAACGATTCTCGACACCATCCCGCCACCGCGAGCCGATCGCGACGGGCCGTTCCAGATGCTGGTCTCGACGCTCGACTACTCGTCGTACTTTGGGCGCATCGCAATCGGGCGGATTGAACGCGGCCGGGTGCGGGTGGGAGAGACCGTGGCTCTGCTGCCCCTCGGGGTGCCGGGACCGATCGGGGACAGCCCCTACGAGCAGGCGCGGGTGGTGAAGCTGTTCGGGTTCGAGGGCCTCGAGCGGGTGGAGCTGGAGGAGGCGTCGGCCGGGGAGATCGTGGCGCTGGCCGGCCTGGCGGGGGTCGAGATCGGGAAGACAGTGACGGCGCCCGACTATTTGGAGCGGCTCGCGGGGATCGCCGTCGAGGAGCCGACGATCTCGGTCGACGTCAAGGTGAACGACTCGCCGTTCGCGGGCCGCGAGGGCAAGTTCGTCACCGGCCGGCAGTTGCGCGAGCGGCTGTTCCGCGAGCTCGAGCGCAACGTCGCGCTGCGCGTCGAGGAGACGGACGACCCCCAGACGTTCACGGTCTCAGGTCGGGGGGAATTGCACCTCGGTATCCTGATGGAGACGATGCGGCGCGAAGGCTATGAGTTTCAGGTGAGCCGGCCCCGCATCATTCCCCGCGAGGGGCCGCACGGGGAACGTCTCGAGCCGTACGAGGAGCTGATGATCGACTGCCCCGAAGGGTACCTCGGGGTGGTGATGGAGAAGCTGGGTCCCCGGCGGGCGGAGCTGCTCGACATGCGGAACCCGGGGGTGGGGATGGTGCGGATGCGCTTCAAGATCCCGGCCCGCGGGCTGCTCGGCTACCGCTCGGAGTTCTTGACCGATACCCGGGGGACGGGGATCATGCATCACCGCTTCTTCAACTACGGCCCCTGGGCGGGGCCGCTCTCCGGGCGGAGCCGGGGGGTCCTCGTGGCCGACCGGCAAGGTGTGGCGGTGGGCTACGCCCTGTTCAACCTGCAGGAGCGCAGTACGATGTTCGTGAAGCCGGGGGATGCGGTGTACGAGGGGATGATCGTGGGGGAGAACGCCCGGACGGGGGACATGGACGTCAACCCCACGAAGGAGAAGAAGCTCACGAACATGCGCACGACCGCGTCGGACGAGATGATCGTGCTGGAGCCGCCGCGGTTGGTGACGTTGGAACTCGCCCTCGAGTACATTGAGGACGACGAATTGATCGAGGTGACGCCGTCGTCCATCAGGCTCCGGAAGCGGGCCCTGGGCGCCACCGCACGTCGCAAGCTCGCCCGTAACGCGCGGGCGGCTGAAGAGTCTTAAAAAGGGGGCGGTACCGGAAGCTCGTTCACCGTCAACCACAACCCTAGCCGGGGGTGACAATGTTGTCCCGTGAGACGTCGGATTGGTCGCTCAAGCGTCGCAGCGACAGTCTCGACGACGAGGAGTTCGAAGACTTCGAAGAGGACAAGGACCTGGACGAGGACTTCGACGACGAGCTGGAGGAGGACGAGCTGGACGAGGAGGATCTGGACGACCTCGACGAGTACGACGATCTGGACGACGAATTCGATGACGAAGAGGATGAGGAGTTCCGGCCGCGCAAAGGACCGCGGCGGGAGTGGGAGTGAGCTCGGGAGGGCCGGAAGCTCAGGTTGGTTAGAGCGCACGCCCTGATGAGGCGTGAGGTCAGTGGTTTAACTCTACTCAGGCCCACTACTGAGGGAGCGGCCTCCAAGACAGAGTTGGACACAGAGTCGGGAGCCCGCAGCGCGGCCAGGCGGCCCTTGAGCTTGGCCGCGTGTTGTTCCACGCGGTACTCCAGCACGTCAGCCTGGCGTGCCGCGCAGGGTAGCGCTTTCCCGAGCGCCGGCGCGAGGCTGTCACACTGCCTCAAGGCACGAGCAGCGGCGCTGCCGGCGGCCTACTCCAGTTGGATCTCCACGCGCTCCTCGGCCGGCGGCCGGACGTGCGCATGCCGCTGGATCAGTCGCGCGCAGGTGTTCCACCGCAGGATGGCATCGTCGTCGCCCGCGGCACGCAGCGGCTCGGCCTGCTCGTACCAGGTCATCGCCTCCCGCAGCCAGTCGTAGGCCACCGGTCCGCTGCCCGGCGCGCGGGAGTCCAGCACGCGTCTCGCCCACCGCTCGCAGATGATCCCCGCGTAGTAGCGCCGCTCGTACTCGCCCGGCAGGCGCGGTACGATCGCTCGCGCGGCGGCGAGCATTTCGCTCGCGCCGCCCGCGAACTGGTCGGTGAGCGCTAGGAGGAGCATGACGAGGGCCTCGGCATTGTCGGTTTCCACCTCCAGCACATCCCGGCAGATGCTTTCGGCGTACCACGGCTCGTTTAAGAGCCGATAGCGCTCCGCCTTCTTCAGCGCCGCCGCGATACCGTCCCTCGAGAGCCGCTTAAGGTCGAGCATCACTCCTCCTTCCGTCGCTCATGCTCGCGCCGCGCGCGCCCATCCCCGTCCCCGTCACCGCTTCCTCCCCAGCAGTCGCACCAACGCCCGTACCGGATCGTAGGCGCGGTCCGCCACGCGCTCCTTCAGCGGGATAATGGCGTTGTCGGTGATGGTGATCTGCTCGGGACAGACGGCGGTGCAGCACTTGGTGATGTTGCAATACCCGATTCCCTGCGCCCGCCGGAGGTCGTCCACGCGGTCGGCCACGTCGAGCGGGTGCATCTCGAGCGCCGCCGCGTGCACCAGGAACCGTGGCCCGATGAACTCGGCGTGCTTGTGGTGGTTGCGGAGCACGTGACAGACGTCTTGGCACAGGAAGCATTCGATGCACTTGCGGAACTCCATCACCCGGTCCACATCGGCTTGTGCCATCAACCAGGATCCGTCGGGCAGATCCGCCGGCCGTGGCTGGAAGGGCTTGATCCGCTTTTTCACCTCGTAGTTCCACGCCACATCGGTCACGAGATCTTTCACTACCGGAAACGCCTTCAGGGGCTCGATGCTGACGGGCCGCTCGAGGGGGAGATCGGCCAGGCGGGTCATGCACATCAGGGCCGGCACGCCGTTCACCTCGGCCGAGCAGGAGCCGCAACGACCGGCCTTGCAGTTCCATCGGACGGCGAGATCGTTCGCCTGCGCGGCCTGGATGTGGTGCACCGCATCGAGCACGACCATGCCGTCCGCCACAGGCGTCGTATAGGCCTGGAAGGCGCCCCCGGCCGAGCTGCCACGCCAGATCCGGAACGTCACGGTCCGATTCATTTGAATTCCTCGATGATCGCCCGGAGTTCGGCCGGTGCCTGCGGCACGGGTTCGTGCCTCACCTCCATGGCGCCGTCGGGAGCGCGGCGGACCACGGTGAGTACCCGGCCGGCCGCCTCGTCCTTTTGGGGGTAGTCGTCGCGAAAGTGAGCGCCGCGGCTCTCCCGGCGATCGAGGGCCGCCCGCGTAATCGCCTCGGAGACGATGAGCAGGCAGGGCAGATCCAGCGCCGTGTGCCATCCCGGGTTGTACTCGCGATTGCCGCTGACCGCGATCAGGGCGGCGCGGCGCTTGAGCTCGGCGATCTTCTCGAGCGCTCGCTTCATCTCCGGCTCCCGGCGCACGATGCCCACCAGGTCTTGCATTGCGGTTTGGAGCTCCGCTTGCAACTGAAAGGGCCCTTCCCCCTCGCCAGCGCCGGCCCGATCGAATGGCGCGAGCGCCTCACGCGACGCCGCCTCAACCGCGCCCCCGTCGATCCGTCCGGCGTTGTGTTGCGCGGCGAATTGCGCCGCGGCCTCGCCGGCGCGCTTCCCGAAGACGAGGAGGTCGGAGAGCGAGTTGCCCCCAAGCCGGTTTGCCCCGTGCAGCCCAGCCGCGCATTCGCCGGCCGCAAACAGCCCGGGCACCGTCGCCATTTGCGTCTCGGCATCCACCCGAACGCCGCCCATCATGTAGTGCGTGGTCGGCCCGACCTCCATCGGTGTCTCGGTGATGTCGATGCCGGCGAGCTGCTTGAATTGGTGATACATGCTGGGAAGCTTGCGTTTGATGTGCTCGCTGGCGTTGGGGAGTTTGGAGCGGATCCACGCGATGTCGAGGTACACGCCGCCGTGCGGGCTGCCCCGTCCTTCCCTGGTCTCCCGCACGATGCTGCGCGCCACGTGGTCCCGGGTCAGGAGCTCGGGGGGGCGCCTCGCGTTCCGGTCTCCCTGCGTGTAGCGCCACCCCTCCTCTTCGTTGTCCGCAGTCTGGTTCTGGTAGAGCGGCGGGATGTCGTCGAACATGAAGCGGCGGCCGTCCTTGTTGCGAAGCACCCCGCCTTCGCCCCGCACCCCCTCGGTGACGAGGATCCCCTGCACGCTCGGCGGCCACACCATGCCCGTCGGGTGGAACTGCACGAACTCCATGTCGATCAAATCCGCCCCGGCCTGGTACGCCAGGGCCTGTCCGTCGCCGGTGTACTCCCAGCTGTTACTCGTGATTCGATAGGCCCGGCCGACGCCGCCGGTCGCGAGGATGACCGCGCCTGCGTGGAACACCTGCAGGCGCCCCCGTGCGCGCTCGTAGCCGAGCGCGCCGACCACGCGGTCCCAGTCTTTGAGCAGTCGGATCACGGTACATTCCATGTGGAAGTCGATTCCTTGGTGCACGCCGTGATCCTGGAGCGTGCGGATCATTTCCAAGCCCGTCCGGTCGCCGACATGGGCCAGCCGCGGATAGGCGTGTCCGCCAAAATTCCGCTGCAGAATCCGGCCGTCCGGCGTGCGATCGAACAGCGCACCCCACGCCTCCAGCTCGCGCACCCGTGCGGGCGCTTCCTTGGCGTGAATCTCCGCCATGCGCCAGTTGTTGAGGTATTGTCCGCCCCGCATCGTGTCGGCGAAATGCACGCGCCAGTTGTCGCGGTCGTCCACGTTCGCGAGAGCCGCAGCGACCCCGCCCTCCGCCATAACCGTATGGGCCTTCCCGAGCAGGGACTTGCAGACCACTCCCACGCGGGCCCCCGCCGCCGACGCCGCGATCGCCGCCCGCAACCCCGCACCGCCAGCGCCAATCACCAGCACGTCGTGCTCCTGGGTCTCGAACGCGACCGTCAGAGGAGCCTCCAGTCCGTCCACACGCCCATGGCGCACAGCCGCACGTAGAGATCGGAGAAGGCGACCCAGCCGAGGCTCATCCAGGCCCACAGCATATGGCGCCGGTTGAGGCAGGAAACACACGCGTAGGCGGTGCGCCGCGCGGGCCGGCCAGCGAGCAGGTCGAGGCCGCCCCCCACGATGTGGCGCAGCGAGTGACACCCCAGGGTGTATCCGCCCAGCAGCACGACATTCATCGCGAGGACCACCGTACCCACGCCAATGCCGAAGGCGACCGTACCTGTGGTAGGATCGGGAAACCACAACGCGTGCCACACGTCGGAGGCAAGGATGACAAGGAAGACGAGCGCGAGGTACAGGAAGTAGCGGTGCACATTCTGCAGGATCAGGGGGAACGAACCCTCGCCCCGATAGTGCGTCCGCGGCTCGCCGACGGCACAGGCAGGCGGGTCCGCCCAGAAGGCCTTATAGTAGGCCCCGCGGTAGTAGTAGCAGGTCAGGCGAAAGCCCCCCGGTGCCCAGAGAATGAGGAAGGCGGGAGACCACGGCAGCCACGTTGGCCACCACCGGGGTTCGGGCCCAAACCAGCTGCGCGCCGACTCGCCGAAGACCTCGGGAGAGTAGAACGGAGACAGATACGGCCCGAAGTGATAGTAGCGGCCCTGGAGGGCAGCCCAGGTGGCGTAGACGATGAATGCACCAAGGATCAAGAAGACGACAAGCGGCTGTACCCACCACGCGTCGCGGCGCGCGGTCACGGAGAGGCCAGTCATGGGGGCCTTGCGGTTGAATCGGGATTAAGAATAGATCGTGGCCGACGCCTCACGCAAACCGGCGCTCGTGCGCGTCGTGAGGTTGCCAAACAGAACTCACAGGGGCAGGTGACAGCAAACGCCCCACAGTGGACCTCGCTGCAGGGCATCCGTTCCAAGAGTCGGGGCGAGTCGATCTGAACCACCGACCTCCTAGTCCCGGAGCAGGATCAGCGGTTGACGAGAGTTGGGAGATCAGGTCGACGGTGTTCCGCCATACCTACTATGCGGCGCGGCTGCAGACGCTCGATCATGGCGCGCGGCCGTGACTGCGGCCGCGGCGGCGAGGCGATGGTGCGAAAGGCGTACGGCCACCTTGACGAAGTCCGGCACCGGGCCGAGGTCGTGGAGTATCGCGTGGAGCAGCACGCCGCTAAGTTGGGTGATCGGCTGGAGGCGGTGCGGCCGGCAGGTTGGCACGAACGGCGGCATCAACGGTTAGAACGCACGGCTAGTCCTGGAAGTCGTTGCAGCACATGAGGGCCTGTAGCTCAGGTGGTTAGAGCGCACGCCTGATAAGCGTGAGGTCAGTGGTTCAACTCCACTCAGGCCCACTGATAAGCGAAAGCCCAGTAGCGCCTTACATGCTGCTGGGCTTCGTATTAGACGACACTGGCCATTCACGAAAACGTCCCAACCACCACCATGAGAAGCTCTGGCTATGACCACGATCTCCAAGGACAGCACGATTCTTACCCTTATCAACGTCTTCACCGTGGAGCCAGCGAGGCAGCAAGAACTCGTTGATTTACTGATCCGTGCTACACAGTCCTCTGTGCGTTACGTGACGGGCTTCATTTCTGCCAGCCTTCACCGCAGTCTCGACGGCACCAAGGTGGCGATGTACGCCCAATGGCGCAGTGTGGAGGACTACCAAGCGATGCGCAATAATCCTACCGCGTCCCCTTATATGCAGCAGGCCGTCGCGCTCGCTAGGTTCGAGCTGGGAATGTATCAGGTCGTGGAGACCTTTTCCCCAGCAGCGGCCTGACAAGCCCATGAGGCGGGCAGCTCCCCCACAGCGACCTGCAGGGCACGTTCGCGGTCGAGCGCGTCACGCCACCTGACCTTGGCCGGGCCCGGGCGAGGCGTCGCCGGCCCGGCAGGCAAGCGGGTGAGGTCGCTGCAGCTGGCGGACGCCGGGACCCGTAGCCAGAGTGCGACAGTGCCGCGGTTCCTGAGCGTCGATCGGCCGACAGGCCGCGGCCTAACACCACTAAGAAGTGCCCGGTCAAGGGTCGATAGTGCACCGTCGCGGCGACCGCCGACGGGAGCTGGCGCCGATCCTGCAAGTTGCTGGACTTCATCTGGTCACGGGGAGGCCCGTGCTAGGTTCAAGCAGTCTTGGCTCGCATCAAGGGCCCAGGAGCGAGGCCGATCTCTCTGCCGTCCATGCATCGACGGCCGTTCCTGACGTCTGCTCCCATACGTGGGGATTGAGCGCCGCGATCTAAGCCGAGGTCGCCGCTCGGGTCGCGATCATCGTCGCTCCGCATACTTCTTGAGGGCCGACGAATGGCCGACCTTGGCGCTACAGTTGAGTCAGACCCCCGTCCGCCACCAGTTCGGCCCCGACGAAGAACGTCGACTCGTCGGAGGCTAGAAATACCGCGGCAAGGGCGATCTCACGCGGGTCGCCGAAGCGCTTGAGCGGCACCTGTTGTCGGATATTGGCCTTCAGTGCGTCGAGGGCCTCCGGGGTAAGGCCTTGCCGGCCCAAAATCGCGGTCGATACTGGTCCCGGGGTGATCACGTTGACCCGAATCCCGCGTTCCATCAGGTCGGCCGAGAGGGTGCGGGCGAGGGAGCGAACCGCAGCCTTGCTCGCGGCATAGAGGCTGGTCCCCGGCATGCCGATGTGCCCGTTGATCGAGCCATTAAGAATGATGGAAGCGCCGCGCGTGAGGAGCGGCAGCGCCTTCTGGATAGTGAAGTAGGCGCCCTTTACGTTGGTGTCAAAGACGCGGTCGAAGTCATCTTCCGTCGCATCTGCGATGGAAGCAACGTGCAAGATGCCGGCGTTCACGAACAGGACATCCAAGCGGCCGAAGCGTTCGCGCACCTCGCTGATCACATGGTCCACTTCCTGCGGCGACGTCACGTCGCCTCGTAGAGCGATGAAGTCCTCCGACTGCGCCAGCTCGCCCAGCGCTGCGGCGGCTAGCTGCAACGTGGCAGCGTCGCGTCCTGTGATCACGACTTGCGCTCCGGCCCGGAGGAACTCCTCTGCGGCTGCAAGCCCGATACCACTGTTGCCGCCCGTGATCAGGGCGATCTTGCCGGCCAGCCGACGCGAGGTGGTAGGAGCGGGGGTTGGCGCGGCGGTCAAGGCTATGGTGCTCATGTTAGCACACCTCAGCAACAGAGTCGATTCGGCAAACGATGACTGTCAGGTGATACAGCGATCAACACAACCGGACACGGAAGGGTTCCCGGACAACCGGACAGGGGAGGGTTGGCAAGTCGACCGTTGGTGGATCCACACACGCGGATCCTTGGGCAGCGGATCAGGGAGGAAACGTAGTCCTGCTGAAGGCCCTCGCCTCGCTGTCGCGACAGGGGCTGTGGTGCCAATGTGGCAAAGTGGTGCCAACTCGGACTGGCGCTGGTTGGCGCTGTTTGGCGTGCGGCGGAGTCCTGATAAGCGTGAGGTCAGTGGTTCAACTCCACTCAGGCCCATAACGAGTTAAGCCCGTCGGGGTTCGCCCCGGCGGGCTTTTTCCAAAGTCGAATGTTATGCCCTGGCGGGCACGAAGTATCGTTCAATGAGGCGGCGCGCGGCGGGCGAGTCGCCCGCAGCTTAAGCGCGATCCGTTAGACGGCGCTCGAAGTGTTCCTCGGAAGTGGAAAGATGGCACGACTCGCCCTCTTCGTCGCAGCCGCGCTTGGGTTGGTGCACAAATCCCTGCCCGCGCAGGCGCATCGCGCGG
>DATBBW010000102.1:0-9028 GCA_036270795.1 Gemmatimonadales bacterium | reverse complement strand
CACGTGCGGGGTCACAGGGTGGGCGGCCGGCGCGCGACACGGCCGCGAGTGAAGTGTGAGTACGTGGGTGTACGGTAGTGGGCGGGGCAGGGCGAGGCCAGAGGGAAGCCCCTAAGGCGACCCGCCGCCCGGTGCGCCCGGGGGAAACTTGGCCCACCCGGCGGGTAGGAACCATCCATTATGACTCCTCCACAGCCGCCGCGAGCGCGCCGCCCCATCCTGGCGGCGCTCGACGATCCCATCCGCATCGTGCCGCTGCGCGTGCCGGGCGAGCTCTTCGCCCCGGCCCCGAGCGTCCCGGCACCGCCGCCCCCCGCGCTCACCTACCGTGGGGGTCCGCTGCTCAGCGCCGTCGAGGTGTTCTCGGTCTTCTGGGGCGCAGCCTGGGCGAACGCGGCGCAGCGGCCCACGATGGACCGCCTGAGCGCGTTCTTCCAGTTCGTGGTGGCGAGCCCGTACCTGGACCTCCTGGCTGAGTACGGGACGCCGGGGCAGGCGATCGGCCGGGGCCGCTCCACGGGCAGCGCCACCGTGGCCGACGCGACGCTTGGCACCACCGTGACCGACAGCGCCATCCAGCACATGCTGCAAGCCCAGGTAGCAGCCGGGGGGAACGTCCCGGCGCCGACGGGCAACTCGGTGTACTTCGTGTTCCTGCCGCCGGGCGTCGCGGTGGCAGCCGGGGGCGACCGGTCGTGCCAGGCCTTCTGCGGCTATCACGATCACATCGCGACCCAGCTGTTCTACGCCGTGGTGCCCTATCCCAACTGTGCCGGCTGCCTCGGGAACCTCGCCGCGCTGGACGCGATGACGTCGGTGTGCTCCCACGAACTTGCCGAAGCGATCACGGACCCGATTCCGGGGCAGGGGTGGTACGACGATAACCATGGCGAGATCGGCGATATCTGCGCCTGGCAGAACACCAAGCTCGGGGGGTTTGAAGTGCAACTCCTCTGGTCCAACCGCGCCAAGGGCTGCATCGGTCCGGCGGGCGCCGCGTAGGTCGCGCGGCCGGAGGCGGCAGAAGGGTGGGAGCGCTTAGTGCGGCGGTGGACCGGGCGGCTGCGTGAAGTCGAAGCAGTCGCTCAGGTCGTCGGCGGCCCGGTCGGTGGGCCCGAGGGCCGGCACCCCGAACGTGGTCTCGCAGAAGCGCACCAGGCTCACGTGGGAGTGGAGCACCCGCGAGAGATAGCCCCGCCGGGCGTACCCGCCGAGCACCAGGCAACCCACGCGCGAGCCATAGCGGAACTGGGTGCCGTCACGCCACGCCTCGACGTTCGGGGGGGTGACGTGGTCGTACCACCCGCCCCAATCGTCCCACGTGATGAAGATCGCGGTGCTGGGCCACAGCCCGCCCTGCACGATGGCGTTGACCTGCGCCACCGTCCACTGCATGCCGTGGGTGACGTTCCCGACGAGCGGATGCCCCGCGTCGGTCGCGTCGGGAGGATGCTCGCTCGCGTCGTGCGGCGCATACACCCAGGACACGGCGGGGAGGTTGCCCGCTGCGGCGTCCGTGGCGAACTGGTCGGAGGGCGTGGTCGGCCGGCCGGCGAGCTCTTGGATCAGGTCGAAGGCATAGCCGCCATAGTTGCGCCACGTGCGCTGCGCGCGTTCGAGCGCGGCCGGGAGCGACGCCAGCGGAAAGCGCGTGGCGGCGGCGCGCGGCGGGTTGTCGATCACGGGGGACGCGGCGGCGATGAGCATCAAGTGGTTCGGCGTCGAGGGTCCTGCCACGTCCGTGTAGTAGTTGTCGCACAGCGTGAACTGGCGGGCGTAGGCGAAGTAGGCCGGGATATCGGCCTCGACGAACTGGGCCCGCACGGCGGTCCGGTCCCGGGTGAGCCAGGCGGCGTGGCCGTGGTTCGGGTCCCGGGGCGGCGGGTTGGGGGAGTGCGGTACCGTGGCGCCGTTCGCCCCGGGAAACGTGCCGAAGTAGTTGTCGAAGCTGTGGTTCTCCTTGATGAGGAGCACCACGTGGGCGATCGGCCGCCCGCCGGGCGCGGCCGGCTGGGGCGACCCAGACGCTGCGGGTTTCGCGCGCGGGCGCTTGGTCGGGCGCGCGCGCCGACGCTGGGGCGTCATGCCGGGGGCGCTAGAGCAGCGTCCGGTACACCGCGGCCGTTTGCTCCGCCGTGCGCTGCCAGGTGAACGTGCGTGCCCGCGCGCGCCCCCGCTCGACCAGCTCTTCGCGTTCCAGCGCATCATCCGAGAGGCGCTCGAGCGCCTGGACGTACGCCGCGGGATCGCGCCCCTCGACCACCACCACCGCGTCGCCGCCCACCTCTTTCAGGCCGCCCGCGCCGGAGGTCACGACGGGCAGGCCCGACGCGAACGCTTCGAGCACGGGAAACCCGAAGCCTTCGTACAAGGACGGGAACAGGAGCACGTCCGCGGCGCGGTACGCGCGCCGGAGCGTCGTGTCGTCCGCGAACGGCGCGCTGTGCACGTAGCGCCGCAGTTCGAGCCGTTCGATCAGCTCCTCCTGCTCCCCCGTGAACCGGCCGCCCACCTGCAACAGGTGCGCGTCGGTCACGCCGCGCAGGCGCGCCACGGTGTTGATCACGAGCGGGACGTTCTTGCGCTCCACCGTGCTGCCGACGTGCAGCACCACGAACGCGTCGTCGGGGATGCGCCAGTCGGCGCGGCCCCGGGCGCGAGCGCCGGGGGCCTCGGAGAAAAAGGTGCGGTCGACCCCGTGCGGGACGACGGTGATGCGGCGGTCGTCGCCCAGCCAGGTCGCGAGCTCGCGTTTCAGCCACTCCGTGCCCACGATGTAGGCCTGGGCCAGCCGCAACGCCTTGAGGGTGCGGCGCAGGAAGCGGTTCCGCATCCCTTCGCGCCAGCCGTCGGTGGGCGAGCGCAGCACGATGACCGGCATCAGGTCGTGCACGGTGACGGCCGCGGGCCGGCGGTGCACCCGGCTGATCATGTGCGCGTAGGTGTGATCGAGGATGTGGACCAGCTGGGCCCGCTTCGCCTCGCGCCGCAGCCACCAGGGATAGAGCACATAGCGGGCCGCGTAGCGCTGCGGCTCGCGCAGCGGGCCGGGGAACACGATTTTGGTCGGATCGACGTCCTGCGCCCACCAGCGGGGGTAGCCGCCCGAATGGCGTCCATTGCCCACTTCCCGCGTCAGGTCGCCGATCGACGCGGCGAGCCGTACCTCGAACCCCGGATTGGTGGTCTCGAGCCAGTCGTGGAGTCGATGGGCATAGCGATCCATCGAGGGCCAGCGCTCGAGTGGCAGGTCAGGGACGAGGAGAACGCGAGTCATGGGACGCTAGCTACGCCGCTCCTGAGTAGGGGAGGAACTGGCCCCGGGATCGCTGCCCCGAGCTACTTTAGACCCCGCAAACCGAGGGATGGTAACGTGCGCCGCGAGCGCTATCCCAACAGGGCGCGCCAGAACTCCGCTGTGCGCTCCGCCACGGCGTCCTCGCTCAACAGCTGCATGGCTCGCGCACGGCCCGCTTGCGCGAGGCCTTGGCGCGCGTCGGGGGCCGCGAGTTGGCGCAGCGCGGCAGCGAGCGCCGCGGGATCCTCGGGCGGCACCACCACCCCCGCATCGCCGATCACCTCGGGCGTCGCCCCCGCGCTCGTCCCCACGACCGCCACCTCATACGCCATCGCCTCGGCCAGGACGTGGGCCGCCGGCTCGGCCCAGGTGGGGAGGGCGCGCGACGGTAGCACGAGCACGTCGAGCTCGGGCCACACCTTCGGCACAGCGTCCGGAGGCAGCGCCCCCGTCCAGCGCACGCGCGCGGCCAGCCGGTGCTCGCTGGCCAGCCGCTCGAGCCGCTCGCGCTCCGGGCCATCGCCCACAATCGTCAGGTGCCAGCGCAGCGTACGGATCGCGGCCAGGGCCTCGAGCAAGGTGTCGACGCCCTTCTCCGGCACCAGGCGTCCCACGTACCCAATGGCGAGCCCCTCGTGATGGGCGTGCTCGGGTGTCGTCGGGACCTGCACGCCGAGTTGCGGGATGACCCCGACCGTGAGTCCGGGGACGATGCGCCGCACCACGGCGGCCGCCGCCTCGCTGCCGGCGATCGCGCCCCGGAGCCGCCGCAGGGTGCGCTTGCGGCGCCATCCCACGAGCAGCGGCGGCGCCACATCTACGTTGTGGTGCGTGAAGAGCACCGTGGGAAGCTTGAGCTGGCGGGCGACGCGCACCACCTGTCGCGCGGCGAGCGTCGTCGGCTCCTCCTCCACTTGGACCAGGTCGGGGCGCTTGTCGCGCAGTAGCGCCAGCAGTGCCCGCCGGCCGAAGCGCAGGCCCTCGGGGCTCTCGTGTCCCGGGGCGGGGATGGGAAACAGCTCGACGCCGTTCTGGCGCTCCCACCCCAGCTCGAGCGTCTGCCCGAGCGATGCCTCGCGCCAGCGCTGCGGGACGCCGACTGTGACGTCGAACCCGCGGGCGGCGAGCGCACGCAGCTTGCCCCGGTTCGCCGGGGCGATGTAGGTGTGAGACACGACGACCACTCGACGCATCAGCGGTGGCAGGGGTGTTGGTGGTTACGCGCCCATCGCATAGGTCGCTCCCTCGCGGGCCCCGAGCTCCTAGTTGGAGAACAACGGACGGCGGTTGTAGCTCGCTCGGAGTTGGCGGAGAGTTGACCGACACCAGGGGGCGCGATAAGCTCCCCTTCGTTGTTTTTCAGCGCCGGTAGTTCAACGGTTAGAACAGCCGACTCATAATCGGTCAATGGTGGTCCGACTCCACCCCGGCGCATAGCCGTATCAGCCGTATCATTCTCGCGCGTCGCAGGCCCGCTGCGGTGCGTGGGGTGCGGATTACCGAATACCGGTGTCGAACTCGAGCGTCACGGCGGTCACCCCCTCCGGCTGCACGGTGACGACCCGTGACTGAAAGCGAGGGAAGACCGGGGCGGTGGAGTCCGGAACGACCGTGTAGGTACCGGGAGGCAGCGCCACGGAGAAGCGGCCCGTCGCGTCACTCGCGAACTGCGCAACCTCTCGTGTGTCGGCGGATACGTGAAACGCGGCGCTAAACGGGGCGTCGCACGGACGAGTCACGACGCACACCGGCGTGACGGGACCCCGCAGCACGCTGCCGGTGAGGCCGGTGCCCCGCAGCGTCTCGCTCACCGGGGTCGGCCCGGCAGGGCCTCCGCGGCACGCGAGCAGCGCGAGTACGAGCGTGGACCAGCGAGCGAGACTCACGATAGAGAACCCTCTGTCGCGGGTGCAAGTCGAATGCGTCGGAGGCCGCTCGTGACGGGCGGTCCCACCACGCCACGGCTACCCAAAAGTGCAGCGCCTTGCCCTGAGACTCAATCCCTGCACGCCTGCTCGTGTGCTAGTGCCCGCCCACGGGCACCGCCAACCCCAGCGACAGGACCAGGTCGTGCTGGAATTGGGATTGGGTTGGGGGGGTGCTCGCCGTGCTGAACTGCGTCGAGTAGAACACATCGGCCAGCTCCGCGCGGAGGGCGAGGGGCGGCGCGAGCTCGACCCGCACGCCGGCCCCGATCGCGCCGGCCAGCCGTGTCCGGCCGCTCGTGCCGGCCCAAGCGTCGCCGCCCCGGACGACGAGACCGATGCCCCCACTCACGTAGAAGTATCGGTTCCGCGTCCGGGGCCCGAGCGCCGCGAGCAGTCGCGCGCTCGTTGTGATGACCCGGCCAGACCGATCGATTGGAGCATAGCCTGGAGCCGTAGCCGTGGCCCCGCTGGGCGAAAATCCAAAGGCGCCTTCCAGACCGAGACGATCTGTGACCCACGCGACGACGCGCCCGCCGACGTCGATCGCAGTGTGCTGCTTCGCCGCAACTTGGCAACTGCAAGCGGAGTCGAACTGGTCGATCACGTTCGCCGTGGGGATGTACAGACCGACGAAGGGGACGACCTCGATCTGGCGTTGCGCGGCGCCGACCGATGGGAAGCCCGGAAGTGCGGCCACCCCGACGATGCAGGCCCCCAGAAGCGAATGGTGGCGAATCATGAACCCTCCGTCGTTGGGGTAGGCCGCGAGCGTCCGGCGTCGCTTTGCGCCGGTCCAAATATGGGCAGCGCGCGCGCCGCGCGGCATGAGGCGTGTGGTTGCCTTGTCTCGTGGTGGACGTAGGTTCCAGGGTTGACTCCGGCGCGAAGCTGCGGCTTGCGGATCCTCGAGGATCCCCTCCGGTGGACGGCCTCAAGCCCGCGTACTTGAGGAGAGATCGATGGTCACACTCCGAATCAACGGCGCGCCGCACACGGTCGACGCGCCACCGGACATGCCTCTGTTGTGGGTCTTGCGCGACCTGCTGGGCATGACCGGCACGAAGTTCGGCTGCGGCGTAGCGCTGTGCGGGGCCTGCACCGTGACCCTCGACGGCAGTCCGAGGCGAGCGTGCGTGACGTCGGTGAGCGCCGCCGCTGGCCGTGCCATCACTACCATCGAGGGCGTCGGGGCCACCCGAGTCGGCAAGAACGTCCAGCAGGCGTGGCTCGATCTCGAGGTCGTCCAATGCGGCTACTGTCAGTCCGGCCAGATCATGGCCGCCGCGGCGTTGCTCGCGAGGATTCCCACGCCTACCGACTCCGATATTGATCAGGCCATGGCGGGGAACATTTGCCGCTGCGGCACCTACCAGCGCATCCGCGAGGCCATCAAACACGCCGCGCAGACCCCCGCCAGCGGCACGAGCGGAGGTTGACCGTGGACCGGGTATCCCGTCGCGAGTTCCTGACCGCGGGGGCCGCCGTGGGCGGCGGTCTGCTCGTGAGCTTCCGGCTCCCGGGGCTCGCGCGGCTGGCCGCGGGCGTCGAGCGCCACGCGGCGTTCTCGCCCAACGCGTTCATCCGCATCGACCGCGACGGTGGCGTGACGCTGGTGATGCACAAGGTGGAGATGGGGCAGGGGACGTACACGTCGATGTCGATGCTCCTTGCCGAGGAGCTGGAAGTGGGTCTCAGCCAAGTCCGCCTTGAGCACGCACCGCCCAGCGACCGTCTCTACGCCGAGCCGTCCTTCGGTGTCCAGGAGACAGGGGGGTCGACCTCCGTGCGGGGTAACTGGGAGCCGCTGCGGCGTGCAGGCGCGAGCGCTCGCAGCGTGCTCATCGCCGCCGCGGCGCAGACGTGGCAGGTCGACCCAACCGCCTGTCATGCCGTTCGGGGCGAGGTAGTCCACGGGCCAACCGGTCGCCGCCTGCGCTACGGCGCCCTGGTTGACAAGGCGGCCACGCTGCCTGTGCCGGACCACGTGCCGCTCAAGGACCCCAAGGCCTTCACGCTCATCGGGACGCCCGCCAAACGTCTCGACGCCCCCGGCAAGGTCGACGGGACGGCGCTGTTCGGCATCGACGTCAAGGTCCCGGGCATGAAGGTCGCGACGCTCGCCATCTGTCCGGTCTTCGGTGGCAGGCTCGCGCGCGTGGACGAGAGCAAGGCGAAGGCGATCCCAGGGGTACGCCAAGTGGTGCGCCTCGACGACGCCGTCGCCGTGGTAGGCGATCACATGTGGGCGGCGAAGCAGGGCTTGGCGGCGCTCGCTATCCAGTGGGATCCGGGGCCGAACGCCCAGCTCAGTACCGCGACGATCGTGGAACAGCTGGCCGCCGCGTCGCGCAACTCGGGCCACGTGGCGCGCGATGACGGGGACCCGGCCCAGGCAATGGCGGGCGCGGCCCAGAAGCTCGAGGCCGTGTATGAAGTGCCCTTCCTCGCGCACGCCACGCTCGAGCCGTTGAACTGCACGGTCCACGTCTGCCCGGACGGCTGCGACGTCTGGGTCGGCACCCAGGTACCCACCTTCGCGCAGACCGCGGCGGCAAAAGTGACCGGTCTGCCACGCGAGCGAGTCCAGGTGCATAACCACCTGCTGGGCGGCGGCTTCGGTCGCCGTCTCGAAGTGGACTTCATCAGGCTGGCCGTGGCGATCGCGAAGCAAGTGGCGAGCCCGGTCAAAGTCGTGTGGACCCGCGAAGAGGACATCCAGCACGATATGTACCGACCCTACTACTACGACCGCATCGCCGCCGGCCTGGACGCGCGGGGTATGCCGGTCGCCTGGATCCATCGTGTGGTGGGGTCCTCGATTCTGGCGCGCGTGACGAGCGAGCTCTTCCCCAAGACGTGGGCGGTCATGCGGGCCGCCGGCCTCCACCAGTTGGTCGCGATGGCGAAGGGTCTGGATGTTGATGCGGTGGAGGGGGCGGCGGAGCCGCCCTACGCGCTGCCCAACATTCGCGTGGAGTACGTGCGCCAAGAACCTCCGGGCATCCCCACCGCCTTTTGGCGCGGCGTGGGGCCCACGCACAATGTGTTTGTGGTGGAAAGTTTCATTGACGAGCTCGCAGCCGCCGCGAAGCAGGATCCGGTCGCGTACCGTCGTGCCCTGCTCGCGCGTGCGCCGCGCGCCCTGGCAGTGCTTGATTTGGCGGCGCAGCAGGCCGGCTGGGGGCAGCCGCTCTCGGGTGGGCGCGGGCGTGGCATTGCCCTGTTACACGCGTTCGGGAGCTACATCGCGCAAGTCGCCCAAGTCTCGGTCTCGAACGCGGGTGCTGTGCGCGTCGAGCGCGTGGTGTGTGCCGTCGACTGTGGCACGATCGTGAACCCGGACACGGTGCGAGCGCAAATGGAGGGCGGGATCATCTTCGGCGTCACGGCGGCCTTGTTCGGCGAGATCACCATCAAGGACGGCCGGGTCGAGCAGCACAATTTCCACGATTACCGCATGCTGCGCATCAACGAGGCACCAAAGATCGACGTCCATCTGGTGAAGAGCACGGAGGCGCCGGGGGGCGTGGGGGAGCCGGGCACCTCAGCGGTGATGCCCGCCGTGGCGAACGCCGTATTCGCGGCCACCGGCAAGCGGATCCGGAAGCTGCCGCTCAAGCCCGACCAACTCCGCTCCGCTTAAGAAGAAACCAGCTCCTCATGGCAAGCTAGAGCCGCGAGGTCAGCACCAGCAGCAACTCCCCATGGAGGCCCAGTGGAAGTCATTGTACAGCGAGACTACGCGCAGATGAGCAAAGTCGCGGCACAGATCGTCGCGGAATTGCTCAACACGAAGCCGAAT
>DATBBW010000101.1:0-6145 GCA_036270795.1 Gemmatimonadales bacterium | reverse complement strand
CGAGCTTCACGAGCAGCGGCACCCTGACCGGGAGCGGGACGTACGCCGTCACGTTCACGGCGCCCGGGACGTATCAGTACGACTGCAGCGTGCACGGGCAACAGATGACCGGCACGATCGTGGTGCGCTAAGGGCGCACCGGGCGGGGGGCTGTCGGGCGAGCCGGGGTGCCGTGGGAGCGGAGCCCGGGCGCTCGACCTGAGCGCTACGTGCTTTCGGTGAGCCCGGGCGGGTCGCGTTCCGGTACGGCGGAGTCCCCAGTCCACGGGAACCCAGGCAACCACGGATCCGTAGGCCGGCGTTCGTCGCCCCTGCTGCCGCGAAGCAGCTCGACTTGCATCACGAACCAGAGGAGCATGCAGGGCATCGCGATCACCGCGTGCGGGAGTAGCACGTTGCGCCGGAAGCCCCAGGGGACGACGTCGGAGTGGAGCAGCGGGACGCCGATGAAGGCGATCAGCATCAACAGGTTGCGCAGATCGGTGGGACGCGAGATCGCATACCAGATCGCGATTCCCGTGAATCCGACCACGAACGAGGGGCGCTCCGATTGATGATTGAAGATGAGGCAGTAGAGCAGCACGGAGCACAGCCACAGGCGGCGGAAGTGCGGCTCGGCCCAACGGTCGCGGCGCACCGCGAGCGGGAGGACTAACACCAGCGTGCCGGCGAGCTGCACGGCCCAGTTGGGCCAGGCAACGTTGAACCAGACCCGTAGGAAGTGCATCACGGCAAAACCCGTGAACGTGGAGTCGACGGCCAACACTCGGCCCCAGGAGCGCCACTGCGCGCCCAGCGCCCCCGGTGAGGTGACGACGAGCGGCAGCGCCACGAGCGCCGCGATGGCCGTCGCGACGAGGAGGCCAAACCGGGTCTTGCGCGGATGGAACACCGCGAACGCGAGCGCCGCCAGGGGATAGAGCTTCATCAGGGCGCCCAAGGCGATCGCCAGGGCGGCGAGCGACTGGCGGTTCTCCTCGAGAGTCACGAAGGCGAGGATGATGAGCGCGGTGACGACAGCGTTGGTGCTCGACGCGTGTTGCATCGCCGCCAAGAACTCGAAGAACGCGATGCCCAGCGCCAGGCGCGCGCGCGGGCCCGGCAGCAGGCGCGTCAGCGCGACGTAGAAGAGGAGCGCCGCGCACAGATCCCACAGGAAGAAGCCCACGGCGGTCGGCGGCAGCGCGAAGGGGCCGAACAGCAGGGCCCACGAGGGGCTGTATTTAAAGACGTCGTAGTACAGGTGGGGATACGCTTGGTAGAGGTCTTGCGCGTGGAGCAGATGGAAGAAGGACCAGCGGAAGATCTTGATGTTGTTCGCGATCCCGCGCCCGCCGAACTGAAAGGTGACGAGGACCACGCTACCGACGTAGACGAGCAGCAGCCAATGGCGCCGCAGCGGGCCGCGCAGGACCGCGCGGAGACCGGCCCCACGCCCCAGCTGGCGTGTCACACCGGTGGCGGGGGGAGGGGCTTCCTCTCGGTGCACGGTGCGGAGCTCCGCATGGGGGTCCACTGACCGGTTGGTCGCGCAGGGCTGCTGCGCGGGTCACGCGGTGCGCCAGCCCGCTGGCAGCTACGCTGATGCCAACCCGGAGTCCGGGTCGTCGTCGGTGCCCTGGATTCTACCCCGCCCAGCGCTTCGCGCCACCCGCTCCGGGAGTGCGGTGTAAGCTTCCTGCAAGGTGGGACCGGGTAGATTGCCTCCTACACGCTCCGCTCTCCCCACGGCCCGATTCACGGGCTCGGATGGAGGGCCAGCCTGAAGGAAAGGTCATCGTCCTATGCACCGCGGTACACTGATCACCTCTGGGATGTCCGCGCTCGCCCTCCTCTGCGCGGTCACTGCATCGGCCCAGGACAAGCAACTCAAGAAGTCCGATCTGCCGGCGGCCGTCCAGAAGACCGCCGACGAGCAGAGCAAGGGCGCGACGGTCAGGGGTTATTCGAGCGAGGTCGAAGACGGCAAGCTGGAGTACGAGGTCGCACTGACCGTGAACGGCCACGCGCGCGCGGTCAGCATCGCACCGGACGGCAGCGTGCTCGAAGTCGAAGATGAGGTGGCGTTGGACGGGCTCCCGGCGGTCGTGCGCGAGGGGCTCCAGGCGAAGGCGGGGGCGGGCAAGATCACGAAGGTCGAGTCGCTCACCAAGCACGGCGCCCTGGTGGCCTACGAGGCGCACGTGCTCACCGGCACGAAACGCTCGGAGGTTCAGGTCGGCCCCGACGGCAAGCCGCTCGCTCACGAGGAGTAGTCGGCCCGCGCGGCCAGCGGACGAAACGGGGCCAGCCCATCGCGATGAGCTGGCCCCGCGTGCTGAGGCCCCGCCGCCCGGCGTTCCGCCGCACCGCCCGCGCGACAGCGCTCGACGCGCGACGTCCACGACCTGGCGCGGGGCGCCCGCCCGGCGCAGTGTTGTGCGGTGATGGCAGCGCCGCCATCGTCCGCGAGGAGGTTGCCATGGCCAGGTGCACAGTGTGCGGGAATGACTACCAGCGCTCATTCGAGGTGATTGTCGCTGGCACGCGGCACGTCTTCGACAGCTTTGAGTGCGCGATTCACAAGCTCGCCCCAGTGTGTGATCACTGCGGCTGCCGGATCATCGGGCACGGCATCGAGGCGAAAGACAAGTTCTTCTGCTGCGCGCATTGCGCCCGTGAGCGGGGTGTGACCGCTGCCGTCGATCACGTGTAGCGCGGGGACGGTGCGCGCGCGGCCCACGGGGGCGGAGTTGACACCGTGATGATGCGGGGGCTCACCGGGGTGGTGGGGGCGTTCCTGCTCGCGGTGGTCCTCTGGGACGCCTTCGAGACCATCGTGCTCCCGCGGCGCGTGACGCGCCGCGTGCGGCTGACACGGCTGTTCTACCGCTCGACGTGGCGCCCATTTCGGATGACGGCCCGCTGGGTGCGGCCGGGGAATAAGCGCGAGTCCTACCTCAGCTACTTCGGCCCGCTCTCCCTGTTGTTCCTGCTCGCGCTCTGGGCGGTGGTGCTGATTTTCGCCTTCGGAATGCTGCAGTACGCCGCTGGGTCGGCCGTGCAGCTCGCGACCGAGTCCCCCGGCTTCGGTGCGGATCTGTACTTGAGCGGCACGACGTTCTTCACCCTCGGGCTTGGCGATGTGGTCCCCCGAGGGAGCGCGGCGCGTCTGCTCACGGTGGCCGAGGCGGGGCTGGGCTTCGCCTTTCTCGCGATCGTGGTAGGCTACTTCCCGGTGCTGTACCAGGCGTTCTCGCGGCGCGAGACCAACATCTCGCTGCTCGATGCCCGTGCCGGCACGCCGCCGAGCGCGGCGGAGCTGTTGCGCCGCCACCAGGGCCCGGGCGGCCTGGCGGCGCTCGAGCAGATGCTGCGCGATTGGGAGCACTGGGCGGCGGAGCTGCTGGAAACGCACCTGTCGTATCCGTTGCTCGCATACTTCCGCTCGCAGCACACCAACCAGTCGTGGTTGGCCGCGCTCACCACCGTGCTCGATACCAGTGCGCTGCTGATGGTGCAGGCCGGGGGCGAGTGCGCGCGTCAGGCGCGACTCACGTTCGCGATGGCGCGCCATGCCGTCGTGGACTTGGCCCAGGTATTCAGCACGCCGCCGCGCGAGGCGCCCGAGGACCGGTTGCCGCCCGCGGCGCTCGCTCGCCTCCGGGCGGCGCTTGCGGCCATCGACCTGCCGCTCGCGGACGACCCGGCGACGAACGCGCGCCTCACCGAGGTGCGCCGCACCTACGACCCCTACGTAGCCGCCTTATCGCGCTATCTGTTGCAGCCGTTGCCCGCGTGGCACTACGAGACCCTGCACCGCGACAACTGGCAGGCGAGTCCGTGGGACAAGCCAGGGCCGCGGCCCCACCTGGGCGAGTCCTGACCGATGGGAGCCCGTCCGCATGCGGCGGCCCCGAGAGTGATGAGTCTGTCGATGCGATGGGTGTCGCGCGGTTTGCCTCACTGCGCTATGCCACAGCGCGCTCGGCGCCGGTGAGTCCGTTGTCGAGAAGGCGGCGGCGTGCTAACCTGCGCCATGCGCAAAGACCCTGTCCCATTTTCGACCCTCGGTGCCGCAAAAACACCCTACATTGCGCACCGGCGGGCCCATAGCTTGAGAGCGCCTGAGCCGACTACATCTGCGTCGGGTGGCGGCACGATACCCCACGTTGGAGCGTCCCGTGGATCGAGGCCAAATCGCTTGCCCGACGGAACGAGGGCCCCTCGCTCCCCCCTCCCACCCGTGACCCACACCGGCCCGGGGCGCGCGCGCACGGCTCGCCCCGCGCGACCGGGGCGGCCTCGACCCTCCACTCTGGACGCACCGGCTCGATGAGCACCCCGGGCGGCCCCGGTCCGTCGCGGCTCGACGCCAGCCTCGCTCGCGGCAGCGAGGCGGAAGGCCCCGAGCGCCTCGACGCGGGCGTCGAGCACGAGTTGCGCGCACGGCTGTTGCGCGAGAGTGGCCTTGCGCTGTTCGGTCACCCGGTGCTGATCGCCCTGATCGCCGCGCTGGCATGGAGCGACGCGCCCCATTCGGTGCTCTTGGGGTGGGCGGTCGCCGTCGTGCTCGCCACGGTGATCCGCGCCATCTGGCTACGCCTGGTGATGGGGCGCAGCCTGACCGATCGTGCCCTGCGACAAGGCGTTCGGCTCACGGTCCTGCTGCTCGGCCTCGCTTGGGGCGTCGGCGCGGCGGTCGTCGTGCGACTGATGCCGATCGAAGACGTCGCGCTCGTGCTCGTCGTCCTCGCCGGCATCGTCGCGGGGGCGCTGACGACCCTTACCGCAGATCCGCCGAGTTTCTACGCGTTACTCGGCAGCATGGTCGTGCCCCTGTTTGCAAGTCTCATTGCGAGCGCGCACGAGCGGGTCTACCTCGTGAGTGCGGCGGTGACGGCGCTCTTCGCGGTTGCCATGGGGCTCGTGTACTGGAAGGCGCACATCGCCTTGCTCGAGCATCTCGCGGTCATGGGCCGACTGGCCCTGAGCGACGCGACCGCGAAGCGCGAGCGGGCCTTCCTCGACTCCGTGTTTCAAAGCGTGCCCGACGCCATCCTGGTCGTGGATCGGGAGGGACGCATGCGCGCGGCGAACCCGGGTTTCGCCACCCTGTTCGGGTATTCCGTGGCCGAGGTCGTCGGTCAGCGCATCGGCGAGGCGCTCGTTCCTCCGCAGGCCCGCGACGCCCACCTTGACCTCGTGCGCCGCGTGAACGCCGGCGAGACCGTCGTCGCCGAAGTGGAGCGGCGGCGGAAGGATGGGCAGATGGTTACCGTGCAGCTCGCGGCCGCCCCCGTCGTGGGACATCCGGGCGGGGCGCGGTTGCTCGTGTACACCGATCTCACGGCGCGGAAACGCGCGGAAGAGGCGATGCGGCAGGCCCGCGATCTGGCGGAGCGCACCGGTCGGGCCCGAGCCGCCTTCCTCGCCAACATGAGCCACGAGATCCGCACGCCGATGAACGCGGTCCTGGGGTTCGTGGAGCTCATCCTCGATACCGAGCTCACCACCGAGCAGCGCCGCGCGCTCGAGCTCGTGCGATCCTCGTCGGAGGCCTTGCTCACCATCCTCAACGACATCCTCGACTACTCGAAGATCGAGGCGGAACATCTCGAGCTCGAGTCCATCCCCTTCGACCTGTCGAAGCTGGTGCACGCCACGTCGAGCCTGCTTGCCGTCCGGGCGCGGGAGAAGCATCTGGAGCTCTTGGCCGACGTGCCGCCCGACCTCCCGCGCATGGTGCGCGGCGACCCGACCCGGATCCGCCAGGTCCTCACGAACCTGATCGGCAACGCGATCAAGTTTACCGAGGAGGGCGAGGTGGTCGTCTCGATCGCGGGGACCGGGATGGAGGACGGCCAGGCCCGGCTCCGCTTCGGGGTGCGCGACACCGGGATCGGGATCGCGGCCGAGCAGCTCACCACGATCTTCGAGGAGTTCACGCAGGCCGATGCGTCCATGACGCGCCGCTACGGCGGCACCGGGCTGGGGCTCGCCATCTCGCAGAAGCTGGTGCGGCTGATGGGTGGCGAGCTGGCGGTGACGAGCGCGCTGGGGCAGGGGAGCGACTTCTATTTCACCGTCGCGCTGCCCGTCGAAACCGTCGCCGCCACGCCCGGCTCCCAGCCGGCGGTCGTGGTGGGCCGTCGGGTGCTCGTCG
>DATBBW010000100.1:0-21861 GCA_036270795.1 Gemmatimonadales bacterium | reverse complement strand
ACCACGAGTCGGGGCTGTGGTCGGACATCCTTGCCTGGTTGGAGGGCACGATCGCGCCATGGGACCCCGGGCGCTACCGGCACAACGCAACGGGGGAGGATAACGCAGCGGCCCATCTCCGCAGCCTCACGATCGGCCACGAGGTCATCGTGCCGATCACGGGCGGCAAGCTCGACTTAGGGCCGTGGCAGCGGGTGTTCTACGGTGAGTGGGATGGGCAACGCAAGAAGCGCGTGATCATCAAGGTGCTCGGGGAGTAGCATTACGGCGCAAGTTGTTTATTTTCAAAGGTTCACAATGTTGTGGGGCACGTGGCAGACGTGGTGACAGAGCATCTGGCGACGCTCTTCGCCGAGCGGGCGAACGAGCATCCGGACCGGGAGTTCTTGGTCTTCGGGTCGCGCCGGATGACTTATGCGCAAGTCGAACGGGAGGCGGCGGCACTGGCGCAGGCGTTAGCCGGTCTCGGGGTACAGCCGGGGGACCGGCTGGCGGTCGATCTGCCGAACTGGCCGGAGTGGGTGGTGGCGTTGCTCGCCGCCGCGTATCGCGGCGCGGTGCTGGTTCCGCTCGATCCGTCGCTCACGCTGCACGAGCTCAAGTATCAACTGCGCCAGGCCGAGGTGCGCGCCGCGCTCGTGCCCGAGGCGTATGAGGGGGCGGACTTCGTCGAGCTGTACGACGAACTGCTCCCCGACCTGCCCGAACTGCGCGCCCTGATCTTGGTGGGCGCAAGCGATCGCTGGCTCGACGACCGGATGTACCGCTACGGGGACTTGGTGTCCAAGATCCCGGCGAAACCCGCCGCGATCACGGCGGGCGACCCGGCCGCTCAACCGCTCGCCATTCTGTACACCTCGGGCACCATGGGCAAGCCGAAAGGCGTGGCGTTATCGCATCAGAACATTGTCGTGACGGCCCGGGCGGCGGCGGACGCGCTGCGCCATAGCGGAGAAGATCGGGTGCTCGAGGCCGTGCCGCTGTTCACCATCTTCGGGATGCACGTCGTGGCCATCACGATCACGGCCGGCGCGACCCTCGTGCTCCAGGAGCGTTTCGACGCGCCCCGCGCCCTCGACCTGATCCGGCGCGAGCGCCTCACCGTGGTCCACGGCGTCCCGACGATGTTCGAGCTCCTCATGCGCGAACCCTCGTTTGTGGAGTCACCACCGACCACGTGCCGCACGGGGCTCGTGGCGGGGAGCCCCGTGTCGGAGGAGCTGGCCCACCGGATCCGGCAGTGGTGCGACGTGCAGATCGCCTACGGTCTGACCGAGACCGGACCCACGGTGACGGTGACGCGCTTCGACGATTCTCCGGAGCGCCGCACGCTTACCGCCGGTCGTGCGATCGCCGGCGTCGAGGTGAAAGTCGTCGACCTGCAAAGCGGCCTGCTGCACGGCCCCGAAGCGGTGGGCGAGCTGGCGGTGAAAGGACCGAACGTGATGCTGGGCTACTACCGGATGCCCAGCGAGACGGCGCGGTCGCTTACCGCTGAGGGATTCTTCCTGACGGGCGACCTCGGGATGGTGGACGAGGCCGGCTACGTCAGCATCATGGGCCGCCGCAATGCCATGATCATCCGCGGCGGCTACAAGATCTATCCCCGCGAGCTGGAGGACCTCCTCCGGACGCACCCTGCCGTGAGCGACGCATGCGTCGTCGGCATCCCCAACGAGACTCTCGGGGAGCTGATCTGCGCCTGCGTCGTGCCCACGGAGGGCTCCATCGTGACTGGCGACGAACTCAAGGACTTCTGCCGCGAGGCCGTCGCCGACTACAAAGTGCCGGACCTGGTGCGCTTCTTCGACACCTTCCCACTGACCGGCAGCGGGAAGGTGAAGCGACGGGAGCTCACGCAGATCGTCGGCCTGGAACTGAGCACAACCACATGACACAACCGCCTCACGCCTACCTGCCACGGTCGGCTCACAAGGAACCTCCTGCCCATGCGCCCAATGCGGCGCTGCTGATCGACTTCGACAACGTGACGATGGCCATCCGCTCGGACCTCCAGACGGAGCTGAAGCGGCTCCTCCAGTCCGACATCATCCGCGGGAAGGTGGCCGTGCAACGCGCCTACGCCGACTGGCGGCGCTACCAGCAATACGTCGTCCCGCTCGCGGAGTCCTCGATCGATCTGATCTTCGCCCCGGCCTACGGCTCCAACAAGAAGAACGCGACCGACATTCGGCTGGCGATCGACGCGTTGGAGCTGGTGTTCACCCGGCCGGAGATCGGCACCTTCATCTTGCTGTCGGGCGACTCGGACTTCTCGGCCCTGGTCCTCAAGCTCAAGGAATACGGGAAGTACGTGATCGGCGTGGGGATCCGGGAGTCGTCGAGCGACCTGTTGATCCAGAACTGCGACGAGTACTACTCCTACAACGAGCTGGCGGGGTTCACCAAGGAAAGCGACGTGACGCACGAGCGCCACGATCCCTGGGAGCTCGTGGTCGAGGCCATCAAGCAGATGACGGCGCACAACGACGTGATGCGCTCCGACCGCTTGAAGCAGGTCATGCAGGAGATCGATCCTGCCTTCGACGAAAAGGACGCGGGGTTCTCGCGCTTCTCCAAGTTTGTGGTCGAGGCCGCGCACCGGGGCTTGATCAACCTCACGAAACTCGACAACGGCCAGTATGAGATCGGGCTCGGCCCCGGGGTGCCGGGGGCCGCGGCGCAGCCATCCCTCGCGGAGCGGGCCCGGGAGCACGAACCGCGCGAGGAGCGCGCCCGTGAACCCGGCGCTCGAGGGGGCGGGCGGCGCGACGAGGGGCGCGGCCGGCGGGGCGGCGGCTTCGGCTTGGGCGAGGCGTTCGGCCTCCTCAAGCAGGCCCTCTCGCGCTTGGGCGGGAGCGGCACGCCCGTGAGCGCCGACGCTCTGCGTGAGACGATGATCGAGTTGAAAGGCGGGGAGGCCGAGCCGCTCGAAGCCGAGCGGTTCCCCAAGCTGCTCCGCCAGGCGCATGACGCCGAGATCATCGATCTCTCGAAGGAGGACGACGGCGCCTATGCCGTGAAGCTGCGGGAGGTGGCTGCCGCTGCGCCGGCTCCCGAGCCGGCCGCGGCCGGCGACTTCGACGAAGCGAACGATCCCCCGATGCCCGCCTCGTCCGCGCCACCCCCGCTCCGACCGACGGCGCCGGCCCAAACGGGAGGCGTCGCTTCGCGGGGCGCGCGGTTCCGCCGCGGCTCGCGCGGCCCTCGGGTCGCGCCGCCCGACGTTCCGAAGATCGGCGTGGTCGAGATGGATCCCAACTTCAAGCCGCGGATCGAGCTGGTGCCGCCAACCCGACCAGCCGAGCACATGGACCTAGAGAGCCCGCCGCTCGCGTCCGTCCCGGTGGAGGGCGACCGCCCCGAGCAAGGCGGGCGGGGACGCGGAAGCCGAGAGGGCGGTGGGGGAAGCCGCGGTGACCGGGGCGGCCGAGGCCGACGGGGCGGGGGTGGTGGGGGCACCGAGGGAGCGGCGGCACGCGGGGAACGCGGCGAGCGCGGTGGTCGCGGCCGCCGCGGCGGCCGAGGACGGGGCGGCCGCTCGAGCGGGGACGAGCGGCCCGCGCGCGGGGAAGGCTATCGGGATCGCGAGCCCCCCGAGCCGAAGGCGGCCGCTCCCGAGCGTCCGCCCACTCCCAACCCCGAGCCCCCGCCGTCCGCACCCGACGATGGAGGGGCCGGGGAATCCTTCTGGTCGAAGGTGAAACGGGGCCTGACCGGCGGCGCGTGAGGGCCAGCGCGCTCCCAGCGTCCTTCTACGCGCGACCGACTTCCGTGGTCGCGCGTAGGCTTTTGGGTCACATCCTCCTGAGCGACGTGCGCGGGCGGCGCACCAGCGGTCGCATCGTGGAGACCGAGGCGTACGTCGGCCCCGACGACCCGGCCTGCCACGGCTACGGGGCCCACCGCACGCGGCGCAACGCCAGTTTGTTCGAGGCCCCGGGCACGGCCTACGTGTACTTCACCTACGGCATGCATTGGTGCTTGAACGCCGTCACGGAACGCATCGGGTTCCCCGCGGCGGTGCTGGTGCGCGCCCTGGAGCCGCTCGATGGGCTCGACACGATGCGCCGGCGGCGCGGCGGTGTGTCCGACCGGGAGCTGTGTTCGGGGCCCGCGAAGTTGTGCGCCGCGCTGGGCGTCACCGGACGCGAGGACGGCCTTTCCCTCACGCACGGCCGACTCCGCATCGTCCGCAACCCCTGGCGGCAGCGTCTCGCCATCATTGTGACACCGCGGATCGGCATCAGCCGCGCGACCGAGTGGCCGCTGCGCTTTGTCGTGCGGGACTCGCCGTGGGCCTCCCGCTAGGACTGCTCTTCGTGCTCCAGCAACCGATTGTCGTGGACGGCCACATCGACATGGGGGTCGATCACGTCGGACTCGGGAGCGACTTCGACGGCGTGAGTGTGCTCCCGCGACCGATGCGCGATGTGACGTCGCTGCCCCTCGTCGTCGCGGCACTGCGCGCCCGCGGCTACCCGGAGCTGGACGTCCGCAAGATGCTGGGCGAGAACTTCCTGCGGCTGCTTACTGCCGGTCCGTAACCCCTTCCCGGGAGCTGCCGAGGCTGTAGCGGATGCCCCCCTGGAAAGTGTGCGTCGAGCCCTGGATCAGGAAGTTCGCCGCCGAGGACGTGAGCACGTAGTGGCCGTAGAGCGCCAGGCGTCCCTGCTTGATGTCGATGCCCCCCATCCACCAGAAGAACGCCTTGGTGGCGGCGTCTTCCGCCTCTTGCTGGAGTTGCACGGCCTGGCCCACGCTGGTGCAGGTCTGGCAGTTCGCCGTGGGATTGAGCAGCTCCATGATCATGAAGCCCCCGCCGCCGTAGGGCTCGACCCGCAGCTGAGCCGGGAACGCCAGCACGCCGACCATGATACGGCGGGCGTTCTTGAAGGAGACGTTACCCGGCACCACGGTGTTGGTGGGCTCGACGAACGTGACGTGCCGCTCTGAGAGGAAGAACGATTCCTCGTACGCCACATACAAGGCGGTTTTCTTGCCAGTGATGAGCCAGTGGCCGCCGAAGGTCGGCTCGAACGAGACGCTCTCGAAGTTGGTGTGGAACACGAACAGCCCGCCCTGGGCACCCCAGTACCACTTGTGCTGCCAGTCGCTGGCGCGCTGCTCGTAGGTCGGCCCGCCGCGCGGGCGCGTCTCGGGCACCCGGCCGCCGGCGGCGAGGATCGAGTCGCGCTTGGCCTTGGGGATCTCCGGCGCGGGGGGCGCGCCCGCCGCCCCGCCCAGGAACACCGACAACCCGGCCGACCCGGTCAGATGCCCCACCCAGGTCGGTGACAAGCAGCAGCTGCTGGGGGCGTAGTAGGCCCGCGCTTCGAGTCGCAGCGCGATCCGGTCGCCGAAGAAAATCCGCTCCCCCAGGCCGCCGTGCACGGCGTGCAGCGCGAAGTTGTACGGCGCATTGACACCCATGTCGAGGCGCGAATAGCCGCCGAGCAGATACAGCGTGTTGCCCTCGCCCCCGGAGTTGATCACCAGGCTGACGCTCCCGAACCGCGTCTGCGTCGTGGGACCGCCCGCTTTCGGGGTGGCTGTCGCGAGGTTGGCGTCGACCTCAAGGCCAAAGGATTCGTTCAAGAAGAAGCCGAGCCGGCCACCCTCCCCGAACGTGTTGTTCAGCCCAAAGTGCTGATCGTAGCGGGTGTAGCTCCCGAAGCCACCAATTTCGAGCTGGTGGGCGTGACCGATCGGCCCAGCAAACCCGCCCGAGGGCTGCGCTGCGGGGAGCCGGCCGCCCATCGCTAGGATCGAGTCCCGCCGCGCCTTGGGGATCTCGGGCGCCGCAGCCGCGCCCCCGCTGCCCAGGAACACCGAGAGGCCCGCCGAGCCGGTGACGTGGAAGACGGGCTGCTGCGTGAGACAGCAGTTGGTCGGGGCGTAATACGCCCGTCCTTCGAGGCGCAGCGCGAGGTGTCGCCCGAGAAAGATGCGATCCCCGAGCCCGCCGTGGACGGCGTTGAGGGCAAAGTTGTAGGGCGGGTTCACGCCCATGTCGAGCTTGGAATACCCGCCGAGCAAGTACAGCAGGTTGTGCTCGCCGCCGGAGTTGATCACCAGGCTCACGCTGCCGAACCGCATCTGGGTATGCATGCCCCCCGCGGTGGGCGTCGGGTAGGCGACGTTGGCGTCCACCTCCAAGCTGAGATAGTCATTGAGGAAGAACCCCAGCCGACCACCCCCGCCGACCTGGTTGCTCAGTTGGAAGATCTTATCGTACCGCGTGTAGCTCCCGAACCCGCCGAACTCAAGCTGGTGGGTGTGCTGGGCGCTCAAGCTCGCTGCGCCGCTGGCCAGCAACACCCCTACGACTGTGACTACCCGCATAAGGGCGACTCCTCGGTGATACGGCGCCGCCGCCCCGTCCGTCGGGAACGCGCGGCGCCATCGGGATCGGGTGCCACCCCGTCGGCGGCCCCGAAAAAACGACCCCCAAAATAGTGTTTTGGGTCGGAAAACGCGATACCCCTTCAGCTTAAGCCTCTGAACCTTGAAAGTACTTGAAGGTAGGGGGTCTCTTCGGGGGCACGACTACCGAACAAACACCAAAACTACCGTTACACGAGGCCGAGTTGGGCCCCCACCCGCTGGAACGCCTTGAGCGCGAAGTCGAGGTCGTCGCGCGTGTGCGCCGCCGAGAGCTGGCAGCGAACGCGGGCCGCGCCCTGGGGGACCACGGGGTAGCCGAACCCGGTGACGAACACCCCTTCGTCGAGCAGCAGCGCGCTCATGCGAATCGCCTTGGCCGTGTCCCCCAGGATTACCGGGACGATGGGCGTCTCGCCCGGCAGGGGCTTGAACCCCAGGGCGCGCAGGCGGTCGCGGAAGTAGCGGGCGTTGTCCTGCAGGCGGGTAATGAGCTCGGGGTGTTGCTCGAGGTGGTGGACGGCGGCGAGCGCGCTCCCCGCCACGGTCGGTGGCAAGGCGTTGCTGAAGAGCTGCGGCCGGGACCGCTGCGTGAGGTAGTCGGTGAGGGCCAGGGGCCCGGCCGTGAACCCTCCGGCCGCCCCCCCGAGCGCCTTGCCCAAGGTAGAGGTGATGATATCGACGTCGCCCACCATCCCGTAGTGCTCCGCCGTGCCGCGTCCCGTCCCGCCGAGCACGCCGGTCGCGTGCGAGTCATCGACCGCCACGACTGCGTCGTAGCGGCGCGCCAGCTCCACGATCGCCGGGAGGTTGGCGATGTCGCCCTCCATCGAGAACACGCCGTCGGTGAACACGAGCCGCAGGCGCGCGTCCCGGGCCGCCCGCAACTGCTCCTCGAGGTCGCCCATGTCGGCGTGGCGGTACACCGACGTCTGGCACCGCGTCATGGTCTTCGCGAGCCGGATCGCGTCGATGATCGAGGCGTGGTTGAGCTGGTCCGAGATCACGATGTCCTGCTCGCCGAGCAGCGTGGCGCAGAGGCCCTCGTTCGCGTTCCAACAGCTCACGTACGTGAGCGCCGACGGGCAGCCCACGAGCCGCGCGAGGGCCGCCTCGAGGTCGCGGTGAATCGTGAAGGTGCCACAGATGAACCGCACAGAGGCCGTGCCCGCCCCAAAGGCGTCGAGCGCGCGCTGGCCGGCCGCGATCACCTCGTGGACATTGCAGAGGCCGAGGTAGTTGTTGGACGAGAGAATGACGATCTCGCCCCGCCCTTCCATGCGCACGCGGGCGGCCTGGGGAGAGGCGAGGTAGGTGAGGCGCTTGTAGACCCCGTCCCGCTTGAATTGGTCCAGCTCCGCCTCGAGCCGGGCGGCGAAACTCATGCGACCTCCAGGATGATTTTCCCCGCGTCCCCGGCCCGGATGGCGGCGAGGGCCTCGTCGATCTTGGCGAGCGGAAACTGGTGGGTGATCACGGGCCGCGGATCGAGCAGCCCGGCCGCGAGGTAGCGCTGCATCTGGTGCCAGGTCTCATACATCTTCCGGCCCACGACGCCGTACACCGTGATCCCCTTGAAGATGATCTCCCGCGCCAAGTCAATCGGGACCGCCCCGGTGGGGATGCCGAGTAGCTGGACGCGGCCTCCCAGGCGTACCGCCCCGAACGCTTGGTGCAACGCCGCGGGCGCGCCCGACATCTCGCACACCACATCCGCGCCCTCGCCCCCGGTCTCGCCGAGGACGGTGCGGACCACATCGTCTGTGGCCGCGTTGATGGTGACCTGGGCGCCCATCTGCGCCGCCAGCGCTAGCCGCTTGGCGTTCACATCGGAGGCGATCACCTTGGCCGCCCCCGCGGCGCGCGCAATGCCGACGGCGAAGCACCCGATCGGGCCGCACCCCACCACGAAAACGGTGCTGCCCGGAATGTCCGCGCTCAACACCGTGTGGAAGGCGTTCCCCATCGGGTCCATGACGGCCCCCACGGTGGTGGGGATGCCGTTCAGGGGCAGGACATTGGTGGCGGGCATGGCGATGTACTCGGCGAACGCACCGTCGCGATCCACGCCGATGATCCGCGTGTTCTTGCAGATGTGACTGTGACCGGTGCGGCACTGGAGGCAGTGGCCGCACACGATGTGCCCCTCCGCCGTCACGAGCTGGCCCACGGTGAGCCCGGCCACTCCGTCGCCCACGGCAGCGATCTCGCCCGCGAACTCGTGGCCCACGACCACCGGCGGCGCGATCCGGCCTTGGGCCCAGGCGTCCCAGTCGGCAATGTGCAGGTCCGTCCCACACACGCCCGCATGGCGCACCGCGATGAGGACCTCGCCCGGGCCCACGGTCGGCTTGGGGACGGACCGGACCGCGAGGCCGGGAGCGCGTTGTGTCTTGACGATGGCTTGCATTGCGGGTCGGCTACGGGCGCGAGGGGACGGCGCTGACCCTGCGCCCGATAATGGTGAGGCTCGGCATCGCGGCTTGAAGATTAGAGGCGAAGTGGGGGGGCGGCAACCGGCCGGGGGGCTAAGCGCCGGGCTGGCAGCGCGATACGGGACCTACGACACACAGCGGGGCCGGCCCTGAAGCCGGCCCCGGGCGTTCAGTCGATGTGCTCGGGCAGATGACGGTGCGTGTGATCGCCCGGTTCCGCTTCGTCGGTGAACCAGCAGTACGCCCAGATCTTCGCGGGGCGGAGCATGCGCCGGCCAGCGCTGAGGATGATGCCGATCGGCTCGTCGTCGAGAACGAGCGGGAGGCTGGTCATGAACACACCATTGCCAAGTGGAGGACGCCATGGTGCCGATGCAACAACGCTGCCACAGGGGCCCGCTCGCAACCTCTTGGCTGGCGGCGGGTTAGGGATGGCGCTGGAGCGCCTGGGGTCACTCCGACACGCGCGCCGCCGTGTCCCGTTGACGCTCCGGCTTCGTGGCCGTAAACCCGGCGCCCGCTTTGGCGCGGCGCCGCCGCGTGACCTCCCACCCCTCGTACAGCGTCTGCAACGCCTCGGGGGCCAGCGGGATCACCTCGTGGGCCGCCGGGCTGGGGAGGACGATGTGCATGCCGCCGGGCCGGGTGCGTGCCTGCAAGTCGCCGACGAGCGCGTGGCGGTCACGCCCGCGCGCCGGGGCGAGCGCCGCGGGATCGATCACGACCACGCTCGGCGCCACATCGGGGAACCAGCTGCCGAACGTGATGACGAGGGCCTGGAAGCGCCCGGCCAGTTGCTCGCTGACGGCCCGGCTCTCGGCGGCCTCGATCGCGCGCAGGTCCTGGTCGAGCAGGAACACCTCGGCGTCGTGCGCCGCAATGAAGAGCGCGCTGGGGAGGGCGGCGGCGCCCACGACGACGGCCAGGTCCCCCGGTTCGAGGCGACGCGCGCAGTGGACCAGCGGGCCGTCCGCCTCGAGCCCCCAATGCGTCGGCTCGCGCTGGGCGGTGCGGAGCGCGCGGTGCTTCTCGCGCCACCGCGGAAACGCCGGCAGGCGGAGCCGGCGCACGATGATGCGGTCGACGTGCTCGAGCAGCAGCACCTCGGTGAGCAAGTACTGTCCCGCCGCAGTCTCCTCGAGCTCGCGCACGGCCTCGTCGCCGATTTCGAGCAACTCCTCGCGCGACAAGGTGTTCTTGTACTCCTCAATCCGTTGCAGCAGGAACTCCTGGTACTCCTGCTTGAGCGAACGAGGCGGGCGCCGGACGGCCGGCGAGGGCTCCTGCGACAGGTTCAGCATGGCTCGATGTGCACCGTCACTTCGCGGAGCGAGAGGTCACGCTTCAGGCGTTCCTCCACCTCGTCCGCAATCGCGTGGGCCGCTTCCACATCGGCGTGGCGGTCGACCGCGATCGTGACCTCGGCATAGCGCAGGTCGGACGGCCCGCGCGAGCGGATCCCATATGCCCCCTTGACCCCCGGGACCGTTTGGGCCGTCTTCTGGATGGAGACGGTCGGGATCGCGCGCTGGTCGACGAGCACCGGCACGGTACGGCGCACGATCTGCGCCGCGACGAGGACGATCGCGATGGCCAGGACGATTGCGATGACGGGATCGAGCCACCACACCCCCTGCCGCGCGAACAGGACGCCGGCGAGCACGCCGACGGTGAGGAGCACGTCAGCCCGCGTATGGGCCGCATCGGCCACGAGGAGCTCGCTGCCCAGCTCGGTCCCGCGGCGGTTCTCATACCAGGCGATCACCACGTTCACGCCGAGCGTGAGCACCAGCACGACGAGCTGGAGATCGCTCACCCCGACGCGTCGCGTGCCGCTCGTCAGGTCATTGACCGCGCCTCGCACCAACTCGAAGCACGTGATGGAAAGGAAGCCGACGATACCCAGCGCGCCGAGCGTCTCGAACTTGCCGTGGCCATAGGGGTGGTCCTCATCGGGTTCCTTCGCGGCCACCCGCACGACGATCAAGGCGAGGAGGTTGTTGAGGGTGTCCACCGAGGAATCGACGGCGCTCCCGAGGACGGCGAGCGAGCCCGAGCGCAGACCCACGGCGAGCTTGGCCCCCACCACCGCGAGGTTGGCGGCGAGAAGGCCGACGAGGACTCGGCGAACGAGGGCGGTTTTGGGGCGCCCTGTGGGCCCGGACGCCGGCATAGGTAGGACTGCAAGGTTGTAAGGGACCGCCCGTTAGTCAACGGCCCGCAGCAGCGCCCCTTTCAGATATCCCGTCTCCGGCACGTTGACGAGCTCGGGGTGGTCGCGGCCGGCGCCGCTCAATTGGAGCAGGACGAGCCGGCGGCCCGCGTCGCGGGCGGCATCCGCCACCATGTCGCCGAACACGGCCCGGCTCACGTGGTAGGAGCAGGAGCAGGTGAAGAGCACCCCCCCGGGCGCGAGCAGCCGCATCGCGCGCAGGTTGATCTCCTTGTATCCCGCGAGCGCACGGGACACGCTCGCCTTGGTCTTCGCGAACGCGGGCGGATCGAGCACGATGGTCGCGAAGCGCTCGTCGCGGCGCTCGAGCTCCCGCAGCAGATCGAACGCGTTGGCCTCGTGCCACGTGATGTTGGCGAGGCCGTTGAGGGCGGCATTCTCGCGCCCGCGCGCGAGGGCCGCGGCGCTCAAGTCCACGGCGGTGACGTGGCGTGCGCGGCGGGCGAGGTGCAACGCGAACGAGCCGTGGTAGGTGAAGAGGTCGAGCGCCGGGCCGTCGCCCGCGTACTCCGCGACGAGACTGCGGTTCTCGCGCTGGTCGAGGAAGGCGCCCGTTTTCTGGCCCGTGTGGGGCGCCGCGAGATAGCGCACGCCGTGCTCCTCGACCACCAACGAGTCGGGCACGCTCCCGCGCACCGCCTCGACCGCGAGCGGCAACCCCTCGTGTCGCCGGATGGCGGCGTCGTTGCGGAGCAGGACCCCCTCGGGTGCGAGCGCGGCCTCGATCCCGCCCACGACGTCGTCCTGCGCCCGCTCGAGTCCCGCGGACAAGAGCTGCGCGACCACGTACGGTCCGTACCGGTCGACCACGAGCGACGGGAGGCCGTCGGCTTCGGCATGGACGACGCGGTACGCGGACGCCGGGATGCCGGCGCGCCGGGCGAGCGCCCCAGCGATCCGCCCGCTCCACCACGCGCGGTCAATCACCTCGCGCCCCGGCGTCAGCAAGCGCAGGCGGATCTCCGAGCGGGGCGAGTACAGCGCCTGCCCGAGGTGGCGCCCCCGCCGGTCGGTGACCGCGGTGATCCCCGGCGCGTCGCCCGGCTCGTCGTACACGTCGCTGCGATAGATCCAGGGATGTCCCGCCTGCCACCGGGCCGCGCCTTTCGCGGAGACGACGACGGGGCGCGCGTGGTCCGGGGCGCCCGTCACGGGGTCCGGTCCGGGCGCAGCTTCGCTGCCTCCCGCAGGTACATATGTTTCAGCTCGCGCGCTGGCTTCGCCGTGTGGAAGTGCAGCAACACCCGAATGCAGCGGGGGAGCCCGTCCGGCACCGCCACCTCCGTGGCGCCGAGGAGCGGGACGTCGCGCCAGCCGAGCAACCGCGCCGCGCGCGCCGGATACTCGGCGGTCAAGTCGGGCGACGAGGTGAAAATCGCGCTCTCGACGTCATCGGGCCGAAATCCGTTCGCCTCCTGGAGCGCGCGCAGCAGCTCCGCGGTGGCGTCGAGAATCGCGTCGCGCGTATTCGCCGGGGCGGTGGTCGCACCGCGCAGTCCACGCAGGGTCTTGCTCATGGCGTTCGAGTCTCGGTTGCGCTTGATGGTGGTCACGGACGCCGCGCTCTTCAAGGGGCGCGATCCGGTGGACGCCTGCCGCCGGGCGGTGCTCGGGGGGGCGACCCTGATCCAGCTGCGGCTCAAGGACGCGACCCCCCGCGATCTGGTGGGGCTCGCCCGCGCCCTGGTGAGCGCGCTCCCCGTCCCCGTGCTCGTCAACGACCGGGTGGATGTGGCGCTCGCGGCCGGGGCGGCCGGCACGCACCTCGGCCAGGACGATCTCCCGCTCGACCGGCTGCGCCCCCATGTCCCCGCAGGGTTCGTGCTCGGCATTTCCGTGGGGTCGCCGGCCGAGGCCGAGCGCGTGCGCCCCTGGCCGGCGGACTACTGGAGCGTGGGACCCTGCTTCGCCACCACCAGCAAGGTGGACGCCGGTGCGCCACTCGGTCCCGCCGGGTTCGCGGCGCTCGCGCGGCTCGCCCCGCCCGCCGTGCCGGTGATCGCGATCGGGGGCGTGACGGCCGGAAATGCCGGAGCCCTCGCGCGCGCCGGCGCCGCCGGCATCGCCGTGATTGCGGCGGTGTGGAGCGCTAGTGACCCGACGTCCGCAGCCCGCGCGCTGCGCGCTGCATTCGCTTGACCCGGCTGATCGCCGCCTCGTGCTCGGCGAACGTCGTGGAGAAGATGTGCTTGCCGTCCGGTTGCGCCACGAAATAGAGAAACGGCACGCTCGCGGGGTACAGCGCGGCGGCGAGGCTCGCCCGCCCCGGCTGGCCGATCGGGCCAGGCGGGAGGCCGGCGTGCAGGTACGTGTTGTAGGGCGAGCGCACCGCGAGGTTCTTGTCCCACACGCGGTGCAGCCGGCGGCCGTAGGCATAGATCACCGTAGGGTCGGCCTCCAGCTTCATCCCGCGCGCGAGGCGGTTCGCGTACACCGCCGCGATGTAGGGGCGGTCCGGGTCGTAGCGCACCTCGGCCTCGACGATCGACGCGAGCGTGACCACCTGATGGCGCGACTGGCCCAGCGTGTCGAGGCGAGCCTGCCATTCGGGGCTCCATTGCGCGATGAACTCGCGCGTCATGAGGCGCACGAGCTCGCGCGCTGCGAGGTGCAGCGGCACGAGGTAGGTCGTGGGGTAGAGGTAGCCTTCGGCGCTCGTCGTCCCCGGTGGCAATCCCAACTCGGCCCGCAGGGCGGGATCCTGAGCCGCAGCGAGAAACGAGTCGGGCGGGATGTGGAGCTCGGTCGCGGCGAGTGCGGCGACCTCGGTGAGCCGCAGCCCCTCGGGCACGGTCCACCGGACCTCCAGGCCCCGTCCCCGCGCGAGCGCATCGACCACGTCGCTCCAGCGCGCGCGCTCGCGCAACAGGTACACGCCGCTCTTGAGCGAGCCGCGCAGTCCGCGCAGCCGGGCGTACCAGCGGAACAGCGGGGCCTGCGCGATGACGCCGTGCGCGGCCAAGGAGTCGATCGCGCCGTCGAGGGTGGCGCCGGCGGGCACCGTGACCGTCACGCGGGCGCCGGGCGCGCCGCACGCGGCGAGCGCCCCGCAGGCGAGCAGCGTGACGGCGAGCGGCGAGCGGACCCTCACGCGGCGGAGCCCCGGCGGGCGTCGAGGTAGTGTTGCAGCAGGAGCGCGGCGGCGAGCGCGTCCACGTCGGCTTTGCGGCCGCGCGTGTGGCCGCCCATGTCACGCACCGCGTGGAGGGCGCGGGCCGTGGTGAAGCGCTCGTCCCACAGGGCGACCCCGAGGCCTGTCTGCCGGCCGATGGCCTCGGCCAGCGCGCGGGCCGCCTGCGCGGCGGCGCCCTCTTCTCCCTCCGGGTTCAAGGGGAGCCCCACCACGACGCCCGTGACACCGTGCTCGTGCACGAGCGTCAGCAGCTGGCGCATGGGGAAGCGTTTACCGGCGCGGCGGGTGAGGGTCGTCAGCGGTTGCGCGAGCAGCTGCGCTTCATCAGAGAGGGAGATACCGATCCGCCGCTCGCCCCAGTCCACCCCCAACAGCCGCCCCCCGCCCGCGGTCACCCTTGCGACATCGTCGCGAAGAAGTCGACGTTGTTCTTGGTGCGTTTGAGCCGCTCGAGCAGGAACTCGAGCGCCTCGACGGGCGGCATGTCGGCGAGGAAATTGCGCAGGAGGTAGACCTTGTTGAGCTCTTCCTTCGTGAGGAGCAGCTCTTCCTTCCGCGTCCCGGAGCGTTGCACGTCGATGGCGGGGAAGGTGCGCCGTTCGGAGATGCGGCGGTCGAGCACGATTTCCGAATTGCCCGTCCCCTTGAATTCCTCGAAGATCACTTCGTCCATGCGCGAGCCGGTGTCGATGAGCGCGGTAGCGACGATCGTCAGCGAGCCACCGCCTTCGATGTTGCGCGCCGCCCCGAAGAAGCGCTTCGGCTTCTGGAGGGCATTGGCGTCCACACCGCCCGACAGGATCTTGCCCGAATGCGGGACGACGACGTTATGGGCGCGGCCGAGACGGGTAATCGAGTCGAGCAGGATCACGACATCCTTCCCATGCTCGACCAACCGCTTCGCCTTCTCGATCACCATGTCGGCGACCTGGACGTGACGGTCCGCCGGCTCGTCGAAGGTGGAGGAGATGACCTCGACGGTGGGCCCCTTGACGTTCTCCTCCATGTCCGTCACCTCCTCGGGCCGCTCGTCGATGAGCAGCACGATGAGGTAGATCTCGGGATGATTCTCGATGACGGAGTTGGCGAGCTTCTGGAGCAGGATGGTCTTCCCGGCCTTGGGGGGCGACACGATCAAGGCGCGCTGCCCCTTCCCGATCGGCGCCAAGATGTCGAGCACCCGCATCGAGATATCGCCGTCCGTGCGCTCGAGGCGGACGCGCTCCTCCGGATAGCGCGGCCGCAGGTTGTCGAACGCGACGCGGTGCTTCGCCTTCTCGGGCTCTTCCCCATTGACGGTCTCGACCTTGAGCAGGGCGAGGTAACGCTCCCCCTCTTTGGGCGGGCGCACCTGGCCCATGATCGTGTCGCCGGTGCGCAGGTCGAACCGTTTGATCTGGCTGGGCGAGACGTAGATGTCGTCGGGGCCGTACAGGTAGTTCCAGTCGGGGCTGCGCAGGAAGCCGTAGCCTTCGGGAAGGATCTCGAGCACGCCCTCGCCGCGCAGCACGGTGTCCGAGTCAAGCAGCGATTGCTCGATGCGGAAGATGAGATCCTGCTTGCGGAGCCCTGAGTAGTTGGTGATGTTCAGGGTTTCGGCCATCGCGTGCAGTTCCGCGACGGACTTCCTCTTTAGTTCAGCGATATCCACAGTGTGTGTTTGCTCCGTTGCTCTACGGCGGGCGAAACCCCGGGGTGGGGGAGCGTGCGCGTTGAAAATGGAATCTTGGGAATTCGAAGCAGTGCGAGAGAGTTATAGTAGGGCGCCCAGCACCCTGAGTCAAGAGCGCGCGTGGACCTGAGCCAGTTCCTGCTGGCCTGGCGCACCACCCCCCTGGCCGACCGGGAAGTGGTTGATGCGCTTGTAGATCCCGCGCACGCCAGTCCCTCGCCCGCGCTCGCCGCGGCGCTCGCGGAGTGGCCCGGCAGCTACTACTGGTCGGACGGGCCCGAGGGGCGCCACGTCGTGCTCACGCGGCCCCGCGCCCGACGGCGCGAGCGCTGGGGCCTGCACCTGCTCCTGTTCCTCGCCACGCTGTACACCGTCACGTTCTCCGGCGCCGTGCTCTCGGGCGCCATCCCGTACTCGGGGCTGCTCACGTTCTTCACCAGCGGCTATCCCGGCTCCCCCGGATTCTTGCAGGCGTGGTCGGCCGGCCTCTCGTTCTCGCTCCCCTTGCTCGCCATTCTGCTGTGCCACGAGCTGGGCCACTACACCGTCGCCCGGCACTACCAGGTGGACGTCTCGCCCCCGTACTTCATCCCGGCGCCCATGCTTCCGACGTTGATCGGCACGATGGGCGCATTCATTCGCCTCCGCAGCGTCCTCTCGGACCGCCGTCAGCTCCTGGACGTGGGCGTAGCCGGTCCGATCGCGGGATTCCTGGTGGCGCTGCCGGTGCTGATCGTCGGCCTGCTGCTCAGCCACCCGGCGCTGCCCGCGGAGAACGTGCGCGGCCTCGCGGTCTACTTCGGCGCGGATGAGACGCCGCAGATTTTGCTCGGCGACTCCCTGGTGACTCTCGGGCTGCGTCAGCTGCTGTTCGGCCACGCCTCCCTGATCACTGTCCACCCGGTGGCATTCGCGGGGTGGGTCGGCATGTTCGTCACGATGCTCAATCTCTTGCCCATCTCCCAGCTCGACGGCGGGCACATCCTCTACGCGGCGCTGCCGCACTGGCACCGGCGTATCGCGTTCGGTTTCTGGCTGCTCGTCTTCGTGCTCGGGTGGTATTGGCGCGGGTGGCTCGTCTGGCTGGTGCTCGTGCTGGCGCTGTCGCGTGGGCGTCTTGGCCACCCTCCCGTGCTCGCCGCGGACCGCCCGTTGCCACGCTCGCGCCGAGCGCTGGCGTGGGCGGCCCTCGCCCTCTTCATCGCCACCTTCGCGCCGGTCCCGTTCCGTACGTGAGGGTGGCCCAGCGCCCTGCGGGCCATTTCCCCGACGCCCGCAAGTATTGCGTAAGTCTTGCCGGGTTATATCTTTGGACAAACCAGCCCTAGGGCGCCGCATGCCAGCACAACCGGCACGCTATCACCCACCCGATTCCACCGAAGCGGTCGTTCACGACCTTCCTCCCATTCGATTCGACGGACAACTCATCGCCATACGCCTCCAGGTACGTCGCACCGACGACGCGATCTGGCGCGGGCGGATTCTATTCGGGGCGGCGGACACGGAGGCGGAACGCTCCACCGCCGAGATCTTCTGCGCCACCTCGGAGCAGGACCTGTGGCAGTCCGTCCGCGACCTCCGGGACCACCATCTGCGCGACTTGTACCGCTCGCTGCTCTGATGGCGGAGGCTCCCGACCCACTGCGCACGCTCCGCCACGACCTCTCCAATCCCTTGGCGGCGATTCTCGCCGAGACGCAGCTCGCGCTGCTGAACGCCGACCGGCTTGACGCCGAGACGGTCGCGAGCCTGCGGCAGATCGAAACGCTCTCGCGCAAGATGAGCCAGATTCTGCACGCCTTGGACGTGTGAGCCGGCGGCATCGGCCGCGGTTTTGTAACCCGGCGCACTGGTGGTGGTGGGCGCGCCGCCCCTTGGTGACCAGCTCCCGCTGGCTGGCTTGGCCGCCGCGGGCCCGCGCCGCGTGGCGCATCCCGCGCTGAGGGCACATGGCGACCTATCAACTCCGACCGCTCTCGACCGGCGAGATCTTGGATGGGGCGCTCACGCTGTTTCGGCGCCACCTCGGGCTGCTCTTCGGCCTCGCCGTCGTGTGCCAGGGCGTGCCCGCGGCCCTCGGCGTGTATGTGGACCTGGCGGGGGGCGCCGTGCAGCATCCGGGCCTGTCCCTGCTCATCCGGCTGCTCGACGCCTTCGGCTCCCTGCTCGTCGCGGGCGCGACCATGCGCGTCGTCTCGGAAGCGTACCTGGGCCGCACCCCGCAGCTCGGCGAGGCGCTGCGGTTCGCCTGGAGCCGCCTCGGCAGCGTGTTCGGGGCGAGCCTGGCCGCTGGGCTCGTCACGGTGCTCGCGACGCTCGCGCTGATCATCCCCGGGATCGTGGTGGCCTGCGGCTATTCGGTCGCCCAGGAAGTCGCCGCGCTCGAGCCAGGCGCCGCGAGCAATGCGTTGGCGCGCTCGTGGGCCCTCACGAAGGGATTCCGGCTCAAAGCGTTGGTCCTGTGGGCGCTGTCGCTCGCGCTGGTGGTCGTGTGCGTCGGCGGCCTGGCCGTCTTGGGGGGCGCGGCGACGGCGCTGTCGAGCGCACTGGAGACGCCGGCGACGATCCTGCCCGCCGCGCTGCTCCTCTTGCTCTACCCGCTCATCACCTGCGTCTTCACGCTGTTCTATTACGACCTGCGGGTGCGCAAGGAAGGATTCGACCTGGAGGTGTTGGGCCAGCAGCTCGGCATCGCCGCCCCGCCCTAGGTTAAGACGCGGGCGGTCGCCGGAGGTATGACGCGCCGCTTGCGGCGTAGACCGCGAGCAGCACGACCGACAGCGCGCTGGCGAGGTACTTGTACCCCGCGGCTGCGTCGCTGGCCGAGAGCAGCCCCTCGATCGCGCCCGCGATGGCGAGCAAGGTCACCACGGCGCCGATCATCCGCGCCGCGACCTTGCCTTCCACTACCAGCGCGTCCCGCCGCGTGCGGTCGCCCGGCACGAGGACGGCCCCGGCGAGCCGGAATCCGGCGCCCCCCGCGATGAAGATCGCCGTCAGCTCGAGCACACCATGCCCCGCCACGAAGGTGCCGAGATAGCCGCCGGCGTGGTAGTTCACGAACAGCCCGAACCCCATGCCGAGGCTGAGCCCGTTGGTCACCAGCACCAAGACCGTCGGCGCCCCGAGGAGGATTCCGCCGACGAACGCCCAGAACGCGATCTGGATGTTGTTGCTAATGATGGCCGAGGCGAGGACCGGCAGATCTTCCGGGCGTGATTGGGCGTAACCGAGCCCCTTGCCTTGGCGGTCCGCGGCTTGCTCCGCGCGGTTGATCATGACCGGTGATACCAACTCCTCGGCGCGCTCGGGGTGGGCGCGCAGGACGGCGTACCCGATCCCCGCCGGCACGAGAAACAACAAGGCGGCGGCGAGCACGTAGCGCCAGGACTGGACGACCGCCCCGGGAAAGTCGCGCACGACGTAGCGGAACAGCGGCGCCCGGCGGCCGCCTCGGGTGCGGTAGAGGGCGTTGTGCCCCGCGCTGACGACGCGCTCCAGGTAGTCGATGACGCGCGCGTCCACGCCGTACGTGCGGGCGCGGGCGAGGTCGGCCGCCACCTCGCGGTAGCGGGCGGCGAACGCGGGAATCTCGTCCGACGCGAGGCGACTGACCCCTGATCGCTCGACCGCCACTGCGAGTTGGTAGAACTGGTCCCAAGCCTCCCGCTTCCGCGCCACAAACCGCTCCGCGGTGACGGTGGTGCGCCCCACCGCGCCGGCCTGGGCGCGCGTGGCGAAGCGGCTGCGGCGCTTGCGCTGCTCCTCGGCGTGCAACTCCGTGAGATACACGTCCGCATCCGCTGTGCGCCGGGGGACGCGCTCCTGGAAGCGGCGCGCCAGTTCGGTCGCGAGCCGGATCCGCACGGTGGGGTCGAGCTCCTCCGAGCGCGCGAGAAACTGGTCCAGCAGCCGAAACTCGTCGTCCGACAGGTCCGGTGGGCCGGTCTCGAGTGCCACGTCTGGCGGCGTGGGCACCGAGGCGAGGCGCCATTCGGTGGGTCGGTCGCGTACGACGATCGTCCCGGCCACGATATCCCCCAGGCGCTGGTTGCGCTGCTGCAGGAAGATCATGACGACGCCGGGAAAGACTGGCAGAAAAGGCAGGTAGCAGTCGACCAGCCGGAACAGGTTGCGGACCACCGCCGCCGCGCCGGTCACCGGATGGCCGGTCTCCATCACCACTCGGATGCCGAGCAGCTGCTTGCCGAGCGTGCGTCCACCGTTCAGCGCCTCGCACAGCATGAAGTAGCCCAGCAGCCCGAACGCGAAGAGCAGGATGACGGCGGCCAGCACCCAGCCGGCGAGCGTTTCGCCCCGGCCCGGCAGGCCCAACTGGACCCAGATCCAGCCGAGCAGGAGCAGGCCGAAGACGGGCACGACGGTGTCCACCAACCCCGCCGCGGTCCGCGAGCCGACCCCGGCGAGCTCCAGATGGACAGCGACGTGTTCCGGCGTCTCAATCCCGAGTTGCTGCCGCAGGCTCGCCTCGGCCTCGGGCCGCTCTCGCGCGGGCGCGTTCATCTCCCCATCTTATCGCCACCCCCCCCGAGGAGCGAGTCGCTGATGGCCGACATCCGCCCCCTGAACTTCGGCGAAATCCTGGACGGCGCTCTGATGATCTATCGGCGCCACTTCGGGTTGTTCTTGAAGCTGGCTGTCGCCGCCCTGTCCCTGCCCGTCGTCCTCTCCGCGTACTTCGTGGTCCGGGCCTTCTCCGATCTCATGACGAACCCGCTGCGCGCCCTGGTCTATCTCGTGCCCATCGGGCTCCTCTACTATGTCGCGTCGCTGGTCTTGACCGCTGGCACGATCCGGATCATCTCGGACTCCTACCTCGGCCGCGCTCCCCAGCTCCGCGACGCGCTGGCCCTCGGGATCTCGAAGATCGTGCCGCTCATTGCGGTCGGGTTGGGGAAGGGGATCGTCCTGGCGCTCATCCTCATGGGGTGCGGCGTCGCGGCCGGCATCGGGGGCGCTGTCCTGAAGGGGAGCGCCCTGGGGGTCCTGCTCATCGCCGCGCTCGTGATCGGGGGCGTGTGGTTCACGATTTTCGTGGCCTCGGGATATGGCGTCACCACCCCGGTGGTGGTGCTCGAAGAACTGGGCAGCTCGTTCGACGCGTTCGGTCGCTCGTGGGACCTGACGCGGAACTTCAAGCTCAAGGTACTGGGCCTCGTCGTGGTGGCATTCTTGCTCTGCAACCTGCTCCCGTCCCAGGTGCTGCAGGGGATCGGAACGGTCGTCATGCGCACCACGCCGGCCGCCGGGATCGCGCTGACGGTGGCGGGGGTGGTCTTGCCGCTCATTCTCGCCCCGGTGATTGCGGCCGTCATCACGCTCATGTATTACGATCTCCGGGTGCGCCGTGAGGCGTTCGACCTCCAGGTCTTGGGCCGCCACTTGGGGATCATCTGACCGGCACGCTCCTCGCGCTGGTCCAAGGCGTCCCGTCGGACTCGCTGCGCGAGGCCATCCGGGAAGTGTTCGCGCGAGCGGATTACCGCTGGGCCACGGGCCGCAGTCCGCTCGAGTGGTTCATCGAGCTGGTAGCGCGCTTCCTCGGCTGGTTGCGGCGCGCAGGAGGAGGGCCACCCGGCGGCGTTCCGGCTGCTCCTCGTGGGCCTGAGCGTCGTGCTGGTCGCGCTGCTCGCGCACATGGGCTACGTCATCTGGCGCATCGCCCGGCCGACGGTCCGCACGCCGACCGCGGGGGATGGGTCTGTGGGGCGGCTACTCGAGGACGCCCGCGCGCACCGCGCGCGGGCAGAGGAGCTGGCCCGCGCCGGGCGGTACGCCGAAGCGCTGGCGCACCGGTTCGTCGCCGTGCTGCTCGATCTCGACCGCCGTCAGGCGCTGAAGTTTCATCCGTCCAAGACCCCCGCCGAGTACCTCAGCGAGGCGCGACTCGATCCGACCGGTCGCACCGCGCTGGCGGATCTGGTCGCCCAGTTGTACCGCCACTTGTTCGGCGCGGTCCCGTGCGACGAGCGGAGCTACCGCG
>DATBBW010000099.1:0-4431 GCA_036270795.1 Gemmatimonadales bacterium | reverse complement strand
CCGTCCATGCATTGCGCGTTGCACGCGGTTTCGATCGAGTCGGCGATCACTTCCCGGGACACGAGCGAGTACTTCATCCCCTCGGTCCCCATCGCGATGCCGTCGCTGACGGTGATGGTGCCGAACATCTGCGGCATCATGCCCGCCGTCCGGAGCGCCGCCTCGGCGCGCCGCGCCAACGTATCGAGCCCGAGATTGCAGGGCGTCGTGGTGCTGTATGCGTTCGCGATGCCGACGATGGGCTTCTCGAAGTCCCCGTCGCCGAAGCCCACGGCGCGCAGCATGGCGCGGTTGGGGGAGCGCTGGACACCTGCGGTGATCGTCTCGCTACGCCGGTCGGTCATAGTCAGGGCAGGTGGGTGGCAGACAGGGCAGGGGCGGCCGCGCGTCCCCGCCGCCCATCAAGCTCCGCCTCTCGGATGCGCTCCGCAATCCGCTCGCCCATCGCCCCGGTGCCGAGGGCGGGGCCCCCCGGGTCTGCGATGTCCCGCGTCCGTGCCCCGGCGGCCACGGTGTCGCGGATGGCGCGATCGACCGCGTCCGCCGCAGCAGCGAGGCCCAACCCGTACCGCAACAGCAACGCGACCGAGGCGATCGCGCCGATCGGATTCGCGGTGTCCCGGCCCGCGAGGTCCGGGGCCGACCCGTGGATCGGCTCGAACAAGCCCGGCCCGGGGCCGAGCGACGCCGAGGGCAAGAGCCCGAGGGAGCCCGCCAAGACGGCCGCCTCGTCGCTCAGGATGTCCCCGAACATGTTCTCGGTGAGGAGGACATCGAAGGCGGCGGGGTCGGTCACGAGCTGCATCGCCGCGGTGTCGACGTAGCGGTGCTCGAGCCGGACGTCGGGATAGTCCCCCCCGACACGGGTCACCGTTTCCCGCCACAGCTGGGATACTTCGAGCACGTTCGCCTTGTCCACAGAGGTGACGTGCCCGCGGCGCCGGCGCGCGGCCTCGAAGGCCACGCGCGCGACGCGCTCGATCTCGGCCGCGGTATAGCGCAGCGTGTTGACGGCCGCCGCTCCCTCCCGGCCGCGTGGCTCGCCGTAGTAGAGCCCGCCGGTGAGCTCACGCACGATCAGCACATCGACACCGGCTAAGCGGTCCGCTTTGAGCGGCGAGCGCTCGACGAGCTCCGGGAACACCGACACGGGGCGCAAGTTGGCGTAGACCCCGAGCAGCGCGCGCAACGCGAGCAGGCCCGCCTCGGGCCGCTGGTGCCGCGGGGCTTGATCGAGCGCCGGATCCCCCACGGCGCCCAGCAGGACGGCGTCGGCCTCGGTCACTGCGCGGCGCGTCGCTAGGGGCAGCGGATCCCCCGCCGCCCGGACCCCGGCCGCGCCCACCGGATAGCGCTCGAGCACGAAGCCCGTGGCGAAACGCTCCCCCACGGCTTCGAGCACCCGCACCGCGGCCGCGATCACCTCCGGGCCGATGCCGTCGCCGGGCAGTACCGCGATGATGTAGGGCTTCACCCCGCGGCTCCGAGCGCCCGTTCCCCGCGGCGCTGTTCATAGTCCGCGATTCGCGGCTCCTCGAGCAGCGTGCGCCCGATTTCGTCGAGGCCCCGGAGCAGCATCTCGCGGCGATAGGGCTCGAGCGCGAACGCCGTGCGGAACCCGGCGCGATCGTGCACCGACAACGCCTCGAGGTCGACCGTAAGGTGGTACTCGCCACCTGCCGCGTGATGGCGCCGGAATAGCTCGGCGATCTCCTGGGGAAGCAGGCGCACGGGGACGAGGCCGTTCTGGCAGCAGTTCGCGAAGAAGATGTCCGCGAACGACGGGGCGAGCACGGCGCGGAACCCGTACTCGCGCAGCGCCCACACCGCGTGCTCGCGCGACGAGCCGCACCCGAAGTTCTCGCCCACGACGAGCAAGCTCGCACCCCGGGCGCCCGGCTGATTGAGCTCGAAGTCCGGATTGGGGGTGCCGTCGGGCCTAATGCGCCAGTCGAAGAACAGCGCGGGCCCGAACCCGGTGCGCTCGACGCGCTTCAAGAACTGCTTGGGCACGATCTGGTCGGTGTCCACGTTGGCGCGCGGCAGCGCCGCCAACCGGCCCGTGTGCCGCACGAAGGGCTCGTTCACGCGCACAGCTCCCACCGGCGCACGTCCACGATCCGGCCCGCCACCGCCGCGGCCGCGGCCATCACCGGACTCATCAGGTGCGTGCGGCCGCCCCGGCCCTGGCGGCCCTCGAAGTTGCGGTTGGAGGTCGAGGCGCAGCGCTCGCCGCTCGCGAGCACGTCGGCATTCATGCCGAGGCACATCGAGCAGCCGGCGTTGCGCCATTCGAACCCGGCCTCGCCGAACACGCGGTCGAGCCCCTCTCGCTCGGCCTCGGCCTTCACCTGCTGCGATCCCGGCACCACCAGGGCGCGCACGCCCGGTGCCACGCGCCGACCCTGCCCCCGCACGGCCCGGGCGGCCGAGCGGAGGTCTTCGATCCGCGCGTTGGTGCACGACCCCACGAACACCCGTTCGATCGGGAGCCCCTCCAGCGGCGTACCGGGACGCAGCCCCATGTACTCGAGCGCCCGCGCGACCGCCTGCCGCTCGGCGTCGGTCGCGAAAGCGGTGGGATCGGGCACGCGCCCGGTCACGGGCGTGACCATGCCGGGGTTCGTGCCCCACGTCACCTGTGGGGCGACCGCGGTCGCGTCCACAATCACCTGGCGGTCGTAGCGCGCGCCCGGGTCGGTCGCGAGCGCCCGCCAGCGCATGACCGCGCGCTCCCACGCCGCGCCCTGCGGCGCCCGCGGCCGCCCGGCGAGATAGCGGAAGGTCGTCTCGTCGGGCGCGATCATGCCGGCCCGGGCGCCCGCTTCGATCGACATGTTGCACACCGTCATCCGCTCTTCCATCGACAGTGCCCGGATCGTGTCCCCGGTGTACTCGATCACGTGCCCCGCGGCGCCCGCCGTCCCGATCTGGCCGATCAAGGCGAGGATCAGATCTTTGGCGGTGACGCCGGGCGCGAGGGCCCCCGTAACGCGAGCTTCCATCGTGCCGGGCCGCGACCCCACGAGACACTGGGTCGCCAAGACATGCTCCACCTCGCTCGTGCCGATGCCCAGCGCGAGCGCGCCGAAGGCGCCATGCGTCGCCGTGTGCGAGTCCCCGCACACGATCACCATGCCGGGTTGCGTGAGGCCCAGCTCGGGACCGATCACGTGTACGATCCCCTGCAGCGGGGACCGGAGATCGAACAACTCCACGCCGAACTCCCGCGCGTTGGTGGCGAGCGCCTCGAGCTGTCGTGCAGCAATCGGGTCCGCGATCGGGGCGTCGCGATCGCCCGTGGGGACGTTATGGTCCACGGTCGCCACCGTGAGCGTCGGCCGACGCACCGCGCGGCCCGCCTGCCGCAGTCCCGCGAACGCCTGGGGCGAGGTCACTTCGTGCACGAGGTGCAGGTCCACGTACAGGAGGTCCGGCCCTTCCGGGCACGGCGTCACGACGTGCGCGTCCCACACCTTTGCAAACAGCGTCCGCGCCGTCATGAGGCGACGCCGGCCCCCTGAGGTGCCGCGACCGTCGCACCCGCGGCGGCCGTGCGACCTTCCTCGGTCCAGGGCATCATGGCGCGCAGTTTAGCGCCGACCCGCTCGATCGGGTGCTCGGCGCTCGCGCGCCGCAGCGCGGCGAACTGGCGGCCGCCCCCCCGACATTCGGCGATCCACTCCCGCGCGAAGCTGCCGGATTGGATGTCGCCCAGGATGCGTTGCATCGTCGCCCGGACCTGCGCCGTCACGATCTGCGGCCCCCGCGTGTAATCGCCGTACTCGGCGGTATCGCTGATCGAGTAGCGCATGAACTTCATCCCACCGCGATACATCAAGTCCACGATCAGCTTCAGCTCGTGCATGCACTCGAAGTACGCGATCTCCGGCGCATACCCTGCGGCCGTGAGCGTCTCGAACCCGGCTTGAATCAGCGCGGTCACCCCGCCGCACAGCACGGTCTGCTCGCCGAACAGATCCGTCTCGGTTTCCTCCCGGAACGTGGTCTCGAGCACGCCGGCGCGCGCGCACCCGATCCCAGCGCCGTAGGCCAACGCATCCGCCAGGGCGTTGCCGCTCGCATCCTGCTGCACCGCAACCAGCGCCGGCACGCCGCGGCCCGCCTGGAACTCGCTGCGCACGAGATGCCCCGGGGACTTGGGCGCGATCATCGCCACGTCGACTCCGGCGGGCGGCACGATCTCGCCGAAATGCACGTTGAATCCGTGCGCGAACAAGAGCGTCTTCCCGGGCCGGAGCGTCGGGGCGACGCCGGCCTCGTAGACCGCCCGCGCTTCTTGATCGGGGACGAGCATCATGATGACGGCGGCCGCCCGCGCCGCCTCCGCGACCGGGCGCACGTCGAGCTCCGCCGCCTGGGCCCGCTCCCACGAGGCGCCGCCCGGGCGTAGGCCGACGATGACCTGGA
>DATBBW010000098.1:0-8018 GCA_036270795.1 Gemmatimonadales bacterium | reverse complement strand
ATGCGGGAGACGGCGGCATAGGCGCGAAAGATAGGCCGAGCAACCTGACCGGCGCCAGCGACCAGGAGGTCGTGGCGTGGGCCAAGCGTGGCCACGAAGCCGCCTTCCGCGAATTGGTGCGCCGCTACGAGCGGCCCCTCTTCTCGCTCCTCTACCGTATGGTGCGTGACCGCACGCTCGCCGAGGATCTGGCGCAGGAGACGTTCATCAAGGTGTTGAACGGACTCGACTCGTACGATCCGCAGTTCAAGTTTTCCTCGTGGATTTTCAAGATCGCGAACAACGCCGCGATCGATCACCTGCGCAAGCGCGAAGTCGACACGCTGTCGCTCGACGGCTCGCCCCATGCCACGACGCCCGACGAGATGAGCGCCACCGCGCTCCAGCTCGGCGCGTCCGGCGAGTCGCCGCTCCAAGAGGTCGAAGCGCGGGAGCTGGGTGGCGCCATCGAGCAGGCGATCGCGAAGCTGCGCCCGGAGTACCGGGCGTGTATCCTGCTGCGTCATGTGGAGGGGCACAGCTATGAGGAGATCGCCCGCATTCTCGACCTGCCACTGGGCACAGTGAAGACGTTTATCCACCGAGCCCGCAACGAATTACGCGGCTACTTGGACGACCGGCGGCCGTGAAACCTCGACCTACGGGGCTTCGTAGAGAAGCGTGATGGACGGACCTATGACGCACCACCTGACTCCCGAGGAGATCGAGCTATGGGCTCTGGGTCTCCTCCCCGCCGCGCGCGACATACACGTCGCGCAGTGCGGCGACTGCCGCGCGAGCGCCGACCGCGAGCGCAAGCTCATCCGCGAGCTGGCGCAGCTCCCCCGCCTCACGCCCGAGTTCGGGTTCGTCGAGCGGGTGATGGCGAAAGTGAAGATCCGCACGCCCTCGGGGGGATTCAAGCGCTAACACCGGCGCGCTCGAGGTGGGCGTGGGGGCTCAGGACGACCGCAACCGCCGTTACGCTCTCACCTCCGCCCCAACGCCGACCCCGAGCATGCGGGCGGCGCTGCCGTCCCGCACTGCGACCTCGACCGTACCGCCGCTTCCGACAAACGCCACGAGCTGTCCCCGTCCCACGTCCCCGAAGGTCCGCGCCAGCGGCCCCACCTCCGTCTCCGCAACCTTGATCCGCACCCCAGGTTCGACCTGAGCGCCCCGGATATTGGAGATCAACGTGCCGAACCGGTCGATGTAGATGACCTCGCCCACCACGGCCGTGCCGTCATGCACAGGAGCGGGGAGCGGGTCACGGTGGGGGTCGGCGACGGACTGGCCCAGGTGGGTGAGCGCCGTCCCGAGCGCGAGTTGGCCGGCGACCGGGGCGAACACGTCGCGCGCGTGGAAGGTGGGCGCCGCATGGGGGGGGATGGGGAGGGCGACGAAATGCGCGTCTCTCGGCAGAAACGACAGCAGGCCGTTGTCCGGGGCCACGAAGAAGTGTCCCGCCGCCTGGGCCGCGAGCACGCGCCGCGCGGTCCCGACACCCGGATCGATGACGGCCAGGTGGACGCTCCCCTGCGGAAACCGGTGCCACACGCGCGACAGGATGTATTGGCCGGCGCGCACATCCCCGGGCGGCACCTGGTGCGTGATGTCGACCAGCACCGCGCCATGCACCTGGGTCAACAGCACTCCCTTCACCTCACCCACGTAGCTGTCGGCCGCGCCGAAATCGGTGAGCAAGGTGATGAGCGTTGCCATCAGACCGTCTCGTGGCGCCAGGCGCCGCTCATCCAGAAGAGCGTCATCGCGATCCCCCGGGCGACCGCCGTGACCGACAGCGCGAGCCAGATGCCCAGCACGCCGATGTCCTGCGACCACCAGGCGGCGAGCGGTACTCGCAGCAGCGTGAGGGATGTGCTAGTCACTTGGGGCCACAGCGTGTAGCCGGCACCCGCCAGCGCGCCCTCGAGAATGATCTCAAACGTCTGCCCGATCTGGGCGAACGCGATGACGCGCAGGTAGAGGCTGCCGTCATGGATCACCGCCGGGTCCGACGTGAACAGCCCCACGAGAGTCTGCGGGATCGCGAGGAAGGCGACCGCCGTCGCCGTGGTGAAGACGAGGCAGTAGGCGACGGTGAGCCGCACGCCCTGGCGGGCGCGGGCCTCTTGTCCGGCACCGAGGTTCTGCCCCACCAGCGCGCTCGCCGAGAGCGCGAACCCCGAGATTGCGAGGAAGCCGAGCCCTTCTACCTTGTGGCCCACGCCGAGCGCCGCGAGCGCCGGCGTCCCGAACCGCGATGTGAAGCGGGTGAGCCACATGTAGATCACCGAGAGCAGCACGCCGGCGAGCGAGAGCGGTGCGCCCACGCGGAAGATCGTGGGCACGGCGCGCCAGTCGGGCGCGTCCAGCCGGATCAGCCCCCGCTTCAGGGCGATACCCACCCCGATCAGGAAGCCGCCCCCCCGCACCATGACCGACGCCGCCGCCGCGCCTGCGACGCCAAGTTTCGGAAACGGGCCAACGCCCGCGATGAGTAGTGGGTCGAGCCCGATCGACAAGACGACGGAGGCCGCGAGCAAGAGGAACGGGGTGCGGGTATCGCCCGACGCGCGGAACGTGGCCTCGACGGCGAAGAATCCGAACACCAGCGGCCCACCGAGCAGCCAGGTGTGCAGGTATTGGTGGCCAAGGCGCGCCACGTCCGCGGGCACACCCATCACCCGAAACAACCAGTCGGTGATCGCGTAGCCGGCGAGGCTCACGATCATCCCCGCGACGAGGGCGTATTCGACGGCCGCGCCCGCTGCGCGGGCCGCCGCCTCGGGGAATCCCTCGCCGTGACGTCGCGCCGCGACGGCGATCAGTCCGCCCTCCACCATCTCCCCGAGCGATAAGAGCACCCACACGTAGAACCCCGCCGTCGAGACCGCCGCGAGCGCGGCGGGGCCGATCAAGCGGCCCACCCAGATCGAGTCGATCAAGTTGAAGCAGAAGTGGCAGGCCATCATCGCCACCGCGGGCGCGGCGAGCTTGAGGATCACGGGCCGCAGAGGGCCCACGGTCAGGGCTCCCGCGGGACGCTGCGCGGTGGTCATGGGCTGGGGGGCGGGCCCGCGGAGTGGTCTCGCAGGAATCGCTGGAACACGGCGTTGCCGGGGTAGCGCTCGGCCAGGCGCTGCACGTACTCGCGCGCTTCCCGGTCCAGCGTAATGCGACCGGCGGGATCGCGCGCCGCCTCGCGCACCAACGCGGCCGCTAACACCCAGGTCGCCTCGACCCGCGCCAAGTCGCCCTCTTGTGCCACGCGGCGGAGGTAGCGGATTCCCGTCTCCACGTTGCCGCTGCCGAGCCCGACGAGCTTCGCGACCAGGCGGGCGAGGGCGCCGGCGCGCGCGAGGCCATACTGGTACACGCCCAGCCCCAGGTAGCAGTCCACGCAGGCCGAGTCGGCTGCAAGGACGCGCTGGTAGGCGTCCCGCATCGCCCGGCCGTCTTTCGCCGCGCCCCAGGAGTGACCGTGCAGGTCACGCTGGCGGGCGCGGTAGCCGAGCGCGGTCGCGCGCCAGAAGTCGCGCGCCTGCCCGATGGGAGCCGCGCTCGTGCGGCGGAGCGCGAGCTCGAGGAGCGAATCGATTTGCGCGGTCTCGTAGGCGTCGTTTTCCAAGGCCTCGGCCCACCAGATGTAGGCACTGGCCTCGAAGATGACGGGGGCGGGATCGGCGGTGTCGCGCGCCGCGAGGGCGGCGAAGTAGGCCGCGGCGGCCGGGAACCCGCCGCCGTACAGGGTGTCCAGCCCGGCGCGCACGTCGGGCCGCTCGGTGCGGGGGTGCTGGAGGAGGAGCAGCGCGGCGACGACGAGCCGCACGTCAGCGCGGCAGAGCAGCGAGCGCGTCCGTGACGCGGCGGGCGATCGCGTCGAGCGCCCGCGCGGCGGGCGAGTCGGGCTCGGCGACCACGATCGGCTTCCCCGAGTCCGCGAGCTCGGGGAGCTTCGCTTGCAGCGGCACCTGGCCGAGCAGCGGCACGCCCAGCTCGTCGGCCAGCCGCGCGCCACCGCCCGCGAGAAAAATCTCCGTTCGCTCGCCGCAGTGCGGACACACGTAATAACTCATGTTTTCGACCACGCCGAGCACTGGCACGCCCACGCGCTCGAACATCTTCGCGCCGCGGAGCGAGTCGCCCACCGCCACCTCCTGGGGTGTCGTCACGATGATCGCGGCCCGGATGTGCACCGACTGGGCGAGCGACAGCTGCGCGTCCCCGGTCCCCGGAGGAAGATCGACCAGGAAGTAATCGAGCGTCCCCCACTCCACGTCGCGCAGGAACTGGCCGATCACCTTCATGATGATCGGACCGCGCCAAATCGCTGGGGCGTCGCGCTCCACGATCAGGCCGAGCGACATCAGCTTCACCCCGTGCGCCTCGAGCGGCTGGATCTTTTGGTCGTGCACCTCGGGCTTCTGGTCCACCCCCATCATCCGCGGAATGTTGGGTCCGTAGATGTCGGCGTCCATCAGCCCCACGCGGTGCCCCGCGCACGCGAGCGCCACGGCCAGGTTCGCGGACACGGTGGACTTCCCGACCCCGCCCTTGCCCGACGAGATCGCGATCACCCGGCCCAAGTGCGGGAGCTCGACGGGCGTGGGGGGCGGAGGCACGGCGCCGGCGGCGGCGCGGCGCGGCGCGGCCGCCCCCGCGGCGGCGCCCCCGTCCGCCACGGTGACGCGCACGGCGGTTACGCCCTCCACAGCTTGCACCGCCTTGCGCACCTCGCGCGCCAGCGAACCCGGGTCGTCTCGACCCAGCAAGAAGCTGAACGTGACCGCCCCGGCCTCATCCACCGTCAGGTCCTTCACCATGCCAGCCGAGAGGACGTCCTTACCGAGGCGGGGGTTCTGGACACGCGAGAGCGCGCGCTCCACGCGTACTTGCAAATCGGAAGGGGGCACGGGCCGGAATGTATCCGCAGGGGCCCGACAGGGTCAACGTGCGCGCGGCTCTGCCACATCGCGAGCCGCGGCGGGCGATGGTGATCGGGAGGAGGGGGGGATTGAGGATGGGGTTCGCGCGGCGCAGGTTATCCGGAACCGATTCGCCGTGCTGAGGGGAGGCTCATCGTGTCGCATCGGATAGACCGGGCAGTCGGGTGGGTTCGGGCCGCCGCTGTGGTGTCGCTCGTCGTCACGCTCGCCTGTGGTGCCGGGTGGCACCAAGTGCCCGGGCTTGCGCCCGGCCCTCTCCCGGCGCGCCAGCAGGTCGAGGTGTGGCGCAAGGGAGGCGTGGTCCGCTGGCACGCGGTCACGCTCACGGCGGACTCCGTCACCGGCACTCCGTTCCTCCAACCGGTGGGCTGCGACAGCTGCCGCACAAGTGTGCCCCGGAACGAGGTCGACTCGATCCGCCTCGGCAGCCCCGTGGCAGGGTTCTGGAAGACCGTAGGGCTGATTCTCATTCCCCCCACCCTCCTGTTGGCCATCGTGTGCCACAACGGCCTCTGCAGCCCTGACTAGCGCCTCCCGAGACTCGATCGTGCGGAGCCCCGGCTGGCCCTGCGCGCCGCGGCGCGCGCGTCAGGGCAGCCGCTGATCCATCACGGCCGCTCTCGGCGGCGGGCCCGCATCTCGGCGAGGTTGCGATCCCACACCTTCTGTTGATCGGGGGTCAGGACGGCGCGGATCTCCACGTTGTGGCGCTGGAACAGCTCGCGCATTTTCTCGCGCGTCGCCGAATCGGGCGGAGTACCAGGCGTGAAGGCGGGCATTTGGCCCTGGTAGCGAACCCGGATCGAGTCGATGCGGGCATGCTGAGCGGGCGTCAGGGTGATGCCCTTGAGCAGCATCTCCATACGCCGCTCAGAGGGTCCTTGCCGCCCGGGACCGGGGTCGGCTGGCGGGTTCTGAGCGAACGCCGTGGACACTGCGAATACCAGGGCCGCAGTGGACGCGAATGCCGAATGCAGTCTCATACGCCCTCCCATGTGGATGCCGAATCTCTGGTTCATCCACACTATACGTGCGGGAAGCACCCACTGCTGAGCGCGCGAGGCGTTGCGTGTCGCAACGCGCCGCGGGATGTCGGCGGGGCTTAGCGTTCTGCCGCGAGCCACTGCGCGCGCAGCGTTCGCTGGCGCTCGCTCGCTCCGGGGAGCTCCTCGATCCGCACGACGGGATACTGGTAGCCCGTGACGACCACGTGCGTGTGCCAAGCGCCGCTCGGGCGGGCGACCGTGACCCGCACCGTGTCGCCGATCCGTAGGCGGCCGCGCAGGGCGCGGAAGTCCGCCCCGGTCGCGACCGGGGTCCCGTTGAGGTCGGTGAGCCGGTCGCCGCTGTGCAGACCCGCCTTTCCCCAGACACTCGTCGGGTCAGTAATGAGGAGGCTCGGCACGCTGTCCCCCGGCGCTTACCACGCATAGACGCGCGTGTCCGCTGTAGCTTGGCCCTCGGGGCCCACCGCCGGCGCCCAAGATACGACGAGCCGCATGCCGATGAGGCCGAGGTAGTGGTCGAAGGCGATCGGCTGGGCCCCGCGCACAAAGGTCGCGAAGAAGACGCGCGGGTCGCACCGGCACACGTCCCTCACGGTCTGCTCGATGTCTCGCTCGGCGAACCCGCGTTCGCCCGAGAACCGTTCCAGCATGGACCGCATCACGTCGTCCATCGAGCGTCGGCCGGCCGTCGCGTCGCGCACCATCAGGTCGAGCATCGCGCCGAGCAGCTCGCCTTGCAGGTGCACGCTCGCGCTGTAGTCGCCCAGCGCGCCCGGCCGCGAACCGTTGGCCACCATACTCACGCTCTCCGGTGCGAAGCGCGTGTTCCCGGGGCTCGCCAGGTAGCGCGCGATCGCCTGCTCGAGGTGCGTCACCCGCGTCGCGGCACCGCCGGGGAGGCGCGCCCGCCGCAACAGCAGATCGGCGTAGAACATGGTGAGGCCCTCGCTCCACCACAGCCCGCGGGTCGGTGGCGGCGGGCGATAATCCACGTCGCCATACTCGGCGGGGCGGATGCGCATGAGGTTCCAGGTGTGGAAATACTCGTGCGCGATCTCGGGGAGCAGCAGTGTGGAATCGCTCGCGAGCGTCGCGCTCGGGGCGCCGAGCGTGACCGAGTTGCGGTGCTCGAGTGCTCCCTGCGCGCCGTCCTGGAGGAGGAAGGTGTATTCGCGATAGGGCGCGCGCCCGAACAGCGCCACGCCTTGGCGCACGAGCCGTTCGATGTCGCTCACCAGGGTAGCGGTGTCAAACGGCGTGGCGTCGGGCAGCGGCCAGTAGACCACTCGGTGCGGCACGCCGTCCACTTTGAACCGCCAGCTCCGCAGCCGGCCCACGAGGAGGGGGCAGTCCACGAGGACCGCAGCACTCGGCGCGACGAAGGTGCGCGGGTCAGCCGTGGGCTCGAGGCCGGTCGCTACGTCCCACCCAAGCGGGAGCTCCAGCGTGAGGTGTGCGGGCGCGAGCGTGGCGCCGACCACGTACAGAAACGAGTGCGGCCCGCCGACGAGTCCCCCGGTGGGGGCGAGAAAGGGACGCCAGGCGGCGCGCGGCGATTGGGGCGGCGGCAGCTGGAGGCGATAGCGCACGGTAGCCGTGCCGCCGGGCGCGACCACGCGCCACAGGGCGCTGTCCTCGCGCGCGATGGTCGCGGGGCCGCCCGGCGCCTCGACGCTGAGCCCTTCGATGTAGCGCCAGTACCGGTCGTCGTACTCCGGGTGCGCGACCATGGCGAGTCGGAACGTGTCCGGCGCGTGGCGCGTTCGCAGTTCGACGTCGAACGCCGTGAGGTTGGTGCCGTCGACGTGGAGCGTGTAGCTGAGCGCGAGCTGCGTGCGAGCGTAGCTGTTCTCAACGGCCTGCGCCGCGTGGTGCTGCGGCTCTTGGGCCCGCGCGCCACCGGCCAAGATGAGCCACACTCCGAGGACGCACGCAGGAAGCGGGATTCGCGGCACGACATCATCCTCAGGTTCAAGGGGACGGCTGGGCGAGTGCTGATAGGATGCCGCCGCACAGTCCCCGGTTGGAAGGGCATCGCCCGCCGCCGTAGCCGGCGTCCCCATCTGGGGATAACTTCGCT
>DATBBW010000097.1:0-2476 GCA_036270795.1 Gemmatimonadales bacterium | reverse complement strand
CCGGGCCGCGGGGTGGCAGCGCGGCGGCACCGGTGTGCAGCGGGGCAAGTTCGAGTCGGTGACGGGCGATATCCGCTTCGACGGCGACTTGGGGCGGGGTGGGGCAGTGGAGCTCGAGAGCCAGAGCGGCACGATCGCGCTGCGCGTCCCTGCCACCGTGGTCGCCGACTTCGACCTGGTGACAATCGGTGGGGCGATCACCAACACGCTCACGCGGGCGATCCCCGAGCGGCGCCCTGTGGGCGTCGGCCAGGAACTCCGGTTCTCAACCGGCGCGGGGGGCGCCCAAGTCACCGTCCGCAGCTTCAAGGGCCCCATCGTGCTGGAGCCGAAACCGTAGCGCTCAAACCTTGCGGCGCTCGACCGGCATCTCAGAGGCAACCAATCACTGGAGGTTGCCATGCTGAACCCGATTCGTAGCCTCGCGCTCGCCGCACTCGCTGGCGCCCTCATCGCCGCCCCGGCGCTCGCGTGCCCTACCTGCAGCTCGACCAGCGGGCCGCCGTGGATATCCATCGAGGTCCCGGTGAACCCGTACGACCCGTCCGCGCGCGGCGCGGTTCTCTTGGTGCACACCTTCCATCACCGCCTGCCGGTCGGTGCCCTCGTCACGGGCACGGCTGAGGGGATCGTGCACGGCGCGCGGCGCTCCGTAAAGCTCGAGTTTCAGGAAACGAGCCGGGCGGGCGTGTATGCGCTCCAGCGGTCGTGGCCCAAGGACGGTACGTGGACCCTCGTGATCCAGGCGAATCAGGGTCCCGGCGACGCGGCGAGCGCCGTAGTGGACCTCGGGCCGGACGGGGAGGTCGCCGCGATCCGCGTGCCTACCACCGAGCGGGCCGGGTGGACCGTCCCTGCGCCCGTCGCGCTCGCCGACATCGACGCCGCACTCAGAGCCCGGGCGGCGACGCTGGCGCGGAGGCCGTAGATTCCGCGGTGTGACGCTGGGTGTCGTGGTGACGGGAGCCTCGAGTGGCATCGGCGCGGCCATCGCGCGCGAGCTCGCCAGTCGGGGCTTCCGCGTGTTCGGGACCGTGCGGCGCCTCGCGGATGGCCAGGCGCTCGTGTCGGCGCGGGTGGTCCCCGTGATCCTCGACGTGACCGACGGGGCCAGCATCGCGCGGGCTCGCGCCGAGGTGGAGCACGCCTTGGCAGGCACGCCGCTCGGGGCGCTCGTGAACAATGCCGGCATCCCGGCCGCCGGCCCGCTCGAGTTGTTCCCGCTCGAGGAGCTGCGGCGCGTGCTCGAAGTGAACCTGGTGGGCGCCGTCGCGGTGACGCAGGCGTTCCTGCCTCTCCTCAAGGCGGCGCGCGGGCGTATTGTCAACATCAGCTCGGTCGCCGGTCGCGGCGCGCTCCCCTTCATGGGCCCCTACGCCGCCTCGAAGTTCGGGCTCGAGGCGATCTCCGACAGCTGGCGGCGCGAGTTGGTGCCGTTCGGCGTGCGGGTCATCGTGATCGAGCCCGGGACCTTCCGCACCCGGATCTGGGAGAAGGTCGAATCGATGGACCTGGCCCGATACCGCGGCACGGTGTACGCGCCGGTGATCGAGCGGTTCCGCCGCGGCGCGCTGCGCAGCGCCGAGCAGGCTCCGCCGCCCGACCGCGTGGCGCGCACCGTCGCGCGGGCGCTCGCCACCCGCCGGCCGCCGCTGCGCGTGGTCGTCTCGGCTCATAGCTGGGTCGATCGCCTGGTGCTGCGACTCCCGGACCGTCTGATCGATTGGGTGATCGCGCGCGCATTGTGGCGCAGCCGCCCTGCCCGACCGGCGAGTACGGCGGCCCCTCCGTCGACAGCGCGCTAGGCGAGCTTGCCGATCGGCAGCCGCCGAATCCGCTTCCCGGTGGCCGCGAAAATAGCGTTGCACACCGCGGGCGCGATCGGCGGAACGCCAGGCTCGCCGGCACCGCCCTGTGGCTCGGGGCTCGGGACGATGTGCACCTCCACCACCGGCGCGTGCGGCAGCCGCACCAAGGGGTAAGTGTCGAAGTTCCCTTGCACCACGCGGCCCTGCGCGAGCGTGATTTCACCGTACAGCGCCGCGCTCAGGCCGAACACGACGCCCCCCTGGATCTGGGCTTCGACTTGGCCCGGGTTCACCGCAGGGCCGCAGTCGACCGCGCACACGACTCGGGGGACCTGCACCGTGCCGTCGGCGTCGATCGCCACCTCGGCCACCTCGGCGCACACCGTCGGTCCCCATTCCGCCAGGGCGATGCCGCGCCCGCGGCGCGGTCCACCCGGGAGCGGCGTGCCCCAGCCCGCCTGGGACGCCGCCAGCTCCAGGGTGCGCAGGTGACGCGGCTTGTCGCGCAGCAGCTCACGGCGCAGCGCCAGCGGGTCCCGGCCCGCCGCGGTGGCGATCTCGTCCAGGAAACACTCGACGACGAAGCCGTTGTGCGACACGCCCACCGAGCGCCACGGCCCTCGGGGCACCGGCGCCAGCTCCAGCGTCAGCTGGTCGACCAGCACGTT
>DATBBW010000096.1:0-27718 GCA_036270795.1 Gemmatimonadales bacterium | reverse complement strand
CGCCGGACGGCGCATCATGGGGTTCGGCCATCGGGTCTACAGGGTCCGCGACCCGCGCGCCGACGTGCTCGCCGCGGTGGTGGAGCGGATGCGCGCGGCGCGGCTCGAGGACCCTCGCCTGTTCGATCTGGCGCGGGCGGTGGAGCAGATCATCCTGCGGGTGCTCGATGAGGTCAAGCCGGGTCGCAACCTGCGGACGAACGTGGAGTTCTTTACGGCGCTGGTGCTCCAGGCGCTAGGCTTGAAGCCCCGCTCGTTCGTCGCGACGTTCGCCTGCGGCCGGGTCGCCGGGTGGTGTGCTCACGTGATCGAGCAACACGCGGCGGATCATCTCATCCGTCCTCAATCGGAGTATGTCGGGCCGCGTGGGTTGACGGTAAACGCCCCGGTGGCGTGATGGCCCCTGGGGAAGCTCTGAACAAGGCGTCATGCGAGACGATGCTCTCGCGTCGTCTCAGATTCGTCGCCGCGACGGGCGACGAAGGCCCTGATCACGTCGGTCGTATGGACGACGTCAAGGCGAGATGGCTCCCCGGTGGTGAGCATCCTCCGCCGCTACAGAGGCGGCGAGCTCACAATCCGGGCCAACTTCTCCACGTGATTCTGGAGACTCTAAGGCTGTCAGTGGCGGTAATGCGAACGGCCGAGAAGGGTGGATGTAGCGAGTCGTTAATGCTTGGCCTGATCGTGAGGCAGTCCTCGTCAGTGCTCATGCTGTATGCGCCTGCCGAGATCGTATCGGAGGAGTTGTCAGCATGCAGCATCGCCGCTCCTACCGTGACGAGGACCCCGTCCGACCTCCGCACGCCCCACCCCGATCTGTGAGTCCGCAGGTTGAGCGAATCGGGCGTGCGGATCTGAAGACAGAGTTCATTCATCGAACCCACCATTAGCAACGGCTCCGGTGCCGGGAGCGTAAGTGGCTGATGGGAAAGCAATGTACTGGTCTTGGCAAGATCCACAGTCTGTGACGTCGAACAAGCGCCCACTAACGCTGCGCAAGAGAGAGCGATGGCGCACCACACGAATGCCAAGAGATGCGTCACGCCTCGGAACATCCGGCCTAACCGTTCGGCATTCTCGCCCGGGACCGTCGTGTTAGCATGCGAGACCGACTGAGTGACGAGGAGAGGAAACGTCACCAAATCAGTCAAGCCGACGCAGGCCGCAACCCAAATTGGGCCTCTATTCATCGGATCACCCCAGATCCGGAAGCGTGACCACGTGGTGCTCGCCGCGTTCCTGGGTCGTCAGTCGGAGGTGGCTACCAGTCTCACGGGTGATCTCGTAGCCCAGGACCTTGAGCGCACGGGCGAGGTCACGGCCCGAGAGGTCCCGCGGCAGCTTCACGCCGCGATCACTTCATCGCGCGTGTAATGCAGGCGGATCAGCTTGGGCGCCGCGCCTTCGTCGAAGTGGCAGCGCACCGCGTCGCGCACCTGAGAGCGCAGGGCCTCGAAGTCGTCGGCTTCGGTGACGATGGAGGCACCCACGGCCCGCGCGGTGTAGCCCCCTTCAGGGGCTTCCTCGACGACAAACACTAGTTCCGTCATCACGGTCTTCTCTCCTCCCGGCAAAGTAACGAGCGGCCCGACGCGCTCCGCCCCCATCAGGGGCCCGCGGCTCCGGGTAACATAACTGCCTTCTGGGTAACCCTTCAGGGGCCGCGGGCCCCCCGATGATCGATCACGCGCGGGCCCGCGGTGCTGCTTCCGCAGCCGAATCAGCAGCTAAAGAAGAAGGCTGCGCGTTTCGCTCGACGCGCGTGCGATGCGCCGGGTGCGTGCGCTGGTGCACCGCCTTGAGCTGCGCGATCGAGACGCGCGTGTAGAGCTCGGTGGTCGAGAGCTGGGCGTGGCCGAGCAGGGCCTGGAGGTAGCGCAAATGCGGCTCGTAGCTTTCGCTCGGGGTCACCGTCCGAGCGCAGGCGGTGGTCGGTGGGCCGGCAGCGCGGACCTCCCGTCACCCCCGACGCGCTGACGCACAGACCCGATGAGGCCAAGCGCCCGTGCCGCTCTCGCCGTGGGAGCCACGAACTACTGGTGACAGTCGGTCAGCGCTCTGCGTCTGGCTGCGCGGTCCCAGGGGTGAACGAGACTCCTCGCAGCACCTCGCCGAGGCGCGCCCGACGCACCAGGCGGAATTGCTCGGCCGCTGCCACCGTCGCGTCCGCGTTGCCGAGCACATCCCGCACCATCACGAGCCCGTTCGGGTCCGCGCCCTGGTCGCCGCTGCCGCTGACCGTTGAGGTGATGCCCCAGATGGTCGCCGTCCCGTCGTCGTTCACGCGGCCCGTGATGTTACGCAGTCCGTCCGTCGCGGGCGCCCAGGGCAGCGGCGTCTTCACGCCGGTGTTGTTGCCGGTGGGATACCCGGGGATCGTGTAGGGTACGCCGAGCCCAAGACCGGTCTGCAGCGTATACGCCAGGCCCCATGTCTGGCGGGTCGTGTTGAACACCCACTTCTCCAGACCGGCGGTGGTTTGGCCGGCGGCATGGGTATACAGATCGGTGCCGCCCGCGTACCCGTCCCCCTCGTCCGCGACGTACAGCGTCGTGGCGTTGGCGAACCAGATGCCGAACGGGAACGCCAGGACCTTGGCCTTGTTGTTCGGGGTCGCGGGAAAGCCCGCGAGAATGCACATGTTGCTCGGCAAACCCGAGTCGGCGAGAATCGCGGAGTTGTAGACGAGGGCAGTGGTCGGCAGGGTCGCTGAGCTGGCCGGCAGGCCCACGCCCTTGGGACAGGCTTTCCCGGTGACGTCGAGGAAGTACACCGTGTTGACGCCGTTGCCGCCGCTGCCCTTCGAGTAGAACAGCACGTTCTGGAAGATGGTCAGGCCCCGAAAGTTGTCGTCCTTCCCGATTTTGTCTGGCTTCGAGCCGAGCAGCGTGATCGAGAAGCTCCCGAGCGGTGTGGGAAGGCCAGGAGTCTGCTCGCTTTCCTTGCGATCCGCCGGGGTCATGATCTGGGTCCCGGCCCCGAGAAGAATGCCGGTCGGCTGTGGATTCGCGCCGTTGCCGGCGTTCCCGGCTGTGTAAATGACGTTCGCGCCGGCCCGATTGTTGAGAATGGCCGCGCGCCCATTGTTGCCACTGTACGCATTCGTCTTCGTGACGCGCACGTGGCCGGCCCGATCGACGATCGCCACGGCGCGATCCACGTTCTCGCCGACGGGATTCGTCGGGTCGACGGCCAAGGGCGTGTTCGCGTTCGAGGCGTCGAGGGTGTCGATCGGCGCCGCGTAGCCCATGAACGTCAGGTACGCACGGTCCGTGGAGAGATTCAACGCGAGTTCGGATTTCGAGGAGAAGCTCGTGACGATCGGGTCCCCGTTCCTCGGGACGCGGCGCTCGGAGCTGCTGGGCACTTCCAGCGAATTGATCTGCCGGCCCGAGGGCGTGAGTTGGTCGAGCACAATCTTCGACGTGACGCCGAAGCTCCCATCGTACTGGTTGTTGTTCCACACCGTCGGATAGGTGCCGTCGTCGGGCGCCCCGCTCGGAGCCGCGCAGCTGCCTTGCGTGGTCGCACACCCGGGCGGCAGGATCGTGCCCACGCGGACAATGCTCGCCGCGTTGTCGTAGACGCTCCGGCTCACGACGAGGTTGCCGGGCTGGAACCCGGTGAAATCGCCCTCATCGTCGCTGACAAACGCCGCGAGTGCGCCGACCAACGCGAGGGCCGCCACCACCGAGGGACCGCGGCTGCGCAGCCGCACCACGCGCGCTCTGACGCTCTTCTCGTGCTGTGTCATGTCGTGAACCCTCGCAATGGTGCCGGCCTGCAGGGAAGAAGCAGCATGGAGCCATCGTCGCTCGCCGGCGTTGCTCTGGGACGACGGCCTCGTCACGAGGCCGTAACGTGGCCCCGTTTCCCGACGCAACCCCCGCGGTCGGCCTCAGTCGGTGACAAGAGTGTTACAGATGGCGCACTTCCCACGGCGCTGCCGGGTGCCGCAGTTTCGAGCGGGTCGGGCCTGACGCACACCTCCCCTACCGGGTGATCTCCTGCATGACGAGTCGCTAATGGCCCGCCTGGGCGTGGAACTCGGCAAGCGGACCATACGCGGTGTCCGCGTGGACGGGTGGCCCACGCGGCGCACCCGCGCGGTGGAAATCGAGTGGGACCTCGATGCGCCTGAGGAAGCCGTGCTCGCGTTGCGCGAGCTCGGCCCCGTGCGCAGCATCGCGATAGCGGTGGACCTGCCGCTACTCCTCACGACACGGATTACGCTGCCGGCCGTCGCCGCGGCGGCGCGCCGGGACATCCTGCGGCTTGAGGCCGAGCGCTACTTCGCGGTACGCTCAGAAGACCTGGTCCCGGCCGTGCGGCAGGACGACGATCTGGTATTTGCCGTCCGAGAAGGGCAGCTCGCGGCCTGGGTCGCCGCGCTCGAGCGCATCGCCCCGGTGGATCTCGTGGAGCCCGCTCCCGTGACGCTGGGCCGCGGCCTCGCCCGCGCCGCCATCACGCAGGCCGTGGTGGTGTGCGACCGCCGCGCCGACGGAATCGGGGTCGTGGAACTGTCGGGCGGGGTCGTGACGCGGGCGCGACGCCTGTTCGGCGATCTGGCCAGCGTGCCTGCGGCCCTCGCCCCCAGGGGCGCTGCAGCATCACCCCCCTACTTCACCCCATGGGACGCGGACCGCAGCCGGGCGCTGTCGGCGCTCGTGGGCCCCCTGCAGCCGCTCCCCGCGGTCGCCAACTTGGCCGACGGCTTCGTGGCGGCGTACGGGGCCGCGCTCGGGCTCGACGCCACGCCCGATTTCGCCCACACCCTCGTCTCCCCCCAGCTCGGAGGCCGGATCCGCCGACGGCACCGCCGTGCATTGGGCCTCGCCATCGCCGCCTGCGGGGCCGCCCTCATCTTCGCCCTCGGCTCGGCGGACGCCCGCAGCGCCCGCGCCGCGCGCCAGCTCGATGGCGCGTTGGCGGCACTGCGCGCTCAGGCAGCCCCGGCCGTGGCGTTGCAGACGGAGCTCGCAACGCTCGCGCAGCGGGCCGACGCGATTCGCCAGATCGCCTCCGAGCGTCCCGACCCGCTGCGCGTGTTGCAAGCATTGTCCCGGCAGCTGCCCGCGGGTGCCTTCGTGCGCGGGATCCACGGCGCGGCAAGTGAGTGGCAGGTGGACGGCTACGCGCCGAACGCCGCTCGCGTGCTCGCCGCCCTGGGCGCGGATCCCCAGTTCCGCGACCTCCATTTTCTGTCGGCTATGAACCGCGCCCAGTTCGGTCGCGAGCTGTATGAGACCTTCGCCCTCGCTTTTCGCTTCGTTCCGGCGTCTTAACCCGCGCGAGCAGCGCGTCGTGCTAGGCGGCGCCATCGTCAGCGCCATCGCCCTGGTGCTCGTCGGGCTGGTGCTGCCGGCCGCGCAGCACTGGGTTGCGCGCAACGCGGCGTACGCGGCGAGCCGCGAGCAGTGGGCCCGCTTGGACGCGCTCACGGCCAACGCCGACCGGCTGCGGGGCGCGTTGACGGAGCAGCGGGTGGTGCTCGCGGGGGACGAGAACAGGCTTGTCACCGGCGCGACGCCAGCGCTGGCCGCCTCGACCCTCCAGGGCCTGCTCCAACGCTACGCCGAGGAGGCCGCGGTGCAGCTCGACCGCGTCGACGTCGCAGGCGAACCGCGCCCCGACCGGCTCGGGCTCGTGGCGATCCCCGTCCAACTCCAGGCGCGCGGTGACGTGCGTGGGCTCGTGGATTTCTTGTACCGGCTCGAGCATGGCACGAAGCTGCTCGTGGTCGACGAGCTCACCTTGAACGGCGGCTTCGACGGCGTGGTGGGCCCAGCGGCAGCGACGGTGCAGACGCTGTCGTGGACGCTCCGGGTGCACGGGCTGTACGGCCCGCACCAGCCCAGTGAGGCGGGCGGGTCGTGAGGAGCGCGCCCGCACTCTACGGAGCCGCGCTCGCGCTGTTCGGGCTCGGGGCGTTCCTCCGCCTTGCTCCTCCTGCGTTGCCGCCCGCCAGCGCCGCTGACCTGCCCGGCACCGGGCTTCCTGCCGCACGCGTGGCGGCAGAGCCCGCGCCGCCGACGTACGACGCGATCGTCCGTGGCAACATGTTTTCCCAGCGGCGCACGCCGCCCGCGGTGCGGTTCACCCCCGCCGGCGCGCCGCACGCGGCTCGCCGGGCGCGAGCTGAGGGCGGTGCTCCCCCGACCCTGTACGGCATCACCCAGAGCCCGCGCGGCGCCGTCGCGTTGATCCACGCGGATCCCCGCCGCCCCGGGGCTGAGCTGTACCGGGTGGGCGATTGGGTCGCTGGCGCACGGGTCGTGGCGATCACGGACTCGACCGTTACCCTGGCACAGTCGTCCGGGCCGATCCTGTTACACCTCGCGTCTGGCCGGCGACCCACGCCATGAGGATCGCTCCGCCGCTCGTCGGCCTGCTCCTCCTGACCTGCGCCGCGCCCGCGATGGGTCAGCAACCCCCGACCATCCACCTCAACTACGTCAACGCGGAGCTGGGCGACGTGATCCGCTCACTCGCGGTGGCCCTCGGCCTGAACATCGTGCTCACCGACATCCCCGAGCGCCGCATCACGTTTCAGACGCCCGAGCCCGTGCCGGCGTCCCAGGCGGGGGCGGTGCTCGAGTCGATTCTCGAGAGTCAGGGGCTCGTCATCGTCCAATCGGGCCCGGTAGCTCAGGTGATGCCCGTCGAGAAGCGCCCCTCCACCGGCCCGGTGCGCGTCGGGAAGGACTTGCCCACACCGCCACCGCTGGGGCTCGTCACGCAGATCGTGCCGCTCGATTACATGCGCGCCGACGAGGCCGTCACGGTGCTGAAGGAGGTGGCGAGCAAGACCGCCCGGCTCGAAGTCGTGCCGCGCTCGAACGCCGTGCTCATCACCGACCGCGGCGTGAGCATCGCCCGCTACCTGGACTTGTTGCGCCAGCTCGATCAGAAGACCGGCGGCGAAGCCGGGCTCCGCACCTTCGTCTACCCGCTCAAACATGCCAGCGCGACGGAGCTCGCGAGCACCCTGGGGCAGGTCTTTGGGGCGACGGTCGCCGCGCCGCCGCCGCGGCAGCGCGTGCAGGCGCTCGAAGGCCGCAGCCTGTCAGGCGAGTTGGCCGGATTCGCCAAGCGGGAGCTTGAGTCCATGCGGCAGCGGGGGCAGCCCCCTGCGGCGGCCCCCGTGCCGTCGGTGCCGGTCCTGCCGGCGGACAGTGGCCCAGCCGCCGCGCCGGGGCTCGTGGGCGGCACGACCATTGTCCCGGATCAGGCCACCAACGCGCTCGTGATCCGGACGGCGCCACCCAACTTCTCCGTGCTCCAGGAGACCATCGAGCAGCTCGATGTGCGCCCGCCGCAAGTGCTGCTGGAGGTCTTGATTGCCGAGGTCACCCTCGATCGCGCCACGCAGTACGGCATCAACTGGCAGCTCTTCACCCAGCGCGGCGTGTCTGGGGACTCAAGCCGCGGCATCACCGTGGGCAGCGGACCGCCGGTCTTTGGCGACAGCGCGCTCGCGGGCCTCCAGGGTCTCGGCGTGCGGCTTATCAGTCTCGCGACCCTCGACGTGCGTGCGGTGCTCCAGGCCGTCTCCTCGCGCTCCCGCGTGCGGGTGCTCTCGGCGCCGCGCGTGCTCGCGCTCAACAACGAGAGGGCCAGGATCCTCGTGGGGAGTGAGGTGCCGTTCACCTCGGCGACTCTCACCAGCCTCAACGCGGTGGTGAATCAAGTGGTTCAGTTTGAGAACGTCGGGACGCAGCTCACCGTGATCCCGACGGTGAACAAGGACGGGTACGTCACGTTCCGCCTGTTGCAGGAAGTGAGTGCGCTCTCGGCGCAGACGATCGCGGCAGCCCAGAACGCCCCCGTCATTACGACGCGCGAAGCGGAAACGAGCGCGATCGTCAAGACCGGCCACACCATCGTGATCGGCGGGCTGATCGGCGAGACGCACGAGGCCACGCAGACGAGCGTGCCGATCCTCGGCGATCTGCCACTGCTCGGCGGCTTGTTCCGGAGTCGTGGGATGCGCCGCGAGCGTACGGAGCTCGCCATCTTCCTCACCCCCTCCGTCGTCTTCACCGACGAACAGGCGGACTCCTTGCTCGAGCAGGAGCGCTCGAAGCTCCCCAACCTGAAGCCGGCCGTCGACTCGGTGCTCGGTGGAGCGCGCCGCCCGTGACTCGGGCGAGTCGGCCGGCGACGCCCTCAGCGCCCTCAGCGCCCTCAGCGCCCCCAGCGCCCCCAGCGCCCCCAGCGCCGGCGCGCCTCGCGCCCGAGCCGGTGCGGACGCCCGCCGATCTGCGTGCCGCCGCGGCGGGCCCGCTCGCCCACCGCCTGGCGCCCGCGTATTGGGACCAATACTGCGCCCTCCCCCTCGCGGTGACCGATACCGGCGAGCTGCTGCTCGCGGCGGGCGCGCCGCTCGACCCGACCGTCGTCGACGAATTGTGCTGGGCCTACGGGCGCCCGGTCCGCCTCGTCGAGGCTCCCGCCGCCGAAATCCAGACGGCGATCCTGTCGGCGCACACCGAAGGAACCGCCGACGTGAAGCCGGCCGACCTGCGCGGCGGGGACCTGATCGTGCTGAGCGAGGAAGAAGACTCGATCGACGACCTGCGATCGCTCGCGAACCAGGCACCCGTGATCAAACTCGTCAATCTGCTGATCATCGAAGCCCTGCACGCACGCGCCAGCGACATCCACCTGGAGGCAGGGAGCGACGGGTTCCGCGTGCGCTACCGCATTGACGGCGTGCTCCAGGAGATCTCCCGACCGCCGCGGCAGCATCAGGCCGCTGTCGTCAGCCGCGTCAAGATCATGGCCGGCCTGAACATCGCCGAACGGCGGCTGGCCCAGGATGGCCGCATCCGCTTGCGACTCTCGGATCGCGAGGTCGACCTCCGCGTCTCCATCACGCCCACCCTGCACGGCGAAGGGGTCGTGCTGCGCTTGCTCGATCGCCGGTCCGGGGTGCGCGATCTGGGGGAGCTCGGAATGCCCCCCGCCCTGCTCGAGGAGTTCGCGGCGCTGGTGCGCCAGCCGCACGGGATCATTCTCGTCACGGGACCCACGGGATCCGGCAAGACCACCACGCTGTACGGAGCGCTCAGTCGCCTGAACCAGCCGGACGTCAAGATCGTTACGGTCGAAGATCCGGTGGAGTACCAGATGGAAGGCGTCACCCAGATCCCCGTGAACCCGAAGATTGGCCTGACGTTCGCCGCCGTGCTGCGGTCCATCCTCCGGCACGACCCGGATATCATCATGGTGGGAGAGATGCGCGACCGCGAAACCGCGGAGATCGCGATCCAGGCGGCGCTGACCGGCCACCTCGTGCTCTCGACCCTGCATACCAACGATGCGCCCGCGGCCGTCACCCGGATCGTCGACATGGGCATCGAGCCCTACCTTGTCGCGGCGACGGTGCTGGGGATCCTGGCGCAGCGCCTCGTTCGAGTGGTGTGTGACGCCTGCGCCGTCGACGTGCGGCCCCCGGCCGACGTCCTGGCGCAAGGCGCCGTCGGCCAGCCGGACCTGCCGCAGCCGCGCTTCCGGCGCGGCCGCGGCTGCGACGCGTGCGCCGCCACCGGATACCGGGGGCGCACGGGCCTCTACGAGCTGATGCGCATGAGCGAAGGGCTGCGGGGACACGTGGTACAGCAGGCATCCCTGGCCCAGCTGCGGGCACTCGCGCAGCGCGAGGGCATGGCACCGCTGCGCGTCGCGGCCTGGGCGAGGGCGTGGGCCGGCGCCACCACGATCGAGGAGGTGCTGCGGGTGACGCGCGACGAGGTGCTCGGCTGATGCTCCGGTTTCACTACCGGGCGGCCACCGCGGGTGGCCAGCTGGTCGAAGGCGTGATGCAGGCCCCGTCGCGGCACACGGTGCTCGCGGGGCTGCGACGCCAGCGGCTCTACCCCGTTGCCGTGGACGAGGCGCCGGTGGCGCCGGCGACGCGAGCCGGACGGCGATTGGGGCGGCGTGCCGCGGTGGCACTGTGGACGCGCAATGCGGCGACGCTGCTCGGCGCGGGCCTGCCGGTCGATCGCGCGCTCGCATTCACGGCGCAGCACGTCGCGCACGAAGGCCTCGCCGCCGCCTTGCGCGAGGTGCGCCGCGCGGTGCGCGAGGGCACCGCCCTCGCTCAGGCATTCGCCGCGCAGGAGCGCTACTTCGACCCCTTGTTCGTGGCCATGGTGTCGGCGGGCGAGTCGAGTGGGGCCCTCGACATCGTGTTCGAGCGGGTGTCCGAGCAGCTCGAAGAGGGCGCGGAGCTGCGCTCCCAGGTGCGATCGGCCTTGCTGTATCCGGCGCTGCTGGCAGTGGTCGCGTGCGTCGGCGTGGGCGTGCTGCTCGGGTTTGTGATCCCGCGGTTCGCGGCCATCCTCGCGGATGTGGGCGGGACGCTGCCGTTGTCCACGCGGCTGCTGCTGGGGGCGAGCCGGATCCTGACGCGGGGATGGTGGGCGTGGTTGCTGCTCGGCGTCGTCAGCGTGTACGCAGCGTCCCGAGCGCTGGCGCGACCCGCCGGGCGCCGCCGCTGGCACGCGGCGCGCCTGGGGTGGCCCTGGGTCGGCGACCTCGAGCTCAAGTACTCGACCGCCCGGTTTGCGCGCACCCTGGGGCTGTTGCTGAAGAGCGGCGTTCCCGCCGTGCCCGCGCTCAAGATCGCGCGGGCGTCGGCTACGAACCTCGTCGTCCAAGACGGCATCGAGCGGGCTGGTGCCGCCCTGGCCGAGGGCAGCCCTCTCGCCCCGGCGCTCGCGGGAACGCTGCCGCCGCTCGCGCTGCAGATGCTCGCCGTGGGAGAAGAGAGCGGGCGCCTCGACGACTTGTGCCTGCGGGTCGCCGACACCTACGACGGCGAAGTGCGCCGCGCGCTGCGGACCGCGGTCACCCTGCTCGAGCCCGCGTTGATCCTCTTGTTTGGGACACTCGTGGGCTTCATCGCGCTGGCGATGCTCCAGGCGATCTATGGCATCAATCTCCAGGCGCTGTGAGCCTAGCGGTCGCGCTCTTCCCAGCTCTCGAGCACCAGGGACTGGCCGAGCACGACGTACACGGCGTCGATCTCATGGGTCAGCGGATGCCCCGGTTGCCATCCGCGGCTCACGAGCATGAGGCGCGTGGGCATCACGGTGAGGAGCGGACCTCCGGCGGCACCGGGCCGGAGGCCGTTGGCCGCCGTGAGGATCTCGCCCCCTTCCCGTCGCCGCACCCATGTCGCCGCCGCCGCACCGATGCCCGGGAGTGCCGCGAGCACGGGCTCGGAGGCCGAGTTGACGTTCACCAAGCCGTCACTCCACACCGTCACGTACGGGGCGACGGCGAGCGCGAGCGAGTCACCGGCATACGGGATGCGGGCGAGCTCCTCGACCCGACGGACCGGCTCCTGCTTGAGGGATGTGACGAGGTCGGCGGCGCGACTTTCGGGCACGAATTCGCTGAACAAGTTTCGCAGGGTCGTGGCGTCGGTCCGATTCAAGTCGAGCCGCGCGTTCAAATCGATCACCGCGACCCCGCACCGCGCGTCGCCGAGCGCGATCTCCGGGATCGGGGACCGGTGCGTCTCGTCTCGCAACGCAGCAGCGCGCTCGGCTGGCCCGCGCAGCGAATCGAGCAGCGCCTCGACCCGTGCCGCCCCGAGCAGGATGCCGCTCTCTGCTGCGTATCGACCCACGCTCCTGGCCCGGAGCGTCGCCACGAGCTGGGATTCGCTGCGGGCGCGCAGTGCGATCTCGGTGGCGGCCGCGCCGAGCAGGACGAGCAGCCAGAGCACCACCACGAGCGCGACCCCGCGCCGCGCGTCGCGCGTCACCACTGCGTGTCCGAGACTGCGCGAGCGCCAGGCGTCCGCGCACGGCGCGCCAGGCGGTGCAGCGCGAACCGGGCCCCACTCGGCAGGAACACTGTGACCGTGACGAGCGCGAGCCCATCCTGCCAGGGTTGGGTGGTGATTTGGCGGCGGAAGCCTTCGCCGACCGGCCGGACAGCGGGATCGTCCAGACCGAGCGTACCGAGCTTCGCCTGTTCCATCCCATCTTCCGCGTACTCCACCGCCCGCAGCCACTCGCGCGACCCGGCAGCGAGATGGTGGCCTTGATGAATCAGCTGCAAATACCCGAGGCCGACCAATGACAGCACCACCAATGCCACGAGCACCTCGAGCAAGACCAAGCCCCGCGCCTGCGCCGGTGCCCCCGGGCGGAGCCAGCGGATGCTCATTCGCGGTCGCGCGGGGAATCCCGCGTGAGCGCGGGGGTGCCGGCCCACAGGACGACGCGCAGCGGCGGTCCGCTCGGTCCCGAATCGCTCGCGAATGCGATGCTCACGGCCTGGGGCGTGATGGTCGGCGTCCCCCAGTCGGCCCGCCACTGCGACTCTCCGACGCCGAGCGCCCGCACCTGCCACCGCGTCACGTCCGGCCAGCGGAACGCGATCCGCGCGGCGCGCGCATGGCCGAGCGGGACTGCCGCGAAGGCGAGTCCGCGCGCATCCGGTGCGACGGTGATCCACCAGTCGTAGTCAGGATCGAGGGGCCCGGCACCACCGCCCGCCACGAACGACAACGTGTCGTGGGCGAGCGCGAACCCCGGGTCACCCGATCGCTCCGCGGCCCGGGCGTTACGCAGCGCATCCCGCAACAGCGCCCGCACGGCGTTCGACCCTTCCACGCGATCGAGGCTCGCAGCCAGTCGCGCGCGCGCGTCGAACGCGACCTGGGCCGCCGCGTAGGCCACCATCACGACGAGGCCCGTGAGCACGATCGCGAGCATCACTTCGAGCAGGGTGAAGCCGCGCGTGCCGCGCGGCGCGACCCGGCTCGTCGGAGGCCGGCGCTGCGGTCGCCGGGGCGGCCGGCGCGCGGGTTCACGTTGATCGAAATCCTGGTCGTGATCATCGTGCTCGGCTTGCTCGCGGCCCTCGTGGGACCGCGGATTCTCGGGCGCGTCTCCGAAGCGCGGAGTGCGACCGCTCGGACCCAGCTCGAGCTGCTGGGTGTGGCGCTGGACAGTTACCGCCTCGACAACGGTGGGTATCCCACCACCGAGCAAGGCCTGGCCGCGCTCCAGGAAAAGCCGACCCGCGATCCCCTCCCGGTGAACTGGCGCGGCCCCTATCTGAAGCGGGCGGTCCCGCTCGATCCCTGGGGTCGCCCCTACAGGTACACGTGTCCGGGCGAGCACACGCCCACGGGCTACGACCTGTCCACGCTGGGTCGCGACGGACAGGTGGGAGGCGAGGGAGAGGACGCCGACATCACGAGCTGGAAGTAGCGCCCGGCGCGCGCCCCCACCCCTCACCGCAGCGTCCTCGGGATACTGCAGGTGGGCAGGGCGACCGCGAGCGGAGCTGCGGCAGGGAAGCTGCGCACGTCGAACGCACAACTTCCCGTGGGAGCGACCCGGAGCGTGAGCGGGGCGTTCGCGAGCGGGACGATTCTCCCGCGGGCCAGGGACCCGGCCAGCCCGGCACGCTCGGTCACGCCACCCGCCTCCATGCGCCACTCACCGCTCGGCTCGAGGCGCAGGTAGACGACCTCGCCACGCTGGAGCGCGGTCTCCCGGGCACGCGCGATCAGGCGCTCGACCCCTGACGCGCCGTCCCGAGGCGAGACCAGCATGGGCACTGCCAGGGCCGCGCTCAAGCCCAGCAGCACGACGACGACGACGACCTCAATGAGTGTGTAGCCCGCGCGCAGCACCCGATCCCACTTCCTCACAACGAATTCGCCTCGCGGCGGTTGGCAGAGGGCGTTCCATCGGCAGTCGGACCATGTCCGGCCGTCACGCCCCGGGGAACTTAACGTGGGCGTGCGAGACGCGGCAACGCGCCATGCCGCGCGTGGGCGTCTGTTCCAACGCGCGACTTCGCGAGGCCGTGACGAACGCGTGCCGCGCCGTTGCGCTGCGCGTGACACGACCGAGATGTCGCGCTGATAGGTCTGGGGTGCGCCTCGCGTGAGGCGCTCGCGGCGGAGAGGACGCGACACTGGCTGAGGGGGGACCACTCATCAGTAGAGGAGGCATTCGTCATGAAGAACCTCAGGCTAATGCGCGGCGTCATCGGATGCGCGATCGGCGTTGCAGCCGTCGGCGCGCTGTTCGTGGCGCAGCGCCCGACACGCGCCGTCGCCGCCGGCACCGGGAGTGGCCGTGACCGCGTGACGAAGACGCCGATTAAGCATGTGATCCTGATCATCGGCGAGAATCGGACCTTCGATCACCTCTTCGGCACGTTTGTGCCGAAGCGCGGCCAGCAGGTGTGGAATCTGTTGTCGCAAAAGATCGTGAACGCGGACGGCACGCCCGGGCCGAATTTCGCGCGCGCCGCCCAGTGGCAGGCGCGCGACGAGGGCGCCTTCTCCATCCGGCCGCCGAAGACCGGGCCCTATACGACGCTCCCCCGGATCAACACGGACGGGACGCCTGTGAAGCCGCCGTTTGCCACGGTCGCCGCGGCGGCGGCGGTCGAGCCCGCGCTCTTGCCGGGCGACGAGAAGCTCCTCACGACGGGAGGATCCGCGCTGCCCCCCGGGCGCATGGTGGACCCCCGCTTCCCAGCGTTGCCGAACGGCCCGTTCGCCATCACGCGCTACATCTCGGAAGACGACTACGCGAGCAGCCCGGTGCACCGCTTCTACCAGATGTGGCAGCAACTCGATTGTGACGTCGCTGCCGCCACCTCGCAGAACCCGAGCGGGTGCCGCAACGATCTCTTCCCCTGGGTCGAAGTCACGATCGGCGCGGGGAACAACGGGCGGCCGCAGCCGGCCGGGTTCAACGATCAGACGACCGGTGAGGGCGCGACCGCGATGGGCTTCTACAACGCGCTCGCCGGTGACGGGAGCTACTTTACCGAGCTCGCAAGCGAATTCGCGCTCAACGACAATTTCCATCAATCGATCCAGGGCGGCACGGGCGCGAATCACCTGGCCCTCGGCTATGGCCAGACGATCTTTTACGCTGATGCGAACGGCAAGCCGGCCACGCCACCCGCCAATCAGATCGAGAATCCCACCCCGCGGCCCGGTACGAACAATTGGTACACGCAAGACGGCTACGGCGGCGGGTCGTATGTAAACTGCGCGGATGATCAGCAGCCGGGCGTGGATTCCCTGATGGCCTACCTCCGCTCCCTGCCCTACCGCGTCTTCCGGAGCGGCGATTGTGTGAAGGGCGGCTACTACCTGGTGAACAACTACAACCCTGGGTATTTGGGGAATGGCCAACCGGCGCCGCTCGGGCCGGACGTTTTCACGATTCCCCCCACCCGCCAGCGCAACATCGGTCTCCTCCTCTCCGAGCATGACGTCTCCTGGAAGTACTACGGAGAAGGCTGGGACGGTGGCACTGAGAACGGCGAAGACACGAGCTACTGCAACATCTGCAATCCATTCCTGTACTCCACCCAGATCATGACCAATCCCAACCTGCGCAAGAACTTGCAGGACATCCAGGACCTCTACCGCGACATCCAAGACGGCACGCTGCCAGCGGTGTCGATCGTCAAGCCCGACGGCTTTCTCGACGGCCATCCCGCGTCGTCCAAGTGGAATCTGTTCGAAGGATTCACGAAGAAGATCATCGAGATGGTCCAGGCGAATGGCGCCCTATGGGACGAGACCGCCATCATGATCACGGTGGACGAGGGCGGCGGGTACTGGGATTCCGGATACATCCAGCCGCTGGACTTCTTTGGCGACGGCACACGGATCCCGCTGATCGTCGTGTCGCCGTTCTCGAAGGGCGTGGGCATGGTGCACAGCTACGGTGACCACGTGTCCTTCGACAAGTTCGTGGAAGCGAACTGGGGTCTCGAAACGATCGCGCCGAGCGGGCGCGACAACCTGCCGAACCCGATCGTGGGCGAGGACAATCCCTACGTGCCCAAGAACTCGCCGGCCATCGGCGATCTCATGGACATGTTCACCTTCGGGCACCGCTCAGAAGAAGACTAGGACTGCCCTGCAGCTCCGGCGGACCAAGGTCGCGGCGGATCGCGACCTTGGTTCGCCACCTCGCGCCCCGTTACAGGGCAATTCAGGACTCGTCATGCTGCCCAGCCGTGCGACTCCGGGAGGGATACCGACACGAGGTGGCGTGATCGCACACAGCGCGGGATGGCCTTCGCTCGACCGGCGTCCGGCGTCAGTTGACCGTGATCGTTCCCGTCATCCCGGTGTGGATCGTGCATCTGTACGGAAAGGAACCGGCCGTCGGGAACGCGTGCACGAAGGTCTGGCCCCCCGGGAGACTGGAATTGAAGGACGTGCCATCGTTGGAGGTCACGGTGTGGGCAGTCGCGCCGGTGTTTTGCCAACAGACCGACTGCCCGTGCGTGATCGTTGCACTCGTGGGCGAGAAGGACAGAGCGTCGGTGGCACTGATGGTTGCTGCCGCCCCGCTGCTGGCGCACGCGTTCGCAGGCATCGTTGGGTTGCTGCTGCAGGCCGCGGCGGCGAGTACCACAAGACCGACACCCAAGGCAAAAACCGATCGCATGAGGCTCTCCCGGCTTCGGACCCGGCGCTTCCGGGCACGATGCGCGCAGTCAGGTCACCGACCTACCCGGCGCAGTGTGTCGTCCACCGTGTCGGGCGCGCCGATGGGACGACGGCGCTCCGACCGCGCATCGATTCGTTCCCGGGGCCCGGTCGCGCCACGACGAGACCCTGCCGTGCACTCTATAGTACCGCGCGTCAGCGTCCGGCTGAGCCGGTCGTCGGACTCTCTCACCGTTTCCTGACACTGGCCCCTCACCGGCGCGGCGCCCGCAACGAGGTCGGAAGAGCGAACGAACCCCGCAGAGGGCCGTTGCACTCAAGAACGCGCCGCCCGCTTGGGGTGAACACCACATGTCACTCTCCCGGGCTAGCGGCACGGCGTTACCGCGCCGTCTTCTTCGCGGGCCGCCCGGCCTGCGTCCCCAACGCCAAGCGGAGGTCGTCGTGCTCGAACGCAGACGCCATGCGATCCAGTTCTGCGCGGCCGGCGCCGAAGCGTTCCCCCTCCGTCCGCCATCGGGCTACCGCCGCGCCCACTTCCGCGGCGACCTGTCGAGCGTTCTCGGGCCTGAGGTCGAAGTCGGCGGCCACGCTCAGCGCCAGCTCCAGAGACGCGGTGAGATCCTCGTCCGGTCCGATCGCGGTAGCGAGGACTCGGGGTTTGACGTCCGTGGGGACCGGGTTGAGGTCGTAGGCCGGGGCCAGTCGCCAGCCGGCCGTCCCCGCATACAGGAAGCCGTGGTTGCGCAGGTGGTCATCGGTATTGGAGACCAGCACGTTCAGTACCAGACGACGCCACAGCTGCGGCAGGTCGGTCCCGGTCGCGGCGCCATGTTGACGTAGGGCATCGGCGATCTCGAGATAGCTCCGAACGTCCCGATCCGTCGCGCCGAGCATACTCATCGCGGACAGGAACGGGATCCGCGTCTGCCCGTCGCGATCGAAGCGCGCGGTAATTAGGACCTCACGGTCCCCGACCCGTTCGAGACGCCACTTCGGCGTGACCACGCCCGCTCGGTGGGCGATCGCGAGTGCGACCCCCTCCCAGCGCACCGCGTTGTACGTGTCGTGGATCGCTGGAAGCTTCGCGACGCTGAGGGTTCCATCGCCATCCCTGACAGACGCTTTCGGCCGAGCGCCGCCGAGCGAGGACCCTGGTGCCAACAACAGCCGCATGTCTTCGTCAAGGATCGAGTCATCCTCTGCGCGGGCGGCGGCGTCGAGGAGGGCCCGAAGCTGCATGAGCGGTGGCACGTGGCTGGCACCCCCCACGGCCAAGAACGGTCCCCCTTCCGTCAGCCGAAACCGCAGCGCTCCGGACCGCGCCTCGTCCAACACGCCCAGCAAGTAGTCGATCTCAAGGAGGGTGCGAGGCGTGCGGTCCTCGGCCTTCGCGCGGAGACGCTCCGCTCGCGCGATCAGCGTGCGACCCCACCGGTCGGGGGCTGAGTCTCCGATGGCGCCGAATAGGGCGCGCCCCTCTGCGGTGTGGTGAGGGCCGGCACCCAACGTCAGCCCGGGCTCAAGCGCGTAGCGCTCCGGGTTCCGGAGCCACGAGTCGGCATATCGGAGCGTCGCGCCCTGGCATCCCTTGGACGCCAGGACGTAGAGGTGGCCGACGAAGTGGGGTGCGCCGCGCAGGTCGACGTACACCTGCACGACAGGCGTGGTCATGGCGACGACGCCGGCGGCGGCGATCCGCGCCGCTGCCGAATGCGCTGGGGCAGCCGCTCCTCTTCGAGCGCGAGACCGACCGCATCGCCGCGCGCCGCGGCAAGGTCGATCAGTCGGTCGAGCAGGCCGAGCACAAACAGCACGGTCGCATAGATGCCGAGGGAGACACCAGGATCGCCGCGTTCGACTTTGTGGAGCGTGGCCCGCGTGATTAGGGCGCGCTCGGCCATGACGGCCGTGGGCAGGCGGCGGCGCCGGCGCGCGTCGCGGACGTCGGCGCCGAGCTTCAGCAAGGCGCGCCGAACCTGGAGTGGGAGCGGAGGAGCGGTTCTCATTGTAATGTCTATTATCCTAGCCTGTATTGGACTTAGCGTTTAAGATAATATACGTTACAATTCTCCGGATACAACGTCGGGTTCCGTCACACGGCCTCGCTCACACGCCACAGCCGGAACGCCACCCTCGACCCCGCGACGCACCAGAGCCCCAACAGCACCGCGCCGGGCCAGATCATCCCCTGAGACGCCGTGTAGCTCGTCACCCCGACGACGAGCGCGCCGGCGATCGTGGTCTGTAGCGCGGTGGCATCGAGCTTCAGCTCCGGCTTGCGGCCGAGCGCCATAATCGTCGCAACCGCGCTGACGAACCACATCACCGCGTAGGCGACGGCGGCGCCTCGCACGCCGATCATGCGAATGAGCGCCAGGCCCGTCACGAGATTCACCGCGACGGCCCCGAGCGCGATCCTGGCCCACAGCCGCTCCATTCCCAGCGGAATGAGCGCGACCCCTGCCGCCCACGCCGCGGCCCGCCAGTAATCGCCAAAGCCCACGATGGGAACGAGGGCCGCCGCACTCGAGAACGCGCCGGAGTAGAGCAGCCGCACCACGACGTCCCGGAGCAGGATGAACAGCAGGATCGCCGGCACGGTCAGTCCGACAACGCCGACCACCGCAGTGCGCATCTCGTGGGCGACCGCCCCGTGCTCGCGCCGCGCCGCAAGACCCGTGACCCGCGGGAAGACGTAGTTCGTGAGGCCGCCGAACAGCAGCGACAGGTATTGATTCGAGACGGACGTGACGGCGACGTAGAGCCCGGTCTGATCGACCCCGAGCGTCAAGGACATGCGCGAGCGAATCACGTAGTCGGTGAGCAGTGACGAATTGCCTACGAGGAAGCTCAAGAGCCCGACGCGGAGCATCATCCGCGTCTCGCGGCGCACGGCGTCCGGCGCCACGGAGTCCGCGGGTGCACCCCGCAGCGTCCGCCACGCCCAGAGCGCGACGATGCCGTAGACCACGGGCAGCGCCGCCACCGCCCCCACCCGCCCCAGGAGCAACACCCCAATCACCGTGAACACGGCCAACGCGGCCGCCTGAGTCGCCGTGAGGACGGCGACCGTGCGCACGGCCTGCTTCCCCTGGTAATACGCGACCAGCATGGGCGAGAACGCCGCCACGGGGATGGCCGCGGCGGCGAGCAGCACGAGCAGAGGGTCGCCGTTCACGCCAATGGTCCAGGTCGCGATCGGCCGCCGCAACAGCGCGACGAGCACGCCCAGGCCCAGCGCCCCGCCGGCAATGATCTTGGCACTGCGCCACACGACGACGCGGCTCACCCGGGCCGATGCGGGATCGACGGCTCCCGCGATGCTTCGCGTCGCCCCGATCCCAAGACCTAGGGTCGCGGTGCTCGCGAGCATGTTGACGAGCGTCGTCATCTGGGCGACCGCCCCCAGCCCCAAAGGACCCAGGGCGACGGCCAGCACCTTGCCGCGCACAAACCCCGCGAGCGCCACGCCGACCGAGCCAAGCCCGGACACGAACGTCGCCTGCACGAAACGCTTAACCACGGTCGTGCCGCGCCATCCTCTGGAATTCAGGAACTGCGGCCGCTCGACACATCGCGCACGGCCGCATAGAGACCACGAAGGTATCCGAGGGCCACAGTCTGTCGACCCGGTCGGAGCAACGCCATCAAGGTTAGCCCGAAGGTCGTCCAGTGGAAGGCGAGATAGTTCCACCACCGAGGGTCCTGCAAGCGGAGCAGCTGGAAGAGATTGTAGATGACGGACGGCGCGGCATCCGCCGCTGATGTGCGCGACGTAGGCGACACGTGGTGCAACACGCGCAAAGCCGGATCTACCCACAGCTCGCCTGCGGCTCTCGCCCGGAGTGCCAGATACAGGTCGTCGCCCTGAATGTAGTGCTGCAGCCAAGCAACGGGCTCGACCCCAGCCAACGCTTCGCGTCGGAACGACATGTTGCAGCCGCTCAAGAACTCACTGCGAAACAGCTCTCCCACGTCTTCCCACTGCGTTATGGAGTAATTGAATCCACTCGCCGACAATCGCCCGGGATGCCCAGAGTCCAAGAGAAAGAGTCGTGCGAACAGCCGGCGGAGCAGTCGGGAGCGCCGGTTCGGGACAGGCACTCCGCCCACACCTGCTGCGGCAGGGAGCGCCAGGTATCGGGCGACCAACCGTTCGAGATACCCTGGCGCAACCTCAACATCGTCGTCCAGGAATAGCACGACGCTTCCGGAGGCTTGTTGAATCGCGATCAGGCGTGCCGCAAACAGTCCGCCCGGTCTCGACGTCCTGCCATACCGGAAGCGCCCGCCCCAACGCTCCACACTGTTGCGAACCCGCTCAACGACTGCGGCGGACAGCTCGCCGTCGTCTACCACGAGCACCTCAACGAACATCGGGGCCGTAGGAGACGTGTCGCTTGTGAGCGAGCGCACACACCGCTCTAGCTCCGCAGGTCGGTTCCGAGTGCAGATGGCAACGGTCACACCGGCGACCGGCTCGCTCATCGAGCGAGCACACGGTGTAGCGGGTCCCGGTGTGCTGGACACGGCAGCGTCCTCATCACGCGGCCTGCCGCTGGAAGCTCGTGCGGACCTCCGCGGTCATGCTCGGCGCGCGAACACGACGAGTTCTTCACCGCGACCAGCCAAGTTCGCGATCCAAGCGAGTGGCCCGAGCAGGATCGACGCCGCCCGCTCGACAAGCGTCAGCTGCGCCCGTACGGGGCGTCCGCGGGCGACGAGCTGCTTCACAGTCAGCCACAGCCACGCGAGGGGCGTATTGTGGTGCACCGCGATCCGGTCGTACCCGGTGTCCATGAGCAGCTGCCGCATGGCTCCCGCGGTAAACAGGTTCACATGGAACGGAATCCACGACGAGACCGAGTATTGCTTCGCCCACGCCAGCGACCACGCCGCCCCGTTGGGAACAAAGATCGCGATGCGCCCGCCGGGCACCAACAGCCGTCGCACGCTCACGAGTAGTTCGTGCGGTCGCTCCACGTGCTCGAGCACGTTATCCAGGCGCACGAGATCGAAGCGCGCCTCCGCGAACCCGGCGTCCTGCACGGTGCCCACGCGAAAGTCGCCTTCCGAACGGCGCGCCACCGCGACGGCCCGGGAGTTGACGTCGACGCCAGCCACTTGCCAGCCCCCGGCGCGATACAAGCGCAGTCGCGCCCCGTCGCTACAGCCAACATCCAACACTCTCCGACCGCGGCCGCGCCCGCTGTCGGTGTGATGCAAGGCGTCGCTGCGATCGAACAGGCGTGAGACCCGGACGACCACTCCGTTCGCCACCCGCCATAGCAACGTCGCGGGGGGCACGGGCTTGCCGGGCGCGACATCCAGCTCGTACAGGCGCTCGTAGGCGGCAGCGCTTGGACCGGGGTCATCGAAGTGGCCCAGGTAGCGCATGCCACACCGGCGACACCGCACGTATTCCCCCCGCAGGGGATACCGCTCGCGGCGATTGACGTCCGCGAACCACAGCTCGCTGTCGTCGGACCCGCACACCGGACATACCCTACGTATCATTCCCCTCAGCTCCCCGCTGACATTGAGAAAGGCCGTCCCGCCCCTCTCGTATCCCAACCATTCCGTCGGCTTGAGGGTAGGCGTCCGTGCGAGTCGGCCACACCGCGGGCCGAGGCTCCGGCGCCGGTTCTCCCTGGCGAGATGGCCTGGAGCATGAAGTGGCGGGCGCCCCCGTCGCCCTACGCGTCCCGAACGAGCGGCACGCCCCGTGCCCGCCGTTGACGGGTGGCGCGCCAAACTTGGGGCGCAGACAGCGCCGATGTAAGGGACGATGGACGGCAGGAGCGCATCGGCCAGGAGCTAATGCTTCGCGGTCGTCCGCGCTTCTTGAACTCAGCTGCTCGCCCCTCGCGGGAGTGAGATGTTCCTCGCTCGCGGGCCCCTAGCTCGCTTACTCGAGCTCAGTGAGCAGCGGTCTTGGGAAACGACGGCTAGGGAACTCCCGCCGCGCGCGCCCGAGTCGCCTTCCGCGTCACGGCCGCGGGACCAGTTGCCGAGACGGTGCGGCTGGTCCGAACGACGAGCCCATCTCGGGCTCGATCAGGACGAGGGTGCAGGCTCCGCTCGAAGCCCAGCAGGTGAGGAGCGCGCGCCGGGGCAGCTTGATCGAGGCGCTGTCCGGGAACACCACGGGGAAGCTCGCGCGCCGAATCGCCTCCTCCAAGTGCCGGACTTGACTGGGGCCATTGATAAAGCGCACGTCTTCGACGTGCCCCGGTGTGAGGAGCACTTGGACTTCGCTCGTCACGTCGGATTTGAGCGTCGTCCCCAGTTGAACGGTGCGCAGCACGGTGAGCTCCGGGCGCGCCTGCTCGGCCAGCCGGTCCGCCTCGGCCGGCCCCCCCGCGAGCGCGGCGAGCCGCGCCCGAGTGTCCGGTGGCGGCTGCGTGCCGTTCAACGCGAGCGCGTAGGTGTGGATCGCCTCCTGTTTGCGTCCCCGCCGCTCGTAGATCTGCGCCAGGTGGTCCCCCACCTCGCCGTGATGGTTCAAGAGCCACGCCGCCCGGACGTAGCGCTCCGCGGCGGCGGTGTCCCCTCGTTGCAAGTAGATCCACCCGAGGGTATCCCAGTAGGTCCCGATGCTCACCACGGCCGAGGATTCGCGGAACCCCACGTGTTCCAGGGTGACACCGCGCAGCACGGCGGCCGTCGCGTCGATTGCGGATCGGGCGTAGCGCTCCGCCTGGTCCAGCCGCGTGCCCTGCTGCGCCAGCGCGTACGCCACGTTGTTCCACACCGGCGGTGCGGGCGCCAGCTCGACGGCGCGATCAAACTCGGCGGTGGCCTGGTCGGGGCGGTGGGTCGTGAGATAGGCCTTTCCGAGATCGACGCGCAGAAACGGGTCGTTCCCCTTAATCGAGACCGCTTTCTCGAGCTCGACCACTGCATCGGAGTCGCGATGCAGCTCGACGTCGAGGCGTCCCAGATTCGCATGGGCGTTGTCGTCGAGGGGGCTGACCTCGATCTGTTTGCGGAATAGCCCCGCCGCGTCCTCGTAGTGGCGCAACTGCCACTCGGCGAGCCCCAGGTTATTGTAGGCGTACTGGTCGTAGGGGTTCACGGCGATCTGCTGCCGGTAGGCCACCATGGCGGAATCGAACCGGCCGATGCGCGCGTAGGCGCGGCCCAGATTGTTCCAGGCGAACTGGTGCTGCGGCTCGAGTCGCACCACCTGGCCCAGCAGCCGCACCGCCGTGCGGGCGTCCCCGGTGTTCAGGGCATCGGTCCCGGCCTTATACAGTTCCGCCGCGCCGGCGCTCGCCGGCAGCTCCTGATCTCCGGCGGCGCGCGCGAGCTGCAAGACTTGGCGCTCGTCCTCGCGAATCGCCCGCGCGAACGCTCGGACGTCGGCGCCTCGCGCCGGCGGGAGGTCGCGCCGCTCCCAGTGGAGCACGCGCTCGACGCTCACCACCCCGCTGTCCAGGCGATACGACGAATGGTAGGTGGCGTAATCGCGCGTGAGTGCCACCGGCACCGGCAGGCGGGCCGTCGTCCCGCGCGGCAGCGCGAGCTTCAGGCTGGCAGACTCTTCTTGCAGCGCGCCCACGATGGTGGTATCCCGCGCCGCGGTGGTGTCGTCGTCGTCAACGGGGAGATCGACCTTCAGCAACGGGACGCGCAGGTCAGCGCGGCGATCCTTCCACGTGAGGGAGGCCGAACTGGCGAGCTGGAAGCTCATCTCGAACGGCTTCCCGGTGGCCACGGGATCGCTCGCGTGGAACCCGGAGACCGTGCCGCTCAATCCCCCTTCCCTGACGAACCCATCGGCGAACACGCTCCAGCGTTCCGGGGGGACCCGCAGCAACACCTCTCGCGCCACCACCTCGCCATCGCCGCGCAACGCGAAGCGGTGCGCAAGCGTCATCTTGCCCAACTCGTCGAGCGTCCCCTGCACCTGGACGCGCTGGAACGTGGCGAAGGGCGGGGCCGCCGGTGTCCGCATCACGGCCGGCGTGCCGTCGAGCGGCATCACCAGCGTCCGCTTATTCCGCAGCGGGAACCACAAGAACCCCAAGGGCGCGCCCGTCGGCGTCGCATCGAGCCACAGCGTGTCGGTCGCGGTGGAGACGTAGCTGATGAGGTGGTCGAATTGGTCGGGCGACGCCATGTCGGGGTCGAGATTGTGGTCGCTCGAGATCAAAACCGGAGCCGAGACCACGCCCACTGCGCGCAGCAGGGCCGCGAGCAAGGTGTGCTTGTCCTTGCAGTCCCCATATTGGTTCGCCAGTACGTCGGACGCCGCGTGGGGCTGATACCGCCCCAAGCCGAACGAGAGGCTGACGTAGCGGATGCCGTTCGCCACGTAGTCGTAGAGGGCGGCCACGGAATCGCGGAAGGTGCTGCGCCCGCGCACGAGGCTGTCGGCTTTCGCCCGGACCTCCGGGGTCACGGTCTCCCGCTCGCGTTCCAGCCCGGCATACCAGCGGCCAACTTCTTCCCACGTGCGGAACGTCGAGACTCGCAGGCGCGCGGGTTCCCGCTCGACCGCCCCCGGTCGCGCGGTGTCCGTGGCCGTGTCCACCTGGAGATTCGAGTACCGCCACACGTAGCTCCGCTCGGTGCCCGCCTCCGACACTTTGGGCTCCGCCGCGCCGGTGGTCTTGACGTGGACCAAGCGGCTGCGGGGCACGACGAGTGAGATCGCCCCGTCCAGCACGATGGCATCGTGCCGGAACGGCGAGTAGGTGAACCAGAATTGCCCCGGCGCGAGCGGCGTATGCGTCGTCCACGTGAGATGATACTCCAGCGTATCGCCGGGTCGCAGGCCTGGGACCGTCACAATCTTCTCACGGAGATCCGAGTAGATAGGCGCCTCCCGCGCGAGCGGGGCGGTCACATCCTGGACGGCGCTCGCTGGCGCGATCACGACGCCGCCGCCGACCTTGTGAACCCGGACGGTATCGATGTCGAGTCGTTGATTGGCCGCGCTGTAGGGGATCGTCAGCTCCCCGAACGCCTGCAGCGCAGCATCGGTCTGTACGCGGACCCGAGCGTCCAGGGCCGTCGTGCCCGTCCCGTCGTCTTGGAAGCGGACCTGCTCATGTATCCGTTCGATGACGAACGCCTGGCCGGAATAGTCGGCTCGGGGCGGGGGCGCGGGATGCTGCGCAAGGGCGGGCGCTCCTAGGCTGAACCAGAGGGCGCCAAGAAGGGGGAGGTCGCGAGCGAGCATAGCCGCTCCACAACTGAGTAACCAGGGTCTGATGGCGAGCGAGCGTGGTGGTCCACCGACCCGCCGCGTCGCGCCGTGGCGCGAACGCCGCACGTTCTAGGCCACAGTCGTGCGCTGGGATCGCCGAGGGATGCCGGGGACGTCACGTCATGCCGTCACATCCCGTGCACCAAAAAGGTGCCCGCCCAGGGCTGCAGGCACCACGGGCAGGCCTCAAGGCGTCGACACTAGACCGGGTTGGGGCCACATGTTCCCCCCCGTGAACCCCTGCTCCACCGCGACCCGACCGCGGCGTCCGGCTGGTCCAGCGCCGATCACCCGCGCAGGGAGGCGCGCGGTCAGGCCACCCGCGCGCCGCGCTCGGTAGCGAAGCGCGCTCTGACGCCCGCCCGCGCCAGCATGTCGACGAGAGCATCGATCCTGAAACGATGGCACGGTCCGCGCACGAGATCGTTCACGCGGGGCTGGCTAACGCCCAGTGCCTCGCACGTGGGCGTGCCCTGAGCCGGCGGTGCGCAATCAGCCGCTCAAGCGCCAATGCCTCGTAGTCCCGACCGCGTGCCCAGAGCAGCTCCTTGAGTCGAGCCCGCGCCAGGTCCACAGCCAACCTGAGTGTGGCCGGTCGCCGCTTCCTCCCCAAGGGCGCCTCCGGTCAGTGCTGATTTTGATGTCGTGCTTGACCCCGGTCGGGGCCTCCCCTACTCTCTACGCATGAACTACCAAGATCGCATTACGATCGAGCCGGGCAAGCGTGGCGGAAAACCGTGCATCCGTGGGTTACGGATCACGGTGTATGACGTACTTGAATACCTCGCGTCCGGCATGAGCGAGGACGACATCCTACGCGACTTCCCCGACCTGATGCGGGAGGATATCCGGGCCAGCATCGCCTTCGCCGCCGACCGTGAGCGGCGCCTGATGTCCGCGCCAGGGCAGTAGATGCCAAGCCCTCGTGCGACTGCTCTTTGATCAGAATCTCGCGGCGAGCCTGGTGGAACGGCTCGCCGACTCGTATCCAAGCTCCGTGCATGTAAGGGATGTCGGCCTCGCCTCGGCGGACGACGCCGTGGTCTGGGCCTACGCAGCAGAACACGGACTGACCATCGTCTCAAAGGACGCCGATTTTCATCAGCTCAGCTTCCTGAGGGGAGCGCCCCCGAAGGCGGTGTGGATCCGCCGCGGGAATTGTTCCACCCATGAGATCGAGGAGATCCTTCGTGCGCATCGGCGCACGCTCTTGAGTTTCGAGGAAGCGTCCGACGCGACGTTTCTAGTTATCGACTGATCACGGCTGCGACTCGCTCGCTGATCGGCGCTGGTAGCACGACACAGCAGCGACTCACGGCGCCGGGGGAGCGTCACTGAGCAGCCGTTCGTAGACGCGGCTCGTGTTGGCAACCATGCTCTCGAGCGTGAACCCCTGCTCCACTCGGGCGCGCCCACTCCGCCCCAGGCGCGCCGCCTCCTCTCGATGCTGACTGAAGTAGTTCAGGCGGGGGACGATCTCTGCCAACCTGTCGGGCGCGATCAACTCACCGTTGTAGCCGTGGCGCACGACTTCCGGCACCCCACCCACCGCGGTCGCCAGGATCGGCTTGGCGAACGCCATGGCCTCCAAGGGGACGTAGGGGAACCCCTCCGCCTTGGAAGGCAGCAAGACGAGATCTGCGACCTCGTAGAACGGGGCGAGCGGGCGCTGGAAGCCCACGAAGCGAAAGCTGCCCTCGAGCCCGAGCAGCGTAATCCGCTGGCGTATCCTCGCTTCGAGCGGGCCCGCGCCGGCGAGGAGAATCAACACGTCCGGCGCGAGCTTCGTCGCCCCGCGCTCCATCGCCTCCAGCAATTCGAGATGCCCTTTCCATTCCAGAAAGAGCGCTGCGTACAACACGAGGAAACGATCTTCGGGCACTCCAACGTCTGACCGCCTCACCTGGTGGGCATGGCGTTCGCGATCGAGCTCCCGCAGGTCGATGCCGTTGTGCACGACGTGGACGTGGTCGTGATTCAACCCCAGCACGCGCTCGATCGCGTCACGGGAGTGCTCCGAC
>DATBBW010000095.1:0-43886 GCA_036270795.1 Gemmatimonadales bacterium | reverse complement strand
GTGATCGTGGACGCCGCGACGATGGGGCGCGGCCTGATGCCCGTGTATGGCGACAAGGTGCGGGGCGACGATCGCTGGGACGTCGTGAACTACGTGCGCACGCTGCAGGCGGCGGCGCGCAGGGGGGGCAAGCGATGAAGGCCGCGGCCGCCGCCCCCGCCGCGGCACGGGCCGAGCTCGTCGCCGCGGCCCGGCAATTCCCGGTGCGCCCGTTCGGCCTCTGGGGCACGCTGCTCGCCGTGGTCGGCGGGGCGGCGTTCCTCTGGACCCTCACAACGGGCGCCGCGCCGCGCGCCTGGCAGTCCTGGCACGTCAACTTCATGTTCTGGACCGGCCTCGCCCAGGGGCTCGTGGTATTCGCCGCCACCCAGAAGCTCGCGAAGGGCCACTGGTCCGGACTCATCATCCGCTTCGCCGAGGCGGGGGCCGCCTTCCTCGTCGTGTCGCTCGTCCTGTACGTGGGCCTGTTCTTCGGGCGCTTCGCGATCTTCACCTGGCTCCATGAGCCGCGACCGGACGTCGGCCTGTGGCTCACCACGAAGTTCTTCTTCGCGCGCAACGGCCTGATCTACCTCGGCCTCGCGTGGTTGTCGTGGCGCTTCGTGCGCCACGACATGGCCCCGGACGTGGCCGAGCTTAAGGCCGGCCAGCCCGCTGACCGGCTCGCGGGCCGCGACGCGATCGCGCGCGAGGCGGCGTACGTGATCGTGGCCTTCGCGTTTGGCTACAGCCTCGTGGCGTTCGACTTGATGATGTCACTCGCCCACAAGTGGGTCAGCAACCTGTTCGGGGCGTTCTACTTCATGGGCAGCTTTCTCGCCGCCCTGATGGCGCTCGCGACGATCACTCTGGCCGTGCGGCGTCGCATGGGACTCGCGGGCCTCATCTCCCCGCGCCAGCTCCACGACCTGGGCAAACTGTGCTTCGGCTTCACGATCTTCTGGGCGTACCTGATGTGGGCCCAGTACCTCGTGATCTGGTATGGCAACCTGCCCGAGGAGACCTACTACATCTTCTACCGGCTCATCGGGCCGTGGAAACCGGTCGGTGTGGCGGTGTTCCTGCTGGTCTTCGTGATCCCATTCATCGGTCTGCTGAGCGTCAAACCGAAGCGCTCGCCCCCCGTCTTCCTGACCTTCGCGCTGGTGAGCCTTGCGGGGATCTGGCTGGAACGCTACGTCGAGGTCGTGCCGTCCATCAACGGCGGCCTGGGTCCCGCGATCGGGCTCCCGGAGATCGGCGTCACGCTGCTGTTCGGCGGATTGTTCCTCTTGTCGTTCGCCTGGTTCGCGGCGCGCTACCCCATGGTCTCGCCCCGCCTCGCCGCGGACACGCTGGAGCGGGAACACCACTAGCGCCACCCGCACCCCTGGGCCACGTCTCCACACCTCGATACCGCGAATAACGCGGCGCGTTTCCCACCGCCGTGATTCCCGGAGCACATTCCGGTCGGGGAGCTTAGGTTTCGCCCGATGAGCGACCCGACCGACACACTTGAGTCCTTCCGCCACTTCCGCGAGAAGATGAACAGCGCGATCCTCGCGGCGGGCAACGTCCCCATCAACCGCTTCTTCGCGCTCGATGCCCGCGTGTACGACGACGGCGCGCTGCCGGCGAAGACGAAGGAGCTCCTCGGGCTCGTCGCGTCCATGGTGTTGCGCTGCGACGACTGCGTCACCTACCACGTCGTACGGTGCCGCGAGGAAGGGGTCAGCGACCCCGAGTTCTACGACGCCTGCGCGGTGGCGCTGGTCGTGGGCGGGTCGATCGTCATCCCCCACCTGCGCCGCGCCGTGGCCCGGCTCGGGGAGCTCCCCCCGAAGGAGCGGCCAGCGTCCGATCAGGGCCGGAGCGGCTGAACCAGGCGCCGCAGCGCGGCGAGCGAGTCGGAGGAGAGGGGCCCCCGTACCTCCACCTGCAGGTGCGAGGCTGCGGGTGTGGGGCGCGGCGCCGCCGCCTGCCGCGCCCGCGCGATCGAGTCTTGTCGAGCCGACGGGGCCAACCGACCGGCCGTCGCCATCGCCGCGACGCTGTCGACCCGCTCCGCACCGGTGACGACCACCGCCGACCGTTGGGCCGAGGCCGGACGACCGGTCATCACCGCGACCACCCGGCTGGAGTCGAGCGCCTGCTCGACCACGACCACGGCGCTGTACCCGATCACCCGCGCCCGGTAGATCCCCCGGACGGCGAGATCCGGGACGACATACGGATCCGCGCCCAGCAGCGCGCGGGCGCTGTCGCGATCGAGCGGCGAGCGCTCGATCACGTACGGTGCGCCCTCAAACAACGCGTACCCCACGGGCGCCGTTGGCGGGGCTTGCAGGCGCGCTGCCCTGGGTGGCGCTGCTGCCGACGCCGTCTCCTGACGCTCCAGACTCGCGTTCTCGACCGCGGCCAGAGAGTCCGCCTGGACCGCCAGGTCGGCTCGGGCGCGTGCCGTCGGCTGGTCCTCGCGGGCCGCGTGGGGCGCGGCCCTGGGAGGGAGCGCGGGATGCGCGGCGGGCACCTCCGATCGCGCGGCGCGGCGCTCCGGAGCGCGCCCCAACGGGGCGGGCGCGGCAGGCTCGGGGACGGCCGCCACTGGGGCCGCACCGCGCTCCACGCGATCCGCGAGCGACGCGACCGGCGCCACTCGTGGCGTCGCCACGTACATGCCGACCCCGAGTGCCACGAGCACGGTTGCGGCCCAGGCGAGCGGCCAGCGCACTTGCCACCAGAGGCGCGCCAGGGGCTTCAGGTCACCCGGGCGGAACGCGGGGACGGCGCGCGCGGGCGGCGCCGCGAGCCCGAGCAGCTCGTCGGCCCGGGCGATCAGCGCCCGCTCCTCCTCCAGCCGAGCGCGACACGCGGGACACTGAGTCAGGTGCGCCGCGACGCCCGGCGCCTCCTCCGCGCCGAGCTCGCCGTCCAGGTAGGCGTGTAGCGTGCCCTCATCCACGTGCGACATGTTCACCCTGGCGTCCCTCCTCGAACGCACTCACGAGCCGCCGCCGCGCGCGCGCCAATGTGGTGCCGATCGCCCCGCGGGCCAGCCCAGTATGCGCCGCGATCGCCTCATAGGATAATCCCGCGTCCCACAGCAGGAGCACCTCGCGGTCCCGCGGCGTGAGCTGCTCCAACGCGGCCTGCACCCGCGCCCGCTCGGTCTCCGCCTCCACCACGTCGTCCGACGACGGCGCCTGCTCGGGCGGCGCACTCCGCAGCAGCGTCAGGTGATGCCGCTCCCGCACCGCGCGGCGTGCCTCGTCACGCGCCATGTTCGCCGCCACGACGAACAACCACCCCCGCAGGCTCGCCGGCCGGTGCACCAGCGCGCGGGCGAACGCCTCCTGGGCCAGATCCTCGGCGCGCTCGATGTCCCATACCTTGCGGTACAGGAACCGCACGAGCGCGGCGTAGGTGGTGCGGTAAACCTCGGCTATGTCGTCGGGCATCACCGCTCACGTGCGAAAGTCACGGACCAGCGCGGCGAGCTCGCCGTCCGCCCACGCCGTCTTGCCACCGGCCGCCAGCTTGATGCTCACCCGCCGTCCGGCCACGAGCACCGCCGGCGCGAGCGTCGCGGGTTTGGTCAGCTCCGGGAGCGCTCGGAGCAGCGCGAAATACGCGTCGCTGAACGCCTCCACGGTCACCACCCGCAGCGAATCCGCGTGACCGATGTCGGTCCAGGTGCTGTCGTGCCACACGAATAGCCGGCCTCCGATCCGTTCGGTGCGACCGCTCACGCGGGCGTAGCCCCCGCTCGCCGAATCGGCCAGCGCGGCTGGGGCCGGGAGCACGGCCGTGTTGGCGAGCCGGCGCTCGGCCTCGGCGCGCAGCACCGCACTCGCTCCGACTTGATCCGCGCGCGCCGCCGCGAGCGGCGCCAGCCAGTTCTGCCGCCGCACGACGACGTTCGGCTCCTGCACCAGATACGACGTGTACTCCGTGAGAATGCCGTAGCGCAACGCCAGCCGCTTCAGCTCGTCCACGATTTCCTCATTGCCCCCGTGCAGCCGGAGCTCGCGCGACAGGGCGCCCGCCTTGCGGGCGGCCCAGAGCTGCGCGATGTAGTCCCCGCCCAACGCCGAGGCGCCGAACCGGGCCATGGTCGAGAACCGCTCGGGCTGCCCCGCGCGCCGCCCGGTCACGGTCACGGCGTGCTCCCCGCTCTCCGCTCCGCGTACGCGACCGAACACCGCGAGCTCATCGCCGGCGAACAGATCGGGCAGCCCCTGCGGCTGGAGATCGTACAACTCGACCCCCTCCCCATTGAGCGCGAGATCGGTCATGACCGGGCTCGCGAGCTTCGTCGCCAGGGACCCCACCGCCTGCTCGATATCGCCGCCCGGCGCGATGTACTGCGCCACGCCGCGCGCCCGCTCGGTGAGCCGGTCGAGCAAGTAGGTGTTCACATCATACCCGATCCCCATCGCGAAGACCCGGAACGAGCCCCGGCCCCGCTCGGCCTGGTCGGCGATGCGCTCGGGATCGGTCTCGCCCACCGTGGGCATGCCGTCGGTCAGGAACACCACCACGCCCAGCGCGCCGGCGCGGGGCGGCCGCGCGAACGCTTCGGCGAGGGCGCCCGCGATGTTGGTGCCGCCGTCGGTGTCGAGTCGGCGCACCCACTCCCCGGCGGCCCGGAGGTTGTCGGACGACATCGCCGTCCACTCCTCGGCGTAACGCCGCACCCCGCTCCCAAACGTGACCAGCCGAAACCGGTCTCCCGGACGCAGCGTACCGAGGAGCTGCACCAGCGCCGCCTTCGCCTGCTCGAGCTTCGTGCCCGACATCGAGCCCGACACGTCGAGCACCGCGACCAGGTCCCGCTCGAGGCTCTGCGCGGCCGCCGCGCGCCCCGGCGCCACGAGCAGCATGAAATACCCGTCCTCGCCCGCCGGCTGATCGGTCACGACCGACATGCCGACGAGGCCGCGGCTGAGCGGCAGCAACAACTCCAGGTCACCCGCTGCGCTCGTATCGGCGAGCGTGAGCTCCACGCGGTCCTCGCGCCGGCTCACGGTGACCCGGTGGGTCGGCGAGTAGGGGTCGCCGAACCGCCCGGCGGAGTCGACCGCGAGGTGGAAGCTGCGCGCAGCCCCGGCCGCACCGGGGCCCGTGCCCGCGGCATAGCGGAAGCGCCAGGCGTCGCCCGCGCGGTCCAGCAGCTGCGTATAGCGCAGTGTGATCTTGCGGGTCTCGCCCGGGTTGATGGGGAATACGCGGGCCCGCACCAGGCCGTGTCCCGCGAGCTCGATCAGCGCGGGATCGCGCTTTTGGCGCACGATCGCCTCGTAAATGGCCCGGGCCTGCGCGGCGTCCATCGGCTCGCCCTTGAGCTCCTGATCGCCTTGCCACAGGGAGAAGTTGCTGAACACCGCCTCGCCCGGGAGCGGATAGAGATAGCTCCCCTCGTCGAGGCGGGGCCCGGTATTCCGGAACCATTCCTCTACGCTGACGCGCGCGACTCGCCCCGTCACCTGCACGTCGACCGCGCTGCGAATCTTCTCGACCCGCCCACCGAGCGGCGGGCCCCATGGCCTGATCGGTTCGATCCAGCCCTGGGCCAGGGCCGACGGGGCCAGGGCGCCCACCAGGGCGAGGGGGGCGAGCAGCACGAGTGAAGCGACCACGATACGCTGGAGCGACCGCATGACCGACATTCCTGTGAGAGCCACCAGGAGAGACGTCTCGGCGGCCCGCTGTTGCACACCCGGGGGCCGCGGCCGGCACCGCCCGGGCGTCAAACCGATGGCCCGCGAAGCGCTTACGCCGGGCAGGGGTTGCGGCAGAGGGAGTGGGCCGAACATCTTCCAGCGCGCCTTGGCACCGACCGGTTGTAAGCCGCCGCGCCCTACTGGATGGGAAATCGTGCCGCGCTACACCTACCGCCGCCTCACGAAGCTGCCCAGCTCGGTAGAAGACCTCCGCCGCCATACGGTGCTCAACCTGCCGGGCATGCTCGCCGGCCTGAGCTTCGAGCACACCGTGATGCAGCCCGGCGCCGCGGTGCCGATCACGGCCGAGGACGACACGGGGATCCTGCTCTTCACCCTCGCGGGTCGCGGCGTGCTGTTGATCGACGGGGATCGGATCGAGGTCGCGGCGAACGACTTGGTGCACATTCCGGCGGGCGTGCCGTGCGGCATGCAGACCCTCGGGGGAACGGACTGGGTCTACGTCTGGCTGCAGGCGCCCGTGTCGTGACTATCCCACGGCGCACTGATTGGGCCCAAACTCGAGGATCTCCGCCTCGGCGTCCGACAGCTCGACGAGGCCGAGATTGGCGAGCTTGATCGTGCGATAGCTCTCCGGTGGCGGCGTGGTCAAGGCGGAGACCCAGGCGGTAAAGTGGCGCTCCTCCTGCAGCGCGAGGGCGTCGTTCGTCGCGGCGATCACGTCGAACCGCGCCGCGACGCTACGATCGGCGCGACGCTCCCGCTCGCCCGCATAGTGAGCCGGCAGCACGAGGAGATCCCCCGGCCAGTCATGGCGCACCCGCTCGAGGCTCTGCCACAAGAGCCGCGCCCAGGCGTCGCGCTGGCCCCCCAGGTCGGGCCGGCCCACGGACCCGACGAACAGGAAATCGCCTGTGAGGGCCAGCCCCTCGTCCGCCACGAGCGCTACACTGCCCAGCGTGTGTCCCGGGACATGCGCCACGACTAGGGTGGCACGGCCGAAGGCGATCGTGTCGCCCTCGGTCATGGGCTGGAAGGTGAGCCGCCCGTCCCGATTGTCGTAGGGGGAACGGGCGTCCGCCGGGTGCAGGAAGTAGGGCACCCCCCAGCGCGCCGCGGCGGCACGAGCGCCACTCATGTAGTCGGCGTGCAGGTGCGTGTCGATCACCGCCGCCGGCGTGGCGCCGAGCGCCGTGAGCAGCGCGTCGTAGCGCTCGATGTGGCGTCCCGGATCGATCACAACGGCGTCGCCGTCACTCACGAGGAGATAGGACAGCGCGCCCTTGGCGACGCGATCGAGCTGCACGATGTGCTGGAGCGACGGAGTGGGGGACAGGCGACGCGCGAGATAGACCGACTCCCAAGCGGCCATACCGCCCGTCACGGAGTACGCTTGAAACCCCCGCTCGCGCAGGAAGCGCGTCGCCTGCTGGCTGGAGTTACCATGGCCACACATCACCGCGATGGGGACGGCGGGGTCGAGCCCGAGCGGCGCGAGGCTCGGGAGCTCGTACAGCCGGGAGGCGGCGACGGCGCGGAACGCGAGGGTCGCGCCGTAGGTGACGCGACCCTGCGCGACGCGCTCCGGCGCCCGGATGTCGAGCAGCTGCAGCGCCTCGCCCCCGTCGAGCCGCGTCGCGAGGTCGACCGCCGCGATCTCCGGAAGGTCCGAGGCCGGCATGGGCATGAGTGTCGTCAGGGCCGGGCGAAAACGCAACGACGCGACGCGCGAGGTCTCCCACTTTCCGAGCCCTCCGCTATATTGTGAATGCGTTCACAAGCGATCTCTCGCCAACGTCCCGGAGGACATCAGCAATGCGGTTGACTCTGCTCACCACCCTCATCGCGGGCGGCGCCCTGGCCTGCGGGGGGTCGAAGCCCGACGCATCCCAGGCCCAGGCAGCCACGCCCGCCCCGAGCGCTGCGGCGCCGGCCGCCGCGACGCCAGCGCCCACGACCGCAGCCACGACCGCCGCGGTCGTGGAAGTGAAGATGACGGGCGACGGGACCTCGAAGGCGGCGTTCGCGCCGACCTCGATCACCATCAAGCCGGGCACGACTGTCCAGTTCATCAACGTGTCGGGTGGCCCGCACAACGTGGCGTTCTACGGAGACTCGATTCCGGCGGGCGCCGCGGACGCGCTCAAGAAGGGCATGCCCAACGCGATGGGCGATCTGATGGGGCCGTTCCTCGCCAAGCCGAACGAGAAGTACGACGTGTCGTTCGCTGGCGCGCCGGCCGGCACCTACAAGGCCTACTGCCTGCCCCACGTCGCCCTCGGCATGAAGCTCTCGATCACGGTGAAGTAAGCCCACGAGCGCTCCGCGCCGCACCGGCCCCGAGGATTCCCCCGGGCCGCTTTGACAGCGGGCCCCGAGCCGGCGCGCGCCTGCTGCTCGGGGGCGGAGCCGGGGCCGGGCGCCCCGAGGGCGCGTCGGCCCTTCCTTATAGGGGACCGGCGCGCGGTTGCCTGGGGTCGCGCTCGCCAGTTACAATTCCCCCCGCCATGACCCATCGTCTCCTTCCATTCGGCCTGTGCCTCGCGCTCGCCACCGGCGAGCGACCCCAGAGCCCGCCCCGGGCGGCCCCCGCTGGCGCCCGCATCTTCCGGGATGCGGGGCGTGGTGCGCTCGTGATCGAGCTCGCACCGATGGACTTGCCCGCGCACACCCCGCACCACGCCATCGCGCAGCCGCCCATCGCGACGCTCGAGATCCCGGCGTCCGGCTACATCTACGGCTTCCGCGTGGAGGTGGTGGACAGCGCTGGGCGGCCGGGGCCGGATGAGCTGATTCACCACTTCAATCTCATCGACCCCGATCACCGCGAGCTCTTCCTGCCGATCTCGCGTCGCGTGCTGGCGGCGGGACGGGAGACGGGCACGATCCACCTGCCGTGGCTGCTGTTCGGGCTGCCGCTCCAGCGCGGCGAGCACGTGGTCGCGAGCGCCATGGTCGAGAACCTCACGCCCACGGCGTACCACGGGGCGCGCGTGCGCCTCGTCATGGACTTCACCCCCACGGGACGTCCCTGGCCCTTCTTTCATACGTCCCCATGGCAGATGGACGTCGCCTTCCCGGTCGGAGACAAATCGTTCACGCTCCCCCCCGGACGCTCGTCGCACTTCTACGAGGGCCGGCCCGCCGTGGCGGGGGAGATCGTCGGCCTGGGCGGCCACATGCACGACTACGGTCGGCTGATCGAGTTCACCGATGTGACGACCGGCGAGGTGATCTACCGCACCGCCCCCATCGCCGACTCGGCCGGACACATTGAGACCGTCCCCCAGCGCCGGCTCTATGGGTTGACGCGCCTGGGCGCGCACATCGTGCCCAGTCACACCTACCGCGTCACCGTGTACTACGACAATCCCACGGGCCGGCCGATCCCGGACGGCGGCATGGGCGTCGTGGGCGGGCTGTTCGTGCCCGACCGCGGCACGGCGTGGCCCCACGCGGACGTCAACGACTCGTTGTACCGGCTGGACTACGCGCACTACATGCGGCTCGCCGGCGAAGAGATGCATATGGGCGGCCACGCGATGTCGATGAAGATGGGAGCGCGCTAGGCCCGGCCCCGTCGTGTTGTTCGACTTCGGCGGCACGCTCGAGGCCGACGGCGTGCACTGGAGCCCGCGCTTCTACGCGGCGTATCGGCGCGCCGGCGGTGCGCTCGACTTCGCGGCGTTCGACCCCCTTTTCAAAACGGCGGACCTGGCGCTGGCGCGGCTGCCCGGCGTGACCCGGCTCGGGTTCCGCGCCACCATCGAGGCTGAGGTCCGCGGGCTCGTCCCCCTGTTGCCCGATGGCGCGCGCGTCGACGCCGCCGCCGTCGCCGCGCAGTTCTACGACGACGCGGTGGCGACGGTGCGGCGCAACACACCCGTCCTGGAGCGCCTCGCCCGGCGCTACCCGCTCGGGATCGTCTCCAATTTCACCGGCAATCTGGAGCCTTGTTTGGACGAGCTCGGTATAGCGAGATTGTTTGCGGCGGTGAGTGACTCCGCGCGCGTGGGGTGGGCCAAGCCGGACGCCCGCATCTTTCAGCGCACGCTGACGGCGCTCGACGCCGCGGCTCAAGACGCGTGGATGGTGGGGGACAACGTGGAGGCCGATATCCGCGCCGCCGCCGCGCTCGGGATGCGCACCTGCTGGATCGCGCCGCGTGATCGCGTCGCGCCCGACGGGCTCAACGCGACCGCGCGCATCGATCGCTTCGCCGATATTGAAAGGGTGCTCGCCTAGCGTGCACGGACTGATCCTTGCAGGAGGGGAAGGATCGCGGCTCGCCGCCGGGGGAATTCCCGTCCCCAAGCCGCTCGTCGAGGTGGGGGGGCGGCCCCAGATCCTTGGGCTGCTCGAGACGCTCGCGGCGCTCGGCTGCGAGAGCCTCACGTGCGCCGTGCGGGCCGACATGCCGACCGTGCTCGCGCTGCTTGACGGGCAACGGTTCGGGACGCCGTTTACGGTGATCCCATGCCGCACGCCCTCGTCCCTCCATACCCTGGTCCGCGCCCTGCGCGCGGTGCCGCCGGGCCCGGTGTTCTGCAGCATGGTGGACACCGTGATGCGACCCGACGACTGGCGCGCGGTGTACCGCGACACCGCCGCGCGTCTCGAGGCGGGCGCCGACGCGGTGCTGATCGTGACGCCGTACGTGGACGACGAGTCTCCGGTGTACGTCAGCCGCCAGGGCCAGGCCGTGCACGCGGTGGGCGACGACCCGGTCGTGCCGGCGTGCGTGACGGGGGGCGTGTACGCCTTCGGCGCGCGCGCGCGCCGCGCGGCTGCGGACGCGCTGGAACGGGGCGTGCACAAGATGCGCGGCTTCCTGGCGGCCTTGGTGGCGGACGGCCGCCCGGTGGCGGCCGTCGAAGTGCCCCGCATCATCGACATCGATCGGCCATCCGACCTCGAGACGGCCAACGCGTGGCTGGCCGCGCGCGAAGCCTGAGCCGCTAAGACTCCGAGGAGCGACGACGCCTTGGCCCAACTGGTCGCGATCTACCGCAGCCCGTCCTATTCGCCGCTCCAACACGGCGTGAACGACACGGCCATCCTGGACGCGACGGTCGCCCAACTCACGACGCGGGGCTGGGGGGTCACGAAGACCACCGAGCTCGAGGTGGAGCAGGGACGGCTGCCGGCGGCGGCGCTGTACTTGAACATGTGCCAGGGCTCGCTCGCGGCCGAGCAGCTCATGCCGCTCGAGTCCGACGGTATCGTCGTGGTGAACCGCCCGTCGAGCGCACTCAACTGTCACCGCTATCGCCTGGTGAAGCGGCTGGGGGACAGCATGCTGTCCTTCCCGCGCACCCTCATCCTCGCCAGCTCGGCGCCGGTCCCGCCCCCCGCGCAGCTGCGGGCCTTGAGCCCCGCGCAGCAGAAAGTCTGGATCAAGCGCGGCGACGTGCATGCGGAGCGGCCGGAAGACGTGGTGGCGTCACCGCTCGAGCGCGTGGCGGACACGCTGCAGGCGTTCCGCGCGCGCGGCATTCCGTGGGTCGCGTTGCAGGAACACGTCCCGGGCCCCGTGGTGAAGTTTTACGGCGTCACCGACGGGCGGTTCTTCAACTGGTACGGCTCCGACGCCGGGTTCGCCGGGACGCGGCCCGCGATCGATGAGAACCGCCTCAAGGCGCTGGCGTTCGAAGCGGCCGCGATCCTCGGCCTGGAGATCTTTGGGGGCGACGTGGCGTTTCCCGAGCCCGACCGCCCCGTGCTGATCGACATCAACGACTGGCCGAGCTTCGCGCCCTTCCGCGAGGAGGCGGCGCGCGCCATCGCCGACTACATCACCCATCGCTTCGCCCATCGGAAACACTCGTGACCCATACTCTGCGCAAGATCCAGGTGCCTGGCCCCAAGTCCAAAGCGCTGTTCGACGCGGAAGCCCGTTACTTGGCACCCGGCACCCAGAGCGTCGCGCTCTTCAGTCAGCTCACGATCGACCGCGGCGAGGGCGCGGTGCTGTACGACGTCGACGGCAACAGCTACATCGACCTGCTCGCCGGGGTCGGGGTCGCGAGCCTCGGTTACGCCCATCCCAAGTACGTGGCCGCGCTGCAACGGCAGGTGGCCCGGATCCACGTCGGCAGCTTCACCTCGGAGCACCGGGCGGCGCTCGTCAAGCTGCTGGCCGAGCTCACGCCCGGCGATCTCAACCGCTCGCAGTTCTATTCCAGCGGCGCCGAGGCCGTCGAGGCGGCGCTGCGGCTCGCCAAGTCCCGCACCGGGCACACCGAGGTCCTCGGGTTCTGGGGCGGATTCCACGGCAAGACGGGCGGCGTGCTGCCGGTGCTCGGCTCGAGCTTCAAGCACGCCCTCGGCCCGCTCATGCCGGGCGCCTATCTCAGCCCCTACGCCGCCTGCGCCCGCTGCGCGTTCGATAAGACGTTCCCGGCGTGCGAGTGGCACTGCGTGGACTTCCTGAAACAGAAGGTCGAGATCGAGACCACCAAGGATGTGGCCGCGATCATCGTCGAGCCGATCCAGGGCACCGCGGGGAACGTGGTCCCGCCCCCGGGCTACCTGCAGCGGCTGCGCGAGCTAGCCGATGCCTTGGGCGCGCTGCTGATCTGCGACGAGATGATCACAGGCTTCGGGCGCACCGGGAAGATGTTCGCGATCGAGCACGAGGACGTGCTGCCCGACATCATCACGGTGGGGAAGGGGTTCGGCGGCGGGTTCCCGATGAGCGGGGTGATCGCCCGGGAGGAGGTCGCGTTCTCCAAACCCTGGGCCAACCCGAGCGGCAGCTCCTCCAGCTACGGCGGCAACCCGCTCGCCACCGCAGCGGCGCGGATTACGGTCGAGACGATCGTGGCAGAGAACCTGGTCGAGCACGCCCGGCGCCTGGGTGCGCAGATGCTCGCCGAAATGAAGCGCTGGGAGACCGCGCTGCCGATCGTGTCCGACGTGCGTGGGCGGGGCCTGCTGCTCGGGTTCGACTTGGTCGTGCCGGGGACCCGCACCCTGCTCGACAAGAAGACGACCCGCTGGATCTTCGACACGCTGTTGTCGCGCGGCGTGCTCGCGATGATCTACAATCCCGAGGTCCGCATCAATCCGCCACTCGTGATCGAGGACGACCAGGCGATGAGCGCCCTCGCGCTGATGAAGGATGTGCTCGGTGAAGCCGCCGAACGACTTATCGCATAAGGGCCCGGCGGTGGAGGAGTGGATCGATCTCCACTTCTTCCGACCGATCGGCGTCCGGATCGCCCGCGGCCTCTTGCCGAGCGGCATCTCGGCCGATCAGGTCACGTTGTGGTCGCTCCTGATCGGCCTCGTGGCGGGCCACCTGTTCGCCTACCAGGACCGCTGGACCAACTTCATCGGGTTCCTGCTGTTCATCGTGTCCGATGTGTTCGACTCGGCCGACGGCCAGCTGGCGCGGCTGCGGGGCGCGTCGACCCGCTTCGGCCGCGCCTTGGACGGCATCAGCGACAACCTGCGGTTCGTGAACCTCTACTTCCACCTCATCTACCGGCTGATCCACGCCGGGTGGTGGTGGCCGGGCGCGGTGCTGCTCGTCGCCGCCGCGGGGCTGGCGCACACCTACCAGAGCGCCGCCGTGGACTTCGTGCGCAACGCGTTCCTCGCGATCGGGGTCGGCTCGGGCGGCGAGCTGGATTTGCCGGAGGACTTGGACACCGCCCGCGGCGGCACGCGGCTCGAGCGGTTCGGCGCGCGCGTGTACCGCGACTACGTGGTGCGCCAGTCCCAGTTGTTCCCGCGCACGGTGAAGCTGGTGCGGTCGCTGCGGCGCCTCAACGTGCCGGACTCGTTCCGCGCCGAGTACCGCGCGCGCCAGGAGGCCGCGCTGCCGCTGTGCGCCTGGCTCGGGCAGAACATTCGCTTCCTGCTGCTCGGCATCGCGGGCGTGGCGGCCCGGCCGTCGGCGTTCCTGTGGGCGGAGGCCGTGTGGATGAGCCTGCTCCTCGTGGTCCTCCTGTGGATCCACGAGGGGAATGCGACGGCGCTGGGTGGGATGCTCGCGACCGATCGCAGTGCCTACGCCCGCATCACCTGAGGTGAAGCGGTACCGCGGTGCCGTCATCGGGGCGGGCGGCATCGCGCGACAGTCGCACCTTCCCGCCCTGCGCGATACCGCGGGGCTCCGCGCCCGGGTCGACGTCGTGGCGGTGGTGGATAGCGCCCCCAACGTGCCCGCAGTGGACGGGCTCCCGCTCCTCACCCGGCGCGAAGCGCTCGGCGCGCTCGGGCCGCTCGACTTCATCGACATCTGCACGCCCACGGCGTCCCACCTGGACCTCACCCTGTGGGGTCTCGAGCAAGGCTACCACGTGGTGTGCGAGAAACCGGTCGCCGTCACGCGCGCCGAGGCGGACCGCATCGCCCGCGCGGCCCGCGCGTGCGGTCGCATCGTCGTGCCGTGCCACCAGTATCGCTACAATCCGGTGTGGGTCCGGGTGAAGGAGTGGCTCGACGCGGGCGCCATCGGCCGCTGGCACCTGGCCGAGCTCGCCGTGTACCGCCTCCTCGCCGACCCCGGCCGCGACACGGCGAGCACGCCGTGGCGCGCCACGAGCGCCAGCGGACGGGGCGGGGTGCTACTTGACCACGGGACCCATCTCATCTACCAGCTGCTCGACATCGCGGGCCTGCCGGCCGCCGTGAGCGCGTGGACCGGGCGGCTGCGCCATCACCGCTATGAGGTGGAGGACACGGCGGCCCTCACCTTCGAGTATCCCGACCGCCTGGTCACGATGTTCTTCACGTGGGCCGCGCGCGCACGCGAGAACCGCATCCGCTTCGTCGGGGAGTCGGGCACGATCGAGTGGGTGGGGGGCGAGCTGCGGCTTGAGCGCGGCGGTACCGTCGAGCGCTACGATTTCTCGGCGGAACTCGAGAAAGCGGCGTATCACCGCTGGTTTGCCAGCCTGTTCGAGGCCTTCGTCGCGGCGCTCGACCAGGGCGAAGCGGCCGGGGACCCCGCCGGAGTCGCCGCGCCGCACTTGGCCGACATCCGTCGCGTCGCCTCCGTGGTCGAACATGCCTACGAGGCCGCCCGCACCGGCACCAAGGTCGCGATCCCGGACGAGCGGTGACCCGCAAGCTGCAGTGGCTGCTGTTCGTCGGCGGGTTGGCGGTGTTTGCCTACCTCGTGGCCCGCATCGGCCCGGGCCGGCTCGCCGCCGACGCGCGGCAGACGGGCTGGATGTTCGTCCCCATCCTCCTCGTGTACGGCATGGTCTACCTCTGCAACGCCGGCGCGTGGTGGCTCATCATGGCGGGCGAGCCGACTCGCCCGCCCTTCTGGCGCACCTACGCCATCACCGTCTCCGGCTTCGCGCTGAACTTCATGACCCCCGTGGTGAACGTGGGCGGTGAACCGTTCAAGATCGCCGCCGTGGCGCCGTGGCTCGGGGTGCGCCGCGCCGCCGGGTCAGTCGTGTTGTACCAGATGCTGCACACCTTCGGCTTGCTGCTCAGCTTTCTGACGGCCGTGCTGCTGGGCGCGTTGTTCCTGCCGCCCTCGGCCGGCGTGCTCGCGACGCTCGCCGTCGCGTTCGGCGGGCTGCTCGCGCTCACGCTGCTCCTCCTCACCGGGCACCGCCACGGTCTGCTGGAGCAGACGCTGAACCTGCTGCACGCGATCCCGCTCGTCGACCGGCTCGCCCGACGGCTCGAGCCGAAGCGCACGACGCTCGCCCTGATGGACGAGCAGATCACCGCGTTCTACCACCGCGACCCGCGGCGCTTCCTGCAGGCGCTGGCGCTCGAGTACCTGAGCCGCTGCATCTTCATGGCCGAGTACCTCTTGATCGCGCTCTCGGTGGGCCTGCACATCGGCTACCTCCGGGCGTACGTGATCGGCGGCCTGACGCAGCTGGCGCAGAACGTCGTCTTCTTCGTCCCGTTCGAGCTGGGCACCAAGGAGGGGACGCTGTTTCTCTTGTTCCAGCTGCTGGGCCTCGACCCGGCCCTCGGTGTCTATACGGCGATCGTCAGCCGCCTGCGCGACCTCGCATGGATCGGCGCGGGCATCGGCCTCGTGTGGCTCGCTGGGCGCCGCGCGGCATCCGCCAACGCCGAGGCGCCGTGACGGTCTTCACGCACATCCTCGCCACCACCCTGGGCGCGCAGGCGCTCGGGCTCGAAGGTCGGGAGCTCGTGCTCGCCTACGGCTTCGGGGTGGGCGTGGACGTGGACCACGCCCTCAAGGCGCCGTTCTACCTGAGGCACGTCGGGCTGCGCGACAAGCGCGGCTACTATTGGCGCTCCTCGCTGCAGGAGCCGGTCGCCCTGTTGTGGATGGTGCCGTTGTGCTGGTGGCTCGGCACGATCGTGCCGATCGTGTTCTTCGCGATTCATCTGGCGCTGGATTACAGCGTGGTCTACGAGAAGATGCCGTTTTATCCGTACTCGCCGTGGGTCACCCGCGGGTGGCTCACGACGATCCCCGACAAGGTGAAGGAGGGGATCGCGTTCACCGTCTTCTTAGCCGGCAACGCGCTCTTGTACTGGTACCGCCACCATGTATGACTTCGCCCCGGCGCTGGGACGCGCGCTCGACCGCGCGATCCGTCCCGTGCTGGCGTTCTGCCACGAGACGCTCGGCCTGTCGCCCGCCGCGGTTACCTGGGCCGCGTTCGGCGTGAGTGTCCTGGCTGGGGGCGCGGTTGCCGCCCACCACCTGGGCTGGGGCCTCGGGCTCATGGCGGTCGGCCAAGTGCTCGACGGCATCGACGGGGGCATCGCCCGCCACTACGGCCTCGCCACGGATGCGGGCCGGCGCCTCGATACCTGGCTCGATCGCGCGTCCGAGGGGGCGATCTTTGCGGGGTTTGGGTGGGGCGGCTGGGTCGCGTGGAAGCTGGTGCTGCTGGCCTTCGTCGCCATCCTGCTGATGACCACCACCGTGGACCGCTCGAAGCTCGACCCCGGGGTGAAACGGGTGGCGCTCTATTTCGGCCTGTGGGTCCCGTACCCGGTGCTGTTCACCGTGATCTTTCTCGTGCACCTAGCGGCGTACGTCCTCGCGCTGCTGATCATCGACTGCCGGTTTCAGCTGCGGATGGACGCCCTCGGAGGGGACCTGGACACCGTCGCCTCGCGCGCCGCGGCGCTCGAAGCGGCCGCCGCGCGCCGCTAGGCCTGGCCCGTCTCGAGCCCGCGTTCCGCGAGCGGCGTCGCCACCGCGGCCCGCCGCGACGCGTAGCTGTACTGCGTCGCGAATACCGCGGACGCCACGATCAACCCCGCCACCGCATCCACGGCGTAGTGAAACTGGCCGTACACCACCGACAGCACGAGCCCGATCGTGAACGGCGCGAGCACGAGCCCGAGCGGACGCCAGTAGCGTAGCGCGCACAGCGCGGCGACCACGGCGGCCGCCACGTGCGACGAGGGAAACGCCGCGCCCCACGAATCGCCGCGATCGAGCAGCCACTGCGTCACCCGGGCCGGCCACACCGCGGTCGCCGCGTTGTGCGCCAACGGGAAGGCATAACGCGGCCCCGCCACGGGGAAGAACAAGAACACCACGTAGCAGATGTAGAACGTGACCATCACGGCGAGGATGGTGCGGCGCGCCGCCTCGCGCCGGCCGCTGAACCACAGCCCGAGCGGGGAGGCACACAGGATGCCGTAGTACATGAGGTAGCAGGAGTGCATCGCCCGCGAGAAGAGGGGGTTCGGCCACTCGCGGATCCAGCGATACGATAGCTGCGAGCCAAACACCCACTGCTCGAGCCGCTGGATCGTCTGGTCGTGCTGCACCCCCAAGTCCACGTTCACCACGCCCACCTCGGCGTACAGTCCGAACAGCAACAGCACCGGATACCAGTCGCCCAGAAAGCGGCCCACCGGGCCTGCCGCGCGGGCCGCCGGGGCGAGCAGCACCAGGGTGACGAGTAGCACGTGCGCGGTGAGCAGCCAGATCCAATCGGGATGGGAGCCACCGGAGAACGCGACGAGGGCCGCCGTTGCGACGGCCACGTAGAGCAAGGTGGCGAGATCCACGGTCGCGAAGTGCGCGGTGTGGCGCCGCCACCAGGCGAGCCCCGCCGTCACCCAGCGCGTCACGCTTTCGGACCACGGTGCGCTCACAACCATCCCTCCGTCCGATACCACGCCGCCGTACGCGCCAGTCCTGGCGCGAGTTCCACGTGCGGGCGCCACGCCGTGTCCCGCATCAGGGCGTCGGGACGGCAGGTCCACGCCGGGGCCAGGAACTCCGCCGCCTTGTCGGCCGACAGCACGGTAGCCCGGCCCGCGAGGTGCGCGAGCGAGCCGATGGCCCACAAGAGCCCCCGCGCCAGCGGCGCCGGCAGCCCCACGACACGCGGCTCGCGGCCCACCGCCCGTCCCACGGCGCGCGCCAACTCGCGGCTCGTGGTCACGCTCGGGTGTGCGGCGTAGTACACCCGGCGCGCCGCCGCGGGCGCCGCGGCGGCTGAGAGCAACGCCTGTACCAGGTCGCCCACATAGACGACCGATAGCTCCTGCGATCCGTCACCGAACACGGGCACGACCCCGGTGCGCGCCAGCCGGAACAACTTCAGCACTTCCCGGTCCCGCTCGCCGTACACCATGGGCGGGCGCACGATGGTCCAGGGCCAGGGCATCGCGCGCACCAACACCTCGGCCGCGAGCTTGCTCTGGCCGTAGGGCGTGACGGGGGCCGGCGCGCGAGTCTCGTCGATGGGCTGCCCCGGCAGCGTCGGACCCCCGGCCGCGAGTGACGACACGAGCACGAATCGCTCCGGCGGCTGGATAGCCGCCGCCTCGAGCAGGTTGGCCGTCCCGTCGCGGTTCGCGCGCATGAACTCGGTCGCGTTCCGCGCGCTGATCCGCCCCGCCAGGTGGAAGATGGCGGTCGCGCCGTCGCACGCGGCGCGCAGCGCGTGCGCGTCGTCCAGGTCGCCCGCCACGACCCGCACATCCGTCCAGCCGAGTGCCCGCGCCCGCGCCGGGCTGCGCACCAGGCAGGTCACCTGGTCGCCGCGCGCGCGCAGGGCCTCGACCACGTGCGCACCGACGAACCCGGTGCCGCCGGTGACCAGCGCCCTCACAGCGGCTTGTCGTAGACCCGGTACGTCTTATAGGGGCGGAAGCCGAGCTGCAGCGCCGCGTTCACCATGGGCGCGTTGTCCTCGAGGATCCAGCCGCCTTCGCCCCAGGTAAACCCGTGCGCCAGCCCCTTGGTCCAGATCCAGTGGTACATCAGCGCGTCCACGCCGCTCGAGCGGTGCTCCTTCACGGCCCCGAGCAGCAGGATCCGGAGGCGATGGATCTTGCGCGCGTACCACAGGATCTTGGGCAGGCCGTACAGCCGACCGGAGGGATTGTGCTTCAAGGCGACGTTCAGGTCGGGGAGCGCGACGGCGAACCCGATCACCTTGCCGCCGAGCTCCGCGAAGCACACCAGATCCGGCTCGACGATCGGCTTGAGCTGCTTCGCCAGGTGGTCGATCTCCGCCTCGGTGAGCGGCACGAATCCCCAGTTCTTTTCCCACGCCTGGTTGTACAGGGCCTTGACGAGCTCCACTTCGTCGTGAAACCGCTTCATGTTGAGCGGTCGCAGGCGGATGCCCTTGCGGGTCGCGATCAGCTTCGCCGCGCGGACGACGCGCTCGGGCGGCTCGGCGCCCGAGCCCGCGAACGCGAGCAAGTCCTTCGCCTTGGTGAAGCCGTAGCCCGTGTGCAGGGCGACGTAGGAGCGCGGATTGTGGGGCATCATGACGGTGGGCGGCGTGTCGAACCCTTCGACCAGGAGGCCGCACTCGTCGTTGATGTAGGGGCTCATCGGCCCGCGCATCACGCGGAACCCCTTACCCCGGAGCCACCCTGCCGCGGCGTCGAACAGGGCCCCGGCTACCGCGGGGTCGTCGGCCGACTCGAAGAAGCCGTAGAAGCCGACGCGGTCGCCGTGCGTCTGGGTGTGGGCGTCGTTCTTGATCGCCCCGATCCGCCCCACGACGCGCCCGGCGCGACGGGCGAGGAAGTACTGGGCTTCGGCGTGCTGGAAGAAGGGATTCTTGGCGGGCGTGAGCAGGGTGCGCACGTCCATTCGCAGCTGCGGCACCCAGAGCGGGTCGCCGCGATAATGGTCGTAGGGAAAGGCGATGAAGCGGTCGAGATCGCGCCCGTCGGTGACGGGCGCGATCTCCACTCCGCTCACACCACCCCCAGCTCTTTGCCGAGCCGGGCGAACACCTCCAGCGCGTGATCGATCTGTTGGGGCGTGTGCGTCGCCATCAGGCTGGTGCGCAGCCGGCATTGCGACGGCGGCACCGCGGGCGGGACCACGGGGTTCGTGAACACGCCGGCCTCGAACAGCTCGCGCCAGAAGTGGAAGGTCTTCTCGAGCGGGCCGATCAGGACGGGGACGATCGGCGTCTCGGTCGGGCCGATCTCGAAGCCCGCCGCGCGCAACCCCTCCTGCAGCCGCCGCGTGTTCTCCCACAAGCGCTCGCGCCGCTCGGGCTCGCGCTGGAGCACGTGGAGCGCCGCCAGCACACCGGCCGTGTTGGCGGGCGGGAGCGCCGCGGTGAAGATCATGGGCCGCGAGTTGTGCTTCAGGAAATGCACGATGCTCTCCGACGCCGCCGCAAATCCGCCGATCGACGCCAGCGACTTCGAGAACGTGCCCACGATCAGGTCGACCTCGTCGGTCAGCCCGAAATGCGCCGCGGTGCCGTCGCCCTTCGGGCCGAGCACGCCGACGGCGTGCGCGTCATCGATCGCCAGGGCGGCGCCGTACTTCTGCGCGATCTTGAGTAGCCCCGGGATGTCGGCGATGTCGCCTTCCATCGAGTAGATGCCGTCCACGATGATCATGAGCCCGGTGCCGGCGGCCACCTGCTGCAGCTTGCGCTCGAGGGCCGCGAGATCGCCGTGGTTGAACCGCACGGTCTCGCCGTAGGACATCTTGGCGCCGTCCACGATGGACGCGTGGTCCAGCTTGTCGAGGAACACGACGTCGCCCCGCCCCACGAGGCCCGAGATGAGGCCGAGGTTGGCCTGGTAGCCCGTGGAGAACACGAGGCAGGCCTCTTTGCCAAAGAACTGCGCCAGCTCACCCTCGAGGCGCTCGTGCAGGTCGAGCGTGCCGTTCAACAGCCGGCTGCCGGTGCACCCGGAGCCGTAGCGTTCCAGCGCTTGCTTCGCCGCGGCGAGCACCTCGGGATGATGCGTGAGCCCCAGATAGTTGTTGGAGCCCATCATGATCCGCGGTTTGCCCTCGATCACGACGACCGTGTCTTCCGAGTGGGAAATCGGGCGGTAATACGGATACAGCCCGACGGCCTGCAGCTCCCGGGCCTTCGTGAAACTCTTGCACTTATCGAACAATGCGACGTGCTGCAGGGTCTCGGTGCTCACGGGGCCCCCGGGGGAAGGATTGGGTTGAAGCAGCCTACAGGTTAGCGGCGACACCCTAATACCGCAAGGCCACAGGAGATGCGCGACTGGGCGCGGCGCGGGTGCGCGCGTAACTTGTCGCATGCTTCGGCACGTGATCGTCGTGACGTTGCTCGCCATGGGCGTCCGGCCGGCGGCGGCGCAGGCGCCCTATCGCGTCACATGGTGGGACGCCGCGTCGCTCGCGACGGCGACGGCGCTCGCCATCATCCCCGAGGCGACGGGCTTGCCGCACGGACGCCCGGCCTGTGCCCCGTGCGACCCGGCGACCCTCCCCGGGATCGATCGCGTGGCGCTGCACACGTTCTCCGGGTCCGCGGCCACGGCGAGCACCGTGCTCGTCGCGGGGCTCGCCGGGTTCGCGGGGCTCGCGTCCCTCGACGGCGCCAGCGCGCGCGCGGTGCGGGGCCGCGCGGCCGTGTTCGCCAACGCGCTCGCCTGGAGCTTCGCCGCCACCGAGTGGCTCAAAGTGGTGGTGCACCGCGACCGCCCGGTGCTGTACACGGCGGCCGCCCCGGCCGCCGTGTCCGATCCCGACACCCGTCGGTCGTTCCCCTCGGCGCACACCGCGTTCGCCTTCGCCCTGGCGACGTCGTACAGCGCGCTGGCCGCCCGTGAGCGCCTGCCGCACCGCACCCGCAACGCGGTGCTGCTCTACGCCGGCGCCGTCGGGGTCGCGGCGTTGCGCGTCGCGGCGGGCCAACACTTTCCCACGGACGTCCTGGGCGGGGCGGCCCTCGGCGGCGGGATCGGCTGGCTCGCGGCGCGGCTACATCCGACGGAGCGTCCGTGAGCGAGCTGCCGCGGGTCATGCGGCTGCGCGACGTCGTGCTGTTCAACATCACGGCGATCGTGGGCCTGCGCTGGCTCACCACGGCGGCGAGCCAGTTCGGGCTCGCGAGCCTCGGGTTGTGGCTCGTCGCCATGCTCATCTTCTTTCTGCCCTCGGCCGTTGCGGTGCGCGAGCTCGCCGCCATCGATCCCCGCGCCGGCGGCATTTACCGCTGGGTGCGCCAGGCGTTCGGGCCACTCCACGGCTTCGTCGCGGGGTGGGGCTACTGGGTGAACAATCTGTTTTACTTCCCCTCGCTCCTCGTCGCCACGGCGGCGATCGCCGCGTACGCCGCGGGGCCGCGCTTCGTGCACCTGGGCGACGACACCGCCTTCATCGCCCTGGTGTCGCTCCTCGGGCTGTGGCTCGCCGTGGGCATGAACCTCGTGGGGCTGCGGGTGGGGAAACGGCTGCAGAACCTCGGTGGCTACGGCACCTGGCTTCCGGCGCTGATCTTCGTCGTGCTCGCCGTCTGGTCGCTCGCGACGCGCGGCAGCGCGACGCCCTTCAGCGCCCGCGCCCTCCTGCCGGCAAGCTTCGATCTCCAGCGGATCAACCTGTTCGCCACGATGACATTCGGGCTCGCGGGGCTGGAGCTCGCGCCCACCCTGGGCGACGAGATCTACGACGCCGCGGCGACGCTGCGGCGCGGCGTGGTCCTCTCGGGGTTCGCGATCGTGGCGTTGTACGGGCTCGGCACGGCGGCGATGCTGGTCGCCCTGCCGCACGAGACCGTGAGCATCACGAATGGCATGCCGCAGGCCACGGCGGCGCTGGTGGAGCGGCTCGGCGCCCGGTGGCTCGCGCCCGCGGCGGCGCTCGTCGCCATCCTGCTCGTGCTCGGGAACCTCGGCGGCGTGGGCGCCTGGCTCGCCGGCTCGGCGCGCCTGCCCTTCGTCGCCGGTCTCGACGGGGCGCTGCCGCCGGCGTTCGCCCGCATCCACCCGCGGTGGCACACGCCCTACCTCGCGCTCCTGGTGCAGGGCGCGCTCGCCTCCCTGTTCGTGATCGCGAGCCTCTGGGGCCAGACGGTGACGAATGCCTACCTCCTGCTCACCCAGACGACCCTGATCCTGTTCTTTATCCCCTACGTCTATCTCTTCCTTGCCTATCTGCGGTTGCGCCGCACGCGCACCACGGGGACCTGGCTCCTGGGATGCCTGGGCCTCGCCGCTGTGGCGTTCTCCATCGGGCTTGGCCTGGTGTGGCCGGCCGACGAGCCGCGCCCGTGGCTCTATGAGGCGAAGGTGGTGGGGGGGGTGATCGGCTTCATGGGGCTCGGCGTGCTGCTCGCACGCCGGGGCGTGAGGGGGCGCACAGCCTCCCCGCCGCCCGCGGTCTAAGTTACCTTCTCCCATGCACCTGTGCGTTGGTGGCCGTTGCCCAAGGATCGTCGCATAACCCGCTCGTCGCTCGTCGCCCTAGCCCTAGGGGCGCTCGCCCTGTGTCCCGCGCGGGGCGCAGCGCAGGGCGCGATGCACCCCCGTTGGGAGATTCCCGGCTTCGACTTCGCCCCGGACGGGGTGTGGCGAGGAAGGGCCCGACGGATTGCCCAAAGGCGTGCCACGCTCTTCTCGCAGCGCGCGTTTAGCCAGCTGAACGAGGCCCTCGCGCTCGCCGCGCCGGGACCGGCGCCGTCTGCCGCGGCGGTGACAGGGGTTCTGAAAGTGCCGGCCATCTTCATGCGTTTCGGCGACACCAACGTCCCGGCGCTATACGACACGGCGGCCTACGCCGCCGTGCTGTTCGGCACGACGCCACCGTCGGGGCGGCCCTACACGATCCGCACGTTCTACGAGCAGATGTCGCACGGGTTGTTCAGCATGCAGGGACAAGTGCTGGGATGGGCCGCGCTGACCCGGCCCGAGGCCTCGTATACGGGCGGCACGAACTGCTCCGGGAACCCCTTCGGCACGACGAACTGCAACGGGATCTTCAGCACGGCGGCGATCGACGCGCTGCAGACGGGGATGCGCGAAGCGCTCGCTAAACTGGACTCGCTAGGGGTCGACTGGGGCCAGTTCGATAACGACGGGCCGGACGGGATCCCGAACTCGGGGGACGACGACGGCTACGTCGACATGGCGATCTTTGTCCATCCCAACATCGACGGCGCCTGCGGCGGCAATAACAACGTGTGGTCCCATCGCTACGTGCTGGTGAACCAGAGCCAAACGGCCGAGAGCTCATTTGTCACCAGCACGCCGTGGGCTGGCCATCCGGGCCAATTCATCAAGGTGCGCGACTACACGATCCAGAGCGGCGTGGGCGGGGGCCAGGGCTGCGACGGCAGCCAGATCATGCCGATCGGGACGGCGGCGCACGAGTCGGGCCACGGGCTCGACCTGCCGGATCTGTACGACATCCGCTTTGCGACCGAAGGGGCGGGGCAGTGGGGGTTGATGGGGAGCGGCAACTGGACCGACCCGTTTAGCCCGAGTCGCATGGAGGCGTGGTCTCTCTCCCAGCTCGGTTGGGTCACCGTTGCGCCACTCACAACGTCGGGTACCTACAGCATTGGGCCGGCGGAGGGCCCTCTCCCCGAGAGCACGTATGTCGTTCGCGTCCAAGGCGCGAATCCGCGGGGAGAGTACTTCCTGCTCGAGAACCGTGAGGCCGTGGGCGCCGACACGGCGATGATCCACTATCACTGCGAGGTTTGGTACCAGAGCTATAACCCACCGCCCTCGTGCGGCGGTGGGCTGCTCATCTGGCACGTGGACTCGCTGCAGATCGCGAACAACGGATTCCACGTGTCCAACCTCGTCAACGATGGGCCGATCCACGGCGTGGCGCTCGAGCAAGCGGACGGCCTGGGCAACCTCGACGCCAGCCCCAGTCTCAGCTGCCGGGGCTCGACCCCGCACTTGGGATGCTCGGACCGCGGCGACGCGGGCGACCCCTATCCCGGAGTGACGGGCAATACTTCGTTCTCGTTCCTGACGAATCCGGCGGCGACCAAGAATGCGGACAGCAGCTTCGTCGGCTTTGCCATCGACTCGATTCACCTGCTCGCGCCCGGCGGAGCCGTCGCCTTTAGGCTCCGGATTGGTGGGGTCACCACCGTACAGGTTGGTTGTTGGGGCTTCGTTTGCTACGACACCAACGTCGTGGTGCTGGTGGACAACGTGCCCTACCAGACCTTCCGGAATGTGTTCGACAGCGGCTCGGTGCATCAGATCGCCGTCGCCGCCACGCAAGACTCGCGCGACGGGCGCACGCGCTACAGCTACGTCTCCTGGTCGGATGGCGGGGCGAGGGCGCACTCGATTACGGGCACGCTCGCCGGCAAGACGTATGTGGCGACGCTGGCGCATGCGTTCCGGCTCGACTACACCGCCACGGCCGGCGGCACGGTGACCGCTAGCCCCACGGCCGTCACGTCGGGGGCCTATGTCGCAGAGAACAGCACGGTGACCCTGACTGCCGCGGCGAGCCCCGGTGCCGTCTTCGCCGGTTGGACCGGCGACACCACGACGCGGAGCCCCTCGCTCTCGCTCCCGATGCAGCGGCCCTACCGCATCACGGCGAGCTTCGTGGCGCCCCTCGCGACCGCCGACGTCGTCGCGCAACTACTCACCGGTACGAGCCGGCTGACCCCCGCCGACTTGAGCGCGCTCGACGTCCTGGGCAACAACAATGGCCGTTTCGACGTCGGGGACTTTCTCGCCTGGGTGAAGGCGACGGGCGCCCCGCTCACGACCGCGCAGCGGGCTCTGGTCCACGCGCTCGAGGCGCCAGGAGCGCCGCGATGAAGCGCGTCCTCCGCGCCCTCGCGCTCGCGGCTGCGCTGGGCGGCGCCGGCAGCTGCGGCGACGGCACGGGGCCGGTGGCAGGCGTCCTCACGGTCTCGCTCCAGACGCCGAATCCTGGAGCGGACGGCGCCATTCTGCTCACGGTGAAGAGTCCCATGACGGTGCTGGGTCCGAGCGTGCCCACCAGTGTGACCGCGGCCTCGGGCCTCCGCGTCTTCCTGCTGACGCCGCTCGCCGCCACGAACCATTTCGCCGTGACGGGCCCGCTCCCGAACGGCGCCATCCTCACGATCGGCGTCCCCGATGTGAGCCGGGCGGGTCAGTACAGTGTGACCATTCAGGATGTGGCCGCGACCGATTTCACCCTGCGCGCGCTCGGCGGGTACGCGCTCACCATCTCGCGGTAGGCCGCGACTAGCGCGGCCGGTGCGATTGCAGGATCCTCGCCGCCACCTCCGGATATAGCCCGATGGCATGGGTGCGAAAGCTGAGGCCGAACTGTTGGGTCGGCGTGTTGATCTCGATCGCGCGCGAGCGCTCGTTCGGCATGTGGCAGTCGATGCAATCGGGGATCAGCCGGGCCCCGATCTCGGCCGCTTGCGGATGGCGCAGGCCGTGATGACACGCGAGACACTTGGTGGCGAACTGTGCCACATCGCGTTGGGGTCGGTGGACGTCGTGGCACGTGGAGCACGACATGGTCGGGCTCGAGCGAAAGCACTTGCTGCGCTGTAGTAGGCCGACCTGATTGCCGTGGACGTCCGGCACCAGGTCCGCCGGGTCCGAGGCCGGGAAGAGGTAGTCGTCGAGCGTGGCCCCCGGCCGATAGGAGAATGGCGGCCGGCGCAGTTCGCGGCCCCCTGAATGACACAGCGCGCAGTTGTCCACCCGGCGCTCGCGCGAGAAGCGCGCCGGATTCAGGATGTAGCGGCCCTTCGCCTCGGCCGGATGGGACGCGTGATACTGGACATGGCGGCGCCCATCCCCGTGGCATTTCACGCAGGAAATGCCCAGCTGATACCCGCCCGCATACTTGATCGCGCCCCGGTCGCGGGTGAGTGGAAACGCGGTGCTATGACACTCCAAGCAGCGCGGCACGATGGCGCGTCCGAAATCGATCTCGCCGTCCCGGTATCCCGGACTGTTGATCCATTGCTTGAGCCCGGTCAGATACGATACGGGCAGTTCGAACAGGAGACCCTGGCGCCAGTACAGATACGACTGCCCCCGTCGCCCCGATCCGACGACCAGGTCGAACCGCGCCGTCGCTGAGCGAGCGTTGACCGAGTCGATGCCGGTTTGATAGAAGGCGTCGCCGCGCCGCTCCATCCTAAAGGAGATCCCGGGCGACCCCGTGCGGAGCAGGTTATGCCCTTCCGAGAAGCCGCCCTTTACGGAGCGCGCCGTGGCCCGAGCCGATGTGATGAAGTGCGCGGTCTGCACGAAGCGGTGCACGATCCGCGCGTGGCACGGTTCGCAGGAGGGCGCCTCTGAGGCGACCGCGCGGGCCGGGGGAGGAGACGCCGGGCCTTGGGGGGCGCCCTGGACGACTTGCAGGATGAGGACTAGGGGCAGCAGCAGCATGGCACCCACGCATTGGACGGAATGAGACTCTGCGAGCTGCGCCGTCGACGCCGTGAAGGACCGCGTCCCGCGGCCGCGCATGCGAGCGGCGGACCGCGACTACGGGGATAATGCCGCAGCGCGCGCTGCAGGACCAGAGCGTGCCCGCCGCAGCCCGGCTCGCGCATCGGGGGCGCTTCCCGTCGCCCAGCGGCGATTGCCGCCGGGGCCGGCGCCGCATAGGTTCATGCTCCCCCGAAGACGCGATTGGTGCTGCACGCGGGCTTCGGGGCGTCCGTCATCTTCACCCCTATAGGAGCTGCCCATGACTCGCACCCACCTCTCCGTTCTCGCGCTTGCCGGACTCGCCGCCGCTACCGGTGCGAGCGCCCAACAACCCGCCGCGCCGGCGGCGGCCGCGCCCAAGTGCACCGCTTGGGAAGTCAAAACGATGGTGGGCCCCAAGGACAGCGTCGTGACGACGTCCGAGCTTCAGACCACAGCGGACGGCAAGGGCTGGACCATGAAGCTCGCCAAAGGCGATCCGATCCCGGTGCGTGTCCTCGCGACCGGCGGGGACAGCATGGTGACGGAGGCGGGGCCGTTCCCCAGCGTGCTGCGCCCCGGCCAAACGGTGACGACGCTGCACAACGTCGCGCATATAAAGGGCAACGCGATGTGGGGCACAATTGAAGCGCACTACGCCGCCGGGGACGTTTTCAAGGGCAAGACCGAAGGCACCTGCAAGAAGTGACAGACAGCAACTCCACCGCACTCGGCCAGCGCCTCCAAGCGCTGGCCGTTGTGCACTTACCCCCCCGACGCTGGACCGACCCCTCCACGTGACCGGCACCGCCTCGCCCAGTCGACCGGACTCGTGGTGGGCGATTGTGCGCGACGCGATCCGCGGCGCGGCGCACGACTACACCGCCGGATCGCTCGGCCGCGCGATCGTGCTCCTCGCCATCCCTATGGTCCTCGAGATGGTGATGGAGTCGATCTTCGCCGTGGTCGACGTGTTCTGGGTGTCGCGGCTCGGCCCCGACGCGGTCGCCACCGTCGGTCTCACCGAGACCATGCTCACGCTGGTGTATACCGCGGCGATGGGCCTCGCAATCGGGGTCACGGCCGTCGTGGCGCGCCGCATCGGGGAGCACCGTCCCGCCGCCGCGGCGGAGGCGGCGGTGCAGGGAATCGCCCTCGCGCTCGCCCTCGCCGCGGGCGTCGCGGCCCTCGGCGTCACCCTCGCGCCGCGCCTGCTCGCCGTGATGGGCGCGTCCACCGCCGTCACCACCATCGGCGCCGGCTATACGCGCATGATGCTTGGCGGCAGCGCGACGGTGCTGCTGCTGTTCCTGATGAACGCGATCTTTCGCGGGGCGGGCGATGCCGCGATCGCGATGCGCGTGCTGTGGCTCGCGAACGCGATCAACATCCTGCTCGGCCCGTGCTTGATCTTTGGCGTGGGCCCCTTCCCACGGCTCGGCGTCACGGGCGCCGCCGTCGCCACCACCATCGGCCGCGGCACGGGCGTCCTGTACCAGCTGTATCGCTTGACCCGCGGCGACGCCCGCGTGGCGATCCGGCGCGCCGACCTCGCCCTCCGCCCGGCTGTCATGGCCACCCTGCTGCGGCTCTCGGGGTCGGGCACGTTCCAGGTCCTGGTGGGGACGGCGAGCTACATCGGGCTGGTGCGGATCATGTCGAGCTTCGGCAGCGCGGCCCTCGCGGGCTACACCATCGCGATCCGGATCCTCGTCTTCGCGCTGCTCCCGTCGTGGGGGCTCGCCAATGCGGCGGCCACGATGGTGGGCCAATCGTTAGGTGCCGGGAAGCCCGAGCGGGCCGAGCAGGCCGCGTGGCTCGCCGGCCGCTACAACATGGTCGTGCTCGGGATCGTGGGGGTGATCTTCATCGCGTTGGCCGGACCGCTCGTCGGGTTGTTCACCCGTGATCCGGTGGCCCTCCCGACCGGCGCGAACGGGCTCCGCACCTTGAGCTATGGCTTCGTGTTCTATGGACTCGGGATGGTCCTCTCTCAGGCGTTCAACGGCGCGGGCGACACCTGGACGCCGACCTTCATCAACCTGGCGTGCTTCTGGGTGTGGGAGATTCCGCTCGCCTACGTGCTGGCCCGGGTCAAGGGCTTCGGCCCCCAAGGCATCTTCATCGCGATCACGCTGGCGTATTCGAGCATGGCGCTCGTCAGCGTTGCGCTATTCCGGCGCGGGCGCTGGAAGTTGCGCCGCTTGTGACGAACCATATGTCGGGTGTCCGCGAGCCGGAGTTGCGAGAGAGGAAGGCTCTATAAAGGCCGAATCTTGCACACCCCGCTTTTCGAGAGGGGGCGGCAGATCGCAGCTAAGCTATTACTTTGTAGCATCTTCGGGGCGGTAGCTCAGTTGGGAGAGCACCTGGTTTGCAACCAGGGGGTCGTGGGTTCGAATCCCATCCGCTCCATCGCTGTAAACGGCGCCCGGCGTCACCCGGTACGTGCATCAGGGGACGACGGCGTTCAGGCTCGTGCGACCTTGGAGACGTTCCGCCTCGCTGGCAGCAGGCGCGCTGAGTTCAGGATGAAGGTGAGCTCCGAGGCCACATGGATGAAGGCGGCCAGTAGGGGGTTGAGGAGCCCAACGGCGGCCAGGCCCATCCCTACGGCATCCACAGCGAGTGTGCCCGCAAAGTTCTGCATGATGATGCCGCGCGCACGCCGGGCGACCCAGAAGGTCTCCACCAACTTCGTGAGGTTGTTGCCCAACAGCACCACGTCCGCGCTCTCCCGAGCGACGTCCGTTCCAGACCCCATGGCGATGCCAACGCTCGCCTCGGCGAGCGCGGGGGCATCGTTGACGCCGTCACCGACCATGGCCACGACCTGACCCAGCGCGACCAGCCTGCGAACCCACTGGAGCTTGTCCTCAGGGAGGAGCTCGGCCGCCATCTCGTCCACGCCGAGCTCCTGCGCGACCGCCTCGGCGACGATCCGCTGATCGCCGGTCAGTAACACCGTTCGCATCCCCATTGCCTTGAGCGCGGTCACGGCTGATTTCGCTTCGGGGCGTAGCTGGTCAGCCACATTGATGACGCCGAGGAATCGCCCCCCTCGGGCTACCAACACTCGGGCCGTTGCGTCTGCGGTCGCACCGATTTGTCCGTCCAGCGTGATCCCCCGTGCGCGGAGGAGCGCGCGATTCCCGACGACGATCTCCTCCCCATCGATCGCCGCGATGACGCCGAGGCCCGGGGTGTACGTGAAGTCCGTCGGCTCGATCGGCGCAAGTCCCGCCGCAGCGGCGTGCGCGAGGATGGCCTTCGCCAACGGGTGCTCCGAGCGACGCTCCGCGATGGCCGCGGCGGCAAGCACCGCCTCGGTGTCCGTGCCCGGCACGGCCGCCATGTCCCGGACGACGGGTGTGCCGTAGGTGAGCGTGCCCGTCTTGTCTAGGACGACCGTATCCACGGTCGCCAAGGACTCGAGGTACAGCCCGCCCTTCACGATCGCACCCTGACGCGCCGCCTGTCCGATCGCGCCGAGGATGGCGAGCGGTGTCCCGGCGGCGATCCCACAGGCGCCGGCCACGATTACGACCGAGATCGTCGACCGGATATCGCGCGTTACCAGGAACGTCACGAGCGCAGCGCCGATGGCGAAGTATACCAAGTAGCCCGCCAAGCGGTCTGCCAGTTTCTGCACCGGGGCGCGCGATCGCTCGGCCCGCTCCACCGCTTCCACGATCTTGCCGAAGCTCGTGTCGCGGCCCAGGCGCTGCGCGTGGACCTCGAGTGCGCCCGACTGGTTGATGGTGCCGGCGTAGACCGGCTCGCCTTGCGTCTTTTCGACCGGCAGCGACTCTCCCGTGATGCTCGCTTGATCGACGAAGGAGTGTCCCCTGATCACCGTGCCATCTACCGGGATCCGAGCGCCCGGGTTGACAAGAACCAGGTCGCCGACGCTCATGTCCGACAGCGGGACCTCGCGGACCACGCCGCCACGCCGCACGGTGGCGGTGCGGGGGAGGTAGTCGAGCAGGTCCGCAATCGCGTGCCGACCACGGGCGACCGTCAATCCCTCGAGGATCTCAGCGACGAGGACAAAGAGCGTGATGACGAGCGTGGTGAAGAATTCCCTGATGGCGAGCGCGGCAAGGAGCGCGATCGTCATCGAGAGCTCCATCGTCATCTTGCGCTCGCGAAGGTTCTCGAAGGCCTCCCGGAAGATGGGCCAGCCGCCCACGAACGTGGCGACGAGGCCGATCACGCTCACTCGGGGGAAGGGTTCCCACAGGCGCAACCACACCGCGGCAGCAGCGAGCGCCACCAGGACGACCCGAGCGGCGTCCTGCCACCTGAGTCCGCCATGGGCCTCGGGTGCCGCTCCCTCCGGCCCACCAGGCCGTGCGAGTGTCGCGGGTGCGGTTGCCGATAGAGTCACGGGCTACCTGAGATATGCCCGGACGACTTCAATCAACTCTTCGGCGGCGGCGCCCCGGTTCCTAGTCGTTCTCGAGAGCGCATGGTCTCGGATGTGTCCTTCCATCACTTCGGCCATGAGGCTGTCCATTGCGCCGCGGCCGGCCGCGATGAGCCGCAGGACGTCACCACACTCGTGCTCCTGCTCGAGCGCGCGCTCCAGCGCTTCGACCTGTCCGCGAATCCGGCGCACGCGGTGGAGTAGCTTCGTCTTGTTGCGGATCGTGTGAGCCATGCCGTCTGTCGGAGCGAGGGACCGACGGTATTATACCGGGGTATGGTATGCTTTGTCAGCCACCCCCCATCCATCGTTCGGAGCGCCCCGGATGGCGTCACCAATCGCTACCCGCCCGCGGCCAGGTCCCGAAGTCCGCTGGACGGCGACCTTGATCCTGGTGTTTGTCGTCGCGCAATTGACGGATCAATGGGCGTTCCACCACTTCGCCTACCCAGCGATCTATGAGCCGGGCTGGGGCCGAATGTTGCGGCTCGCGGGATACCTGCCCTCGTGGGCGTTCGTGGCGCTCGCTCTTGTGCTGCATGACCGGGTGCCACGGCTCCGGTCGACCTTGTGGCAGGCAAGCCATCGCGGGCTCATGCTCTTTGGCTCGCCCGCGCTGGCCGGGCTCGCGGCCGAGGTGCTCAAGCTGACGCTACGGCGTGAGCGACCCGTCCTCACCAATGGCGCGCACGTGTTCCGGGCGTGGTCCGATCGGCCGTTCTCGAGCGCTCAGCTCGGGCTGCCGAGCAGCGAGGCGGCGGTCGCCTTCGCGGCCGCGGCCGTTCTGGCCCGCTTGTTTCCCGAGTCCCGGCTACTGTGGTACGGGCTCGCTCTAGGGTGCGCATTCACGCGGGTGGCGAGCGGCGCCCACTTCCTCAGCGACGTGGCGCTCGGAGCGTTGGTGGGATACATCGCGACGGTGATCCTGTGGCGGCCTGGCGGCGCCGCTCGTGCCGACAGGGCTGGCTCATGACCATTCCTTATCCGCACATCCCTCCTGAGCTGGTTCGCATTGGTCCGTTCGCCATCCGCTGGTACGGCCTCATGTATCTCGTGGGGTATGTCGTCGGCTACCGGATCGTGCGAGAGCGGATCGAGCGTGGGTTGGTTTCCCTGACACCACGCGATCTCGACGCACTGATCGGCTATCTCGTGGTGGGCATGCTGCTGGGTGCTCGCTTGATGTACGCCATCGCGTACGAGCCCGGCCATTATCTCGAGGCCCCCCTCGAATTCGTTCGCATCTGGCACGGAGGTCTCTCCTTCCACGGGGCCCTGATCGGCATGACGAGCGCGGCCGTCGTGTTCGCGCGCGTCCGCCGCGCTCCGTTCTGGCCGATGGCCGACACGCTGGCGCTGGCCGGCGCGCCCGGGCTCTGCTTCGGGCGACTCGGCAATTTTATCAACGGTGAGCTGTATGGGCGCGTCACCACGGTGCCGTGGGCGATGGTGTTCCCGACGGACCCGCTCCACCTTCCCCGCCACCCCTCGCAGTTGTATGAGGCCGTCGCCGAGGGAATCGTCCTGTTCCTTGTGCTCCGGATGGTCGAGCGCCGCGGCGTCGCGGGAGGATGGTATCGACCTGGCACACTCGCGGCCGTGTTCCTCATCGGATACGGCGTGCTCCGTTTCCTGATCGAGTTCACGCGGCAACCCGACGCCCAACTGGGGCTGGTGCTGGGGCCCTTCAGCATCGGGCAGCTCCTCTGCACCGCGATGATCCTCGCGGGCTCCGCGCTCCTCGCGTTCGTGCTCACTCGCGACCACTCGCCTCAGGAGCCGAACCGTGATCCGCCCGTGCCGAGTCGTGGCCTCGATTCTGGACTCTCATGAGCTCGCTCCCTACGCCGGTCCCCGCACTGGCCGAGCTCCTCCTCCCGAGGGATGAGGAGGCGGCACGTCGCGTCTCCCGCCCACCCTGGTTTGCTCTGGAAGTCGAGAATGCGGTGAAACCGCGCAGCGCGAATCGCTGACGGGTTCGCGCCGCTTAACCCAGGTGTCCACCAAACCGGGGGCACGACCAAACGTCGCTCACACTCATGAGCAGGCAGTCGCCTTTTTACGTCGACGCTTCTCTAAACTGCGTTCACCTTTAGGGTGGGCGATAGCCCGTGCAGCCGAAGGTCCGCAAGACCGTCCGTTAGCGAGGGCGGCGTCCACCGTCGCTCGTCCAGAGTCGCGCAAACTACGCGACGGCGCTACGAGTGCGTACGTAGCCACGACTCTTGAGAAGTCATCGGTTCAACGTCACTGTTCAGTGATTAACGTGCGCCAGGTAGGGTGAACCCATCAAACGGCTGTACGTCCCCTCGGCACATACCCTCGTAACGATCGCTGGCCTGTCGCTGGTCATCGTCGGCGCGATCGCGTTCGGACTCTTCGCGACGCCGGTTCACACCGAGGCAGTCCGGGCAGACAACGCGGTGGGCGATGCCACCTGTCTCTCGTGTCACCAGCAGCAGACGAGCTTCGAGCGGACCGCTCACCGTCTGACGTCGCGGCTGCCGACTCGCGACGCGATTGCGGGCGGCTTTGGCCCCGCGGAGAACGTCCTGCGCACCGCGAACCCGTCCCTACACTTCCGCATGGACTCCACGGCGACGGGCTTTTTCGAAACGGCGGTGATGGGTCGTGGACCCGACACCACCATGCGATCTGAGCGCATCGCCTTCGTGACCGGCTCCCGCAAAGGCCAGTCCTACCTGTATTGGGACGCCGGTGACCAGCTGTACCAACTCCCGGTCTCATACTGGACCGGTGTAGGGTGGGCGAACAGTCCGGGGTACCCGGATGGACGACCCAACTTTGAGCGCCCCATCCCTCCCCGCTGCTTGGAGTGCCATTCGTCCGGCTTCGAGGCGGTGGCCCGCTCTGACGTCGTCAATCGGTACCGCCGCACCGGTGTCCTGCTGGGCATCACCTGCGAAACGTGTCACGGCTCGGGTCAGCAACACGTGAGACGCGAACGCTCATTCCTGCACGCGGTGCTCCCGCCCGCGATCGTCAACCCGGCGCGGCTACCGCGCCCACGCCAACTTGATGGGTGCGCACTCTGTCACGGTGGGGCGCCGGCGCCCCGAACTGCGGCGTTCTCCTATGTACCCGGGCAGCCCCTTGAGAAGCGGATAGACTGGCAGGCGCCCTCCGACAGTGGTGTGATCGATGTCCACGGCAACCAGGTGGCACTGCTCGAACGGAGTAAATGCTTCCGTGCCTCGCAGATGACCTGCGTCACCTGCCACGATGTCCACCGAGAGCAGCGCGATGTCGCCGAGCTCGCGAGCCGGTGCCTCACGTGTCATACGCCGCAGAGCTGCGGTCTCTTTCCCCGGCACGGACAGGCCTTGGTGGGCCGGTGCGTGGATTGTCACATGCCGGCGTTGACGTCGACCACGATCTTTGCAACCTCTCGTGGCCAGCAGTTGCGGGTGCAGGTGCGCACACACTGGATCAAGGTGTACCCGCAGTTCCGCCTGCCATGACGCGGCGCACGGCCCGACGCGCTTGACCTGCCGCGTCATTGCAGGTCTTCCCGCAGGCCGAGGAATTCCCTTCGGTCCGCCCTGAGCTAGAGCTGGGTGATTGCACGGTCCAGAGAGTCCACCCCTGGACACTACGGCTCGCCCGGGCCTAACGTCTCTCATGCGCAAAACACCGCTTGCTGTTCTGTTCGCCCTCCTGCTGGCCTTCACGGCCAGGTCCACCGCCGCCCAGACTGCCCTACAGTTGCGATGGGAGCTTGTGGGGGACTCGATTACCACCGATCAGACCGCTTCTCGAGCGGCCTTCACCCTCACCAACCACGACGCGAAGCCGCTCGCCGCGAGCGGATGGGCGATCTACTTCAGCGCGCTTGAGTCCGCGCGGCCGAGCAGCGTGGCGGGGGGGTTCGCGATCGAGGACGTGATCGGCGACCTGCATCGCCTCGTGCCCGGGGCCAGATTCGCGGGACTCGCCCCTGGAGCCAGTGTCCGGATCGGATATCTGACGGACCCGCTCCTGAACCGCAGCTTCCTCCCGACGGGTGCCTACATCGTCTTCGACGACGCCACGAACACGGGACATCCCCTGAGCGATTTCGTGGCCGCTCCCTTCGAGCGCCCCCCGCAGGGCGAGGGACACGATCCGCGCGTGGTGACGTCGCAGGCCCAGTTCGCGCTCGACTCCGTGATCCGAGATATCCCCGCAACCGAGCTGCCGCCGGTGCTTCCGACGCCGGTGCAGCTGACGCGCGGAGCGGGAGCATTGCGACTCGCCGCGATGCCGATGATCGAAGCGCCCGACTCCCTGCGGAACGAGGCAGCGTTCGCGGAGACCTACCTGCGGCCTTACGTCAACGGGAGCCGCCAACGCGACCTCCCGCCCCTGCGACTCGCGACCGGCCGCATCGAAGGCCAGACCTCGTCCGAGGCGTACGAGCTGGTCGTGGATCCCGCCCAGGGAATCCGCATTATTGGCGCTTCCCCGGCAGGAGTCTTTTACGGTCTCCAATCGTTGCGCAGCCTCTTGCCCCCGACGCCTACCCGCAGTGGGCTCGTGGTGCAGGCGATCCGCGTGGTCGACGCCCCGCGCTTCCCCTATCGCGGGTTCATGCTCGACGTCGCCCGCAATTTCCAGCCAAAGGCCAGCGTGCTGCGGACGCTCGATCTCCTCGCGCGCTACAAGCTCAATGTCTTTCACCTACACCTCACGGAGGACGAGGGCTGGCGACTCGAGATTCCGAGCATCCCCGAGCTTACCACCGTGGGTGCTCGGCGCGGCTACACGCTCGATTCGAAGCAGTTTCTGCCAACCGCGTTCGGCTCCGGCCCCGCAGTGGACCGGCCGTGGGGCAGCGGCTTCTTCTCTCGCGCCGACTACATCGAGATCCTCCGCTACGCGGCGGCGCGGCACATCGAGGTGGTCCCCGAGCTCGAGATGCCCGGCCACGCCCGCGCCGCGATCAAGGCGATGGAAGCCCGACTCCGCATGAGCGGCGATCGGCAGTACCTGCTGAGCGACCCGGACGACCGCTCGGTGTACGGCTCGCCGCAGGGCTACCATGACAACGTGATGAACCCGACACTCGAATCGACGTACGCCTTCGTCGAGCGCGTGGTCTCCGATCTCGTGACGATGCACCGCGACGCGGGGGTGCCCCTGCGCCATATCCACATGGGAGGAGACGAAGTCCCGGCGGGCGCCTGGCAGGGTTCGCCGGCCGCCCAGTCGTACATGCAGGCGCACGGCCTCACGAGTGTCGACGATCTGTGGGGTGTCTTCTACGGTCGCGTAGAGCAGATCCTCAAGGCGCACGATCTCCCGCTCGCGGGCTGGGAGGAGATCGCGGTGCGCAAGACACGCCGCGACGGGCAGCCGACCACGATCCCCAATCCGCGTTTCGCGGCGCGCGGCTGGCGCGCCTACGTCTGGAACAATGTCCCCGGCTGGGGGGCCGAGGATCTGGCCTACCGGCTGGCGAATGGCGGGTACGAGGTGGTGCTCAGCCCGGTAAGCAACCTCTACTTCGATCTCGCGTGGAACCAGAACCCAGAGGAGACGGGGCTCGATTGGGGCGGCTACGTCGACCTGCGCAAGCCGTTCCAGTTCATTCCGTTCGAGTACTATCGCAACGCCCGGCTCGACCGGCGCGGCAACCCCCTAGACCCCGCCGTGTTCGTGGGCAAAGATCGGCTCACCGACTACGGGCGAGCCAATATCGTGGGGATCCAGGGCAACCTGTGGTCCGAGACGCTGGGGGGCGAGGGCCGACTCGACTACATGATGCTGCCGAGGCTCTTTGCGCTCGCCGAGCGCGCCTGGGCGCCTGACCCCGACTGGGTCACGGCGCGGGATCCGCAGCAGTCGGACGCCCTGTACCGCGAGGCCTGGTCGCGCTTCGTCAACGTGCTCGGAAAGCGAGAGCTGCCCCGGCTCGATCGGGAGGTTCCGGGCATCAATTACCGCATCCCCACGCCCGGTCTCTTGGCCGATGGCGGCGTGGTGCGGTGTAGCGTGGAGCTACCCGGCTTCACGCTGCGCTACACGACCGATGGCAGCGAGCCCACCGCACGCAGCGCCTTGGTCCGCGGTCCCATCCCGGCGCGGGGGACGGTCGCCGTGGCCGCGTTCAGCACCACCGGCCGCAAAGGCCATACGGCGCGCCTCACCGCTCTCTGAACGGGTCGCCGCGGCGTCGCTGCCTGTCGCCGCACCAGGCTCACGGCGCCTGCCTCGCGGGTGTCGCAGCCGGGAACGGCCAGAGCCTCGCCAGACGCGCCCAGACTAGGAAGGCCCCGATCCCCAGGAGCAGCGTCAGGAGGCCGACGCGGATGTAGCCCCAGCCCGCAGTCAGGAAGACGTACGTCCAACCGAGGAATGCCACGATGGCTGGGACAGGGTAGAGCCACATCCGATACGGTCGCGCCGATTCCGGGAGCCGTCGTCGGAGCAGCGGGATCGCGACGACCTGCCCGAGGAACTGCACGAGCACCCGCGTCGTGATGAGCGCGGTCACGACCTGGTCCAGCCTGAAGAACGACGCGACGATCGCAATGGCCCCGAGCACGTACAGCGACACGCGGGGGAAATCGCCCGCGGGGTCGAGCCGCGCGAACGGTTTGAAGAACCCGCCCTGGACCGCCGCGGCGTAGGGGATCCGCGAGTAACCGAGGAGCAGGGCGAACACGGACCCAAAGGCCGTCCACAGGATCATCAGTGTCACGAGGACAGCGGCTCCGCGACCCTGCAGGCGCTCCACGAACTGCGAAATCACGAACTGCGACCCCAGCGTCTCCTTCCAGGGCACGACGCCGATGAGCGACAGATGGACCGCGAGGTATCCCACGAAACAGCCGAGGATGGAAAACAGAATCGAGCGGGGGATCACGCGCGCGGGCTCGCGCACTTCGTCCCCGATGTAGCAGATGTCGTAGTACCCCAGATAGTCGTAGATCGCGATGAGCGCGGCGCTGCCCAGGCCCAGCACGAAGCCGCGGCTGAAGGTGAAGGCCCCCGGCGGGAACGCGAACGCGCGCGCCGGATCGAAGTGCGGCAGCCCGAGCGCCACGACCGCCACCATCGTCGCCACGGTGCCGACCCAGAGTGTCACGGTCACGCGGCTCAGGAACGTGATGCGCCGGGCCAACAGGAACACCGCTACCAGCCCCACGCCTGCTGCGACGAACCGGTGCCCGCCGGGCGCGAGGCTCGGGACCAAGTAGCCCGCGTACTGGCCGAACCCGATCAACCCCGAGGCGATCTCGAGGGGCCCGCTCAGGACAAACTGCCAGATGAACAGGAACGCCATGAGCCGGCCCCAGGTCTGCGGCCCGTACGCCTCACGCAGGAAGCGATAGCTCCCGCCCGACCCCGGCAGCGCTGCCCCTAGCTCGCTCCACACCTGGCCGTCGCACATCACGATGAGAGCGCCCACGAGCCAGCCGAGCAAGGCCTGGGGCCCGCCCATCGAGGCCATCAGCAGTGGGATGGTGATGAACGGGCCAACCCCCACCATGTTGGACATGTTGAGGGCTGTGGCGTGAAGCAGGCCGAACCCTCGGGCGAGATGGTGGTCGCTCGGCTTCGGCGGCGTCGGGACGGGAGACGGGACCACGCGCTTGACGGCCTCCTCTAGGAGTCACCAGTCAAGACAATCTGCTCTGTGTGAGGATGTTGCGAGTGGCAGCAACGGGACGGGTCACCAACTCGGTGTGCAACCAGGGGGTCGCGCACGCGCCTCGCGTGTACCGCGACCGCGCGCGGCCGTCACCCGCCCCGCCAGGTCGAGTGCCGCGCCCGCCGCGAGGATCGCGATGGTGACCGAGAGCGCGACGAGCCGGAGGTCGTAGCGGCCGGCGAGCGCGCTCACTGCTCGTCCAGCAGCTCGCGCACCTTGCGCGCCAACCCGTCCGGGGTGAAGGGCTTCTGAAGAAACGCGAGCCCCGGATCGAGCATGCCGTGGTGGACGACGGCGTCGTCGGTATAGCCCGACACATAGAGCACGCGGGTGTCGGGTCGGGATTGGGCGAGCTGTCGGGCCAGCTCGCGGCCGCTCGCCCCGGGCATCACGACATCCGCCACGAGAAGATGAATCGGGCCGGCGTGCCGACCCGCCACGGCGAGCGCTTGGACGGCGTTTTCGGCCTCGAGCACCGTGTAACCCAACTTCTCAAGTAGACTCTTGGCGAGCGGTCGCAGCGTCTCGTCGTCTTCGGCGAGCAGAATCGTCTCGTTGCCCCTGATCGTGCCGGCCTCGCGCGGCGGCGCCAGCTCATCGGCGGGGGCGTCCACGTGCGGGAGATAGATCTTGAATGTCGTGCCGCGTCCCGGCTCGCTGTACGCCCAGACGTAGCCGCCCGACTGCTTCACAATCCCGTACACCGTGGAGAGGCCGAGCCCCGTCCCGCGACTCTTTTCCTTCGTCGTAAAGAACGGCTCGAAGATCTTGGCCTTGGTTTCGGCAGTCATCCCCGTGCCTGTATCGCTCACGGCGAGCATCACGTAGTGCCCGGGGATGACGGGCTGGTGCTGCTCGGCGTACTGCTCGGTCAACTCGGCGTTCGCGGTCTCGATGATCAGCTTACCGCCGGTCGGCATCGCGTCACGCGAGTTGACCACGAGATTCACGAGCACCTGCTGGAGCTGCCCGGGGTCGGCCCGCACGTTCCCCGCGTTTGGGGCCAACGCCAAGCGGAGCTCGATGTCCTCGCCGAGCAAGCGCTCGAGCATCTTGTCGATCTCTTCCACCAGGTCGTTGAGGCTCAGCACCACGGGCTGGAGCACCTGCTGCCGGCTAAAGGCGAGCAGCTGGCGGGTGAGCGCGGCGGCGCGTTGGGCCGCCTTCCGGACCTCCTCCAGGTCTTGGCGCGCCGTGCTGCCCGCGGGCAAGTCTTCCCGCAGCAAGTCGGCGTAACCGAAAATCGCGGTCAGGACATTGTTGAAGTCGTGCGCGATGCCCCCTGCCAGGCGCCCGATCGCCTCCATCTTCTGGGCCTGTCGCAGCTGTTCTTCCAGGCGCTTCCGCTCGGTAATGTCGCGCACTGCGCCGAGCAACCGTCCGTCGGGGAGCTGGCGTGCATTGCTCTCGACCGTCAGGACCGTGCCGTCCTTGCGCACCAGGGAGCGTTCCACCACCCCGGCCCGCTCGGTCCCGAGCTCGGCGACCCGGGGGGGCGCCGTCTCCTGGTCCTGCCGGGGATAGGTGTCGGAGACCCGTAGTTGCAGGAGCTCCGCGCGGCTGTAGCCGGTGAGCTCACAGGCCCGGGGGTTGACCTCGACGTAACGGCCCTCGTGGTCGGCGACGAACACCGCGTCACCGATGTTCTCGAGGATCGTCCGATGATACGCCTCCCTCGTCCGCAACGCCTCTTCCGCCCGCTTCCGCTCGATCGCATAGCGCAGGACGCGGGCGAGGAGTTGCCCTTCGATGCGGCCCTTCACCAGGTAGTCCTGGGCCCCCGACCGTACCGCCTCGAGCGCCAGGCGCTCGTCGTCGAGCCCCGAGATCACGACGATCGGCTCGTCTGGGACCCGACGGCGCGTGCGCTCGAACGTGGCCATCCCCTGACTGTCGGGCAGCCCCAAATCGAGCAGGACGACGTCTATGCCGACCCGCCCGAGGCGCTCCAACGCGTCGTCCAGCCGTTCGACCCGCTCGAGATCGAACGCTCCGGACTGCACGTCCTCCAAGAGTTCGAGGATCAAGCGAGCGTCCCCCGGGTTGTCCTCAACCAGGAGTACCTTGATAGGCTGCGTCGCGGTCGCTGGCGTCACCGCAACCGCACGATCTGCAGCCAGAACTGTTCGATCGAGTTCACTGCGTCGATGAACTCCTTGGTGTTGATGGGCTTCGTGACATAGGCGTTGGCGTGCAGCTGGTAGCTCCGCACGACGTCCTCTTCGGCCCGCGAGCCGGTGACGACCACCACGGGGATGTGCCGGAGCCGGTCGTCACCCTTGATCTGGGCGAGGAGCTCGCGTCCGTCCATGCCCGGCAGATTCAGGTCGAGCAGGATCAGGTCGGGCCGGGGCGCATCGGCAAACCGGCCTTCGCGCCGCAGCATCGCGAGCGCTTCGACCCCGGTCACGGCGAGGTGCACCCGATTGCGAAGCTTGGAGCGCTGCAGCGCTCGTATGGTCAGCGCCGAATCGTCGGCGTTGTCCTCGACGAGCAGCACTTCGATCGCGGCGCCGCTCGGAGCTGAGGTCATACGGGCGACAACTTCACGATTTCGAGCCAGAAGTGCTCGATCGACTGCACGACCTCGAGGAACCGCTCCAGGTCCACGGGCTTCGTCACGTACGCGTTGGCCCGCAGGCGATAGCTTTCGATAACGTCCTTCTCCGCCTGCGACGTCGTGAGGATGACGACCGGGATGTGTTGGAGGGCGGCGTCCTTCTTGATCGCCTAGAGCACCTCCCGACCATCCTTCTTGGGCAGGTTGAGGTCCAGGAGAATGAGGTCGGGGGAGGGCACCGCCGCGTACTTGCCCTCGTGTTGCAGGAAGGCCAGGGCCTCCACCCCGTCCAAAGCGACGTGCAGGTTGTTGCGCACTCGCGCGTCGCGCAGGGCTTCCCGCGTGAGACGCGCGTCACCCGGATTGTCTTCCACTAACAAGATCTCGATCGGGATCGACGTGGGATGCGACATCGTCATCCTTCCACCGCTGAAGGCATCGTGAACCGAAACGTCGAGCCCTGCCCAGGCGCCGACTCGACCCACATCCTGCCGCCGTGACGCTCCACGATCTTCTTGCAGATCGCGAGCCCGATTCCCGTCCCGGGGTACTCGTTCTTGCCGTGCAACCGCTGGAAGATGACGAAGATCCGCTCGAAGTACTGAGGCTCGATGCCGATGCCGTTGTCGCGCACGCTGAACTGCCACTCGCGGTCGGTCCGCTCCACGGCGATCTGGATCTTCGGGGGCCCGGAGCCCCGGAATTTGAGCGCGTTGGAGATCAGGTTCAGGAACAGGTGCTCCAGCTGCCCGGCATCGGCGGAAACCGTGGGCAGGCCGTCGTGAGTCACCGTGGCACCGGTTTCCTCGATCGAGAGCTTCAAGTGCGCGAGGGCGCGCTCTAGCACCGCGTTGACGTCAGTCGGCGCGAACGCGGCCCCGCGGGTGCCGACCCGCGAGAACGCCAGCAGATCCTCGATCAGCCGCTGCATCCGCAGCGCGCCGTCGAGCGCGTAGCCGATGAACTCGTCGGCGTCCGCGTCGAGCTTCCCCTTATAACGCTTGCCGAGCAGCTGCACGTAGCTGCCCACCATGCGGAGCGGCTCCTGGAGGTCATGCGAGGCGACGTACGCGAAGCGCTCCAGTTCGTCGTTCGAGCGGCGCAGCTCGAGTTCGGACCGCTTACGCTCCGTGATATCCACGACCGACGCGAGCACAAACAGCCCTTCGTCGGTCTCGAGCGGATTCAAGCCGATCTCGACCGGGATTTCGCGACCGTCCTTGCGCACGCCGAACAAGTCGCGGCCTGCGCCCATCGCGCGGGCCTGCGGACTGGCAAAGAACGTGGTGCGAAATCCCGGGTGGCGCGCCCGGAGCCGCTCGGGCACGAGCACCTCGATCGGTCGCCCCAGGAGCTCATCGCGCGCGTAGCCAAACAACCGCTCGATCTCGCGGTTGATGAGCACGATCCTCCCCTCCCGGTCGATCATTACCATGCCGTTGGGGGACGACTCGACCGCCGCCCGAAACCGTGTTTCGGCCCGCTTGCGAGCCGTGATATCGACGACCGACGCCAGCACGAACAGCCCTTCGTCGGTCTCGAGCGGATTCAGCCCGATCTCGACCGGGATGTCGCGGCCGTCCTTGCGGCGGCCATACAGCTCCCGTCCGGCCCCCATCGCCCGCGACTGCGGGTTGGCAAAAAACCCGGCGCGCAACGTCGGGTGTCGGGCGCGGACCCGGTCGGGCACTAGCGTCTCAATCGGTTGCCCGAGCAGGTCTGCGCGGTTGTAGCCGAACAGTCGCTCGATCTCACGGTTGACGAGCACGATCTTCCCGTCCCGATCGATCATCACCATGCCGTTGGGCGACGACTCCACGGCTGCTCGGAAGCGCTCCTCCGCCCGCTTCCGAGCGCTGATGTCGACCACGGAGGCGAGCACGAACAGTCCTTCGTCGGTCTCGAGCGGGTTCAGCCCGATCTCCACCGGGAACTCCGTGCCATCCCGGCGCAGCCCGAACAGCTCGCGCCCCACGCCCATGGCCCGCG
>DATBBW010000094.1:0-6127 GCA_036270795.1 Gemmatimonadales bacterium | reverse complement strand
CCTGAGCGTCTTGCTGGTCGCGCTGCTCGCGCACATGAGCTACGTCGTCTGGCGCATTGCCCGGCCGACGGTGCGCACGCCGAGCGCCGGCGACGGGTCGGTGGGGCTGCTGCTCGAGGACGCGCGTGCGCACCGCGCGCGGGCGGAGGAACTGGCGCGCGTCGGGCGGTACCCTGAAGCGCTCGCGCACCGGTTCGTCGCCGTGCTGCTCGATCTCGACCGCCGCCACGCCCTGAAGTTCCACCCGTCCAAGACCCCCGCGGAGTACCTCAGCGAGGCGCGCCTCGACCCGACCGGTCGCACCGCGCTGGCGGATCTGGTCGCCCAGTTGTACCGCCATGTGTTCGGCGCGGTACCGTGCGACGAGCGGAGCTACCGTGAGTTCGCGGCCGAGGCCGACCTGGTTTTCGAGCATGTCGCGGCGGCTTGAACTCGCGCTGGCCCTGCTGCTCGCCGTGGCCGTCGGGGTCGCGGCGTGGGCGGCCCGGCGCAGCGGCGCTGCGACTCCGGACTTCGATAGCCGCGCGTCCACGTTCCTCACGGGGCCGCGCGGGAGTCGCGCGCTGTACGATGTGCTCGCGCGCTTGCGCATTCCCGTGGAGCGGCGCCGCACGTCACTGTTCGACCTCGAGCGGGATGTCCGACACCGGCCTGCGGTCCTCGCGGTGCTCGACCCGCCGCTCGATCTCGAGGCGGCCGAACTCGCCCAGGTTGCGCGGTTCGTGCGCGCGGGGGGCGCGGTGGTTGCGGCGGGAGAAGGCGGGGGCATCGCCCGCTGTGTCGGGTGGCGGCCCGCGTATGGCGCGCGCTTCGCGGCGCCTGACAGCTTTCCCATCGCCCCGCCCAGGCCGGGGCTGGTCTTGCCGCGCGTCGCGAACTACCTGAAGCCGGTGGATGCCGGTGGGAACGCACGCCCTCGACGGGCGCTCGGGGGTGAGGAGGACGAGTGTGAGACGCTCGGGTTTATCGCCCGCGACACGCTGCTGCGCCTCGCGGACGGGCGGCCCGCCGCCGTGAGGCTGCGCGCGCCGGGGGGCGGCAGCGTCACGCTCGTAGCGGATGTCGGCTATTTCCGTAATCGCACCTGGCGCGAGAGCGACGTCCCCCAGTTCGTGACCCCGCTGCTTGTGCCGGCGCGGCGCGGCCGGGTGGTGTGGGACGAGTATCACCAGGGGTTCGGCAAGGAGGGGTCGCCAGCCGGGAGCCTCGTCGGGTGGCTCGTTGGCACACCCGGGGGCTGGGCGCTCCTGCAGCTCGTCGCGGTGGCGCTCGTGGGCCTCGCCACGGCGGGGGTCCGTTTCGGGCCGGCGCGCGCGGTGCTCACGCGCCGCCGCCGCTCGCCGCTCGAGCACCTCGAGGCGCTCGCCGCAGGGCTCGAGGGCGCGGCCGGCGTGGAGACGTCCATCCGGCTGACCATCGCCGGGCTGCGGCGGCGGCTGGGCCGCGTCGGGGCGATGGCCCCCGACGAGCAACGCGCGTGGCTCGCCACGCTCGAGCTCGCGCTCCCCAGCGCCGCCGGCCGCAACGCGGTGCGACGCCTCCAGCGCGTCATCAACCAACCCGGTGGCCCCGAGCGCACGCTGGCGGCCGCCCAAGCCGTGGAGGACGTGTGGCAGGAGCTTCGGCCGCCGCAGATGCGCGCCCGATCCTAGAGGCGCTGCAACGCGTGGTGCTGGGCCAGGACGCGGCCACCCACGAGTGCTTGGTGTGCTTGCTGGCGCGCGGGCACGTGCTGCTCGAGGGCGTGCCGGGGACCGCCAAGACACTGCTGGTCCGCACGCTCGCGCTGCTGCTCGATGTCCAGTTCCATCGCATCCAGTTCACGCCGGACCTCATGCCCGCGGACATCACGGGCGTCACCCTGCTCAGCGGGACGCAACAGTTCACGTTTCGGCCCGGCCCCGTCTTTGCCGACCTGGTGCTGGCCGACGAGATCAACCGCGCGCCCGCGAAGACGCAGGCCGCGCTGCTCGAGGCGATGCAAGAGCGCACCGTGACGGTGGACGGCGTCGGCCACCCGTTGTCGGCCGTGTTCACTGTGTTCGCCACCCAGAACCCCGTGGAGTTCGAAGGCACCTATCCGCTCCCGGAGGCGGAACTCGACCGGTTCATGGCGAAGGTGCTGGTGGGCTATCCCGACGCCGCGCACGAACAGGCGATCCTCGCCCGCACCGTGGCGGGCTTCGAGGCCGACCGACCCGCCACGTACGGCGTGGCCCGCGTGACGGACGGAGACGGCCTCGAGCAGCTGCGCCGCGCCGTCGAGGCGGTGCGCGTCGAGCCGCAGATCTCGGCCTACATCACCGCCTTGGTCCGGGGGACGCGCGCGGCGGCCTCCCTGACGCTCGGTGCCAGTCCACGGGCGAGCGTATCGCTCCTCAAGGCGGCGCGCGCGAGCGCGTTCCTCGAAGGCCGCGACTACGTGATCCCTGACGACGTGAAGCAGCTGGCCCCGGCGGTGTTGCGCCATCGCGTGAGCGTTGCGCCGGAGCTCGAGCTCGAGGGGGTGACGGCGGATGCCGCCCTCAAGGCCATCCTCGACAAGACCGAGGTGCCGACGGCGTGATCCTCGTCGAAGGATTGCTGGTCATCGCGGCATTCTGGGCGGTGTGGTATCTCGTCGGCGTGCAGGCCGGCGTGCTCTGGACCGGGCGCGGGCTGATCGTCGCTGCCGCGCTGGCCCTGGGCGGCGTGCTGGCCTACTGGGCCGCGTGGACGCTCGATGCGCTGCTGATCGCGGATCTGGCGCTCGTCGGGGCCGTGTGGGCTGACGCGGCGCTGGCCGCGCGCCCCGGGGTCGCGAGTCTGGCGGTGTCGCGCGACGCCCCGCCGGCGTTCTCCGTCGGCCGCACCGGCGAGGTCACCTACCGCTGGCTCAATGGCACGCCGCGTCGGGCGCGCCTGCGGTTGCGGGAGGTGCGCCCCGACCTGCTCGGAGGCACGCAGCCGCCCCGTGGACTCGTGGTGCCACCGCGGGGCGCGGCGCACGAGACCCTGGCCGTTGTGCCACAGCATCGGGGCCGCGAGCGGGCCGGCGCGTTTGTGGTGGACTCGATCGGCCCGCTCGGGTTGGGTCGGCGCCGCGCGACCGTTCCCCTCCCGTGGGACGCGGCCGTCTATCCGCCCCTCGTGTCGGTGCGGCTCCGCGCCTCGGTGGCACAGGCGCAACGCCGCCGGGAGCAGGGGATCACGCCCCTGCGCCAGCTCGGCGAAGGCCGGTTGTTCGAAAGCCTGCGGGAGTGGGTGCCAGGCGACGACCTGCGGCACATCGACTGGAAGGCCACGGCGAAGCGCGGCAAGGTGATCACGCGGCAGTACGAAGCCGAACGGCGCCAGCACGTGCTGCTCGTGCTCGATACGGGACGGCTGCTCACGGCGGACATCGCAGGCGTGTCTCGTCTCGATTACGTGGTGCAGGCGGCGCTCGAGCTGGCCTACGCCGCGGCGCAACACGACGACAACGTCGGCGTCATGGCGTTCGCCGACGGTGTGCAGCACTTCGTCGCGCCCCAGCGCGGCCGCGTGGGGCTGAAGCGCGTGCTCGACGTGTTGGCGGTGGTGGAGCCGAAGCTGGTCGAGCCGGACTACCCCGGCGCGTTCCGCTACCTCGCCGCCCGCAATCGCAAGCGGGCGCTCACGGTGCTCTTCACCGACGTGATCGACCGCTTCGCCTCCGACGCGCTCGTCGCGAACGTCGCCAGCCTGCGCCCCCGCCACTTGCCGCTGGCGGTCACCCTGCGCAACCCCGAGCTCGATCACGTGGCGGCGCTGCGGCCGGAGGCCGCGCACGACGCGTTCCGGAAGGCGGCGGCGGAGGAGCTGTTACGGGCGCGGGAAGAAGCGCTCGGCTATATGCGGCGCGCCGGCGTGCTGGTGCTCGACGTGCCGCCGGAGCGCGCGGCCCCGGCGGTGGTGGCTAAGTACTTGGAGTTAAAGCGCCGCGGCCGGTTGTGACGTACGCCATCGTGGCCCGAGCCATCGGGTTACTATAGATTGCCTTCCAACTCCGCCGGAAGTCGAGCCATGCACCACGGTCGAGGCCTCGCCGCGCTGACGCTGGTGTGCACTGCCGTCGCGCTGGCGACCTGCGTGTACCCGACGGAACGCGATGCCGCGGTGCACGTGAGCATTACGCCGCTCCACGTGCTCTTGCGCGGGAGCGCCGTCGTGCGCAGCGCCACCGCCTGGCAGGTGCTCAGCGCCACCGACTCGCAACCGATCCCCAACGTGAGGTTCGTCTGGACGAGCAGCAACCCGCTCGTCGCGTCGGTCGACAACAGCGGCCGCATCACGGGCATCAGGTCCGGCACGGTCACCATCACCGCGGCGGCCGCGAATTTCGATCGGCAGGCCCGGGCTGGCAAGGACACGGTGCGGGTCTCGGCCGCGCTCGAGGTCGACAGCGTCCGCGGCCCCGACCCAACCCGACCCGACACGGTCAAGTTCGGGGAGCGGCTCTCGATCTACGGGGTGGGGGTCGACTCGATCTTTCAGGCGTCCTTGGCCGGCGCGATCCTGATCCCGGTGCCCTTCAACAACACGAATTACGCGAACGGCACCGCCCGCACCCGCTATTGGGTGCCGCCACCCGCGGTCACCGACTCGGTCCTCTTCTTCGGGATCTTCAACGGCAACGGTGTGTTCGGCTACGTGCACGGCGACACCACCAGGGTCATCGAGCGCGACCTGTACGACCCCAACGAGTTCGCTCCGCGGCGCATCCCGCTGACGCCACCGTTCACACAGTTCCCGGCCCTGGTGTTCTGGAACCCGGCGCTTGCGTTCGAGCAGCTGCCCCTCGGGGCGGCGTCCGGAGCGGATTGGTTTCGCTTCGGGTTCACGCCGCCCAAGAACCTCAGCGTCATCATCGAGTCACCCCAGCTGGCCGGCACGTTCTCGACGTTTCTGTCGGACTCGCTCGGGTGGAGCCCCACGCTCAAGCGCTACATCATTGGCCATAACTCGTGGACGTTCGGGCCTGGCTCGCACGCGTGCCACGGCCTCGCCTTCAGTCCCGACGAACTGACCGGTGACTCGACGATCGTCGCCTTCAAGGGACTCACCACGGATAGTCTGGACGCCATTGCGGTCTTCACACAGCCGGGCCGCTACGGGCTCAGGGTGATCGACGCACTGGTGAGTGAGCTGCCCCTGGACCATCACGAAGACGACAACTCGTGCAACGCCGCGGACGCCCAAGGCGTGCGCGCGGTGCCGTGGCGCGACACGCTTGCGATCGAGAACCCGCACGACATCGACTGGATCCGGTTCACCGCCCCCAGTCTGCCCCTGCTCAGCAGCCTCGAGTTTCGGGTGCACGCCAATTCAGGGGTGAACCCCGATTCCACAAAGTTCCTGACCTTCTACGTGATTAAGGTCCCGGCCCCCACGGACACCGCGCTCACGATCGCGTACACGGATACCGCGGTGGCGTCCCGCCTAGACCACCAGGTGACGACCACGTCACTGACGGCGGGTGCCGACTATTACGCGGTCGTCCTGGACTTCGCGGGCGCGACGACCTATTACGAGATCTGTGCGCAGATCGTGGGGCTGTCGTCGCCGGCCACGTGCGCCGGCGCGGCGTGGCCTGCCCCGCCCGCCCCGTCGGCCACGGCCGGTGCCCCGCGCTGGGCGCCATCCCGCGCGGCACCCACAGCGCGGCTCGGTCGCCCGCTCCGCCGCGGCCACGCGCCGCGGGGCGCCCCGCGTCTCAGGCTCGGCCACGAGTGATGACGAACGGCGTGCTCGAGTGCTACCGCTGCCACACGCCTGTGGCGGAGCACAGCCGGTATTGCTCGACGTGCGGCGCCGACGTGTCGGGCGCCGGCGGCCCACCCACCACGAGTAACACCGACGTCCTCCGCGAGCGGCTACAGCGGTTGATCGCGGGCGAGTACCGTATCGACCGGCTGCTCGGCAAAGGTGGCATGGGCGCGGTGTTTCTCGCGCACGACTTGACGCTTGAGCGCGAGGTCGCGATCAAGGTGCTCCCCCCCGACGTCGCGCAGGACGACCAGGTGGTGCGGCGGTTCCAGCAAGAGGCGAAGACGGCCGCCAAGCTGGACCACCCGAACATCATCCCCATCTACCGCGTCGAGAGCGAGGGCGGGCTCAATTACTTCGT
>DATBBW010000093.1:0-8763 GCA_036270795.1 Gemmatimonadales bacterium | reverse complement strand
AACGACCAGTACATCATTCCCGATCTCGTGGTGGAGAAGATCGACGGCGAGTACAAGGTGTTCTTGAACGACGGGGGGCTGCCGCGGCTCCGGATCTCGAAGATCTATCAGGAGATCGCCCGCGATAAGAAGAAGTTCCAGGGCGAGAACAAGGACTTCATCAACCAGCGGCTGAACAGCGCGCACTGGATGATCCAGGCGATCGAGCAGCGCCGGCAGACCATGCTCAAGGTGATGAACTTCATCGTCGACCGCCAAAAGGAGTTCTTCGAGAAGGGCGTCGAGTACCTGAAGCCGCTCACCCTGCGGGAAGTGGCGGACGTGATCAACATGCACGAGAGCACGGTGAGCCGCGTGACCAACGAGAAGTTCGTGCAGACGCCGCGCGGCCTCCTGCCGCTGAAGTTCTTCTTCTCGAGCGGGCTCACCACCACGACGGGCGAGGACGCGAGTGCCCGCAGCATCAAGGCGCAGATCGAGAAACTGGTGGCCGACGAGGACCCGAAGAACCCGCTCACCGACCAACAGATCGTGGAGATGTTCGATCAGAAAGGCGTCAAGATCGCGCGCCGCACGGTGGCCAAGTACCGCGATCAGCTGGGCATTCTCCCCGCCCGCATGCGCAAGCGCGTATGAGCCTCGCCACCCCGGCCGCCGCGCCCGAGGTGAGTGTGCTCGTGCCCGCCAAGGACGAGGTCGACAACCTCCCGGAGTTCGTGCGCCAGGCGCGCGAGGTACTATTACCGCTCCCCTACGCCGCCGAGGTGGTGGTGATCGACGACGGTAGCCGGGACGGCACGGCGGAGGCGCTGCGCGAGCTGGCGGGCAAGCACTCCTTTGTGCACGTCGTGACGCATCGCAGCCAGCGCGGGATCGCCGACGCGCTCAAGTCGGGCGCCGACGCCGCCCGGGGCGCCGTGCTCGTGTTCTATCCGGCGGACCTGCAGTACAGCCCAGGCGACATCCCGAGCCTCGTGGCGCCAATTCTCGCGGGCGAGGCGGACATCGTGACGGGGACGAAGCAGGGTCGCTACGAAAAGCGCTTCGTGTCGTGGGTCTACAACACGCTGTGCCGCTGGCTGTTCGGGGTCCGTGTCACCGATCTCAATTCCGTGAAGGCCTACCGGCGCGAGGTCGTGGACGGCCTGCCGCTGCGCCCCGACTGGCATCGCTTCATGGTCGTCATCGCGGCGTCCCAGGGGTTCCGGCTCAAAGAGCAGCCGGTGGCGCTGCATCCGCGCCGCGCGGGCAAGTCAAAGTTCGGGATCGGCCGCATTCCGGTGGGGGTCCTCGATCTCCTGTCGGTGTGGTTCCAGCTGCGCTTCGGCCGCAAGCCGATGCTGTTTTTTGGCGTCACCGGCGCCGTGCTCGTCCTGCTCGGCTTCGCCGTAGGCGTGTACGCGCTGATCGAGCGGTACGTGTACAACATCGGCTTCCGACCGCTCCTCGACCTGATCATGGTGCTCGTGCTCGGCGGGTTGATCCTCTTCGGGTTCGGCTTCGTGGGGGAGATGGTGGCGGGGATGCGCGAGGAAATGCGTGGCGTCCAGCGTCAGGTCGATCAGCTCAAGGGGAGGGGCGAGCGGTCGTGACCGGCAAGATCGCGCCGGCCTCCCGCGAGCTGGCCGAGTTCTACCGGGCCCGCGCCAGCTGGCGCTCGCCGGCCGAGGAAGGGATGCGGTTCCGCAAGGCGGTGGCGCTCGCGCGCGTGCCCGCGGGCGCCGCGGTGCTCGACATCGGCGCGCGCGACGGCGGGCTGCGGCGCTACCTCCCCCCGGACGTGCGCTACCAGGGGATCGACATTGCGCCGGAGTTCGCCGGGCCCGACGTTCTGATCCAGGACATCTCGCACGGAATCCCGTTCTCCGCCGACGCCTATGACTTCGTCTTCTGCATCGAGGTGCTGGAGCACGTCCCCAATCCGTTTGGCACGCTGGCGGAGATTCACCGGGTCCTGCGACCGGGCGGCGTGCTGGTCCTTTCCGTCCCCAATCCGTATCACTTCAAGGAGATCCTCTGGAATCTGTTTCGTATCCCTGACCGGCAGGGGCACCTCTATGCCTGGACGCGGCAGACGATGACGCGGCTCGGCGAGATGACGGGCTTCCGGCTCGAGCGGACCGGCGGCACGTACCTGCACCCGCCGATCCCCATAGTGGCGCTGCTAGCCCGCTCGATCGTCTACCGGTTCGTCAAGACTTGAAGATCGGCTTCGTGACGCACGCCTACCCGCGGCAGGACGGCGACGTGGCAGGCGCGTTCGTCGAGCGCTTGGCGCAGGCGCTCGTGGCGCGCGGCCACGCGCTCACGGTAATTGCCCCGGCCGACGAGGGCAGGGGAGGCGAGGAGCGCCGCCACGGCATCCCCGTGCGCCGCGTGCGGTATGCGCCGGCCCGCTGGGAGCGGCTCGCGTACCGGGGGACGATGGCCGACGCGGCCCGCTCGCCGCGGGGGTTCGCGCTCGCCGCGGCGCTGGTGGCACGCCAGACGCAGGCGATTGCGCGCCTTGCCCGGGACCAGCCGATCGATCTGCTGCACGCGCACTGGTGGGTCCCCGGGGGCCTGAGCGCCTGGCTCGCCCGGCACCGCTACATCGTGACGCTGCACGGCACCGACGTGGCGCTGCTCGAGGGCTTCCCGCCGGCCCGTCTCGTCGGTCGCCAGGTGCTCCGGGGCGCCGCCGTCGTGACGGCCGTCTCGTCCTACGTGGCGGAGCGCGCCGCGCGCGCCACGGGGCTCGACGCCACAAAGATCGTGATCCAACCGATGCCGGTCGACACGCGCGCGTTCACCCGCACGAGCGCTGGGGGGGGCGGCGTCGTGACGGTCGCACGACTCACGCGGCAGAAGCGCATCGACCTCGTGCTCGAGGCGTTGGCGCAGTTGTGCGCCGCCGGCCGGGCCCTCCCGTTCACCATCGTCGGAGACGGGCCGGAGCGGGGCAATCTCGAGCGTCGCGCGGCCGAGCTCGGTCTCGCGCGAACGACCCGCTTCCTCGGTGCCGTCCCACCGGAGCAGGTGCCGGACGCCGTCGGCGACGCCGACGTATTCGCCTTCCCGGCCGTGGGCGAGGGTCTGGGGCTCGCGACGGCGGAGGCGCTCATGCTGGGGGTGCCGGTGGTCGCGGCGACGGACGGGGGCGGGGTGACGGACGTGGTCCCGGCCACCGGGGCGGGGCGGCTCGTCCCCCCGCACGACGTCGCCGCGCTGGCCCGCGCGCTCGACGAGCTGGCGCGCGATCCTGACAGCAGGCGCCGCGCCATGGAGGCCGGTCGCCTCGTGCGGCGGCGGGTCGAGCCCGCCGCCGTGGCGGAGCGGTTCGAGGCGGTGTACCGGCGGGCGATGGATGCGTAGAGGGCTCGCGTGGAGTGCCCAGGGCGTCGCCGCGCTCGTCGTGGCGGCGCTCGTGTGGCGGGCCATCGCGCGCAACTGGACCGACTTTCGGGCGCTGCACGTGTCGCTCGCGGTCAAGCCGGGGTGGATCGGGCTGTCAGTGCTCGTCGTGTTCCTGACGTACGCAACCCAAGTTGAATCGTGGCGCCGCATTCTCGCGGGGTGGGCCCAGCGCCTGCCGTACGGCCGCGCGGCGCGCATCTGGCTCGTCGTGAACCTGGGACGCTACATCCCGGGCAAGGTGTGGAGCGTGGCGGGCCTCATTGTCCTCGCCCAGCGAGCCGGGGTGCAAGCCTGGGCGGCCGGGGCGTCCGCCTTCGCGATTCAGGCGATCGGCGTGGGTACGGCGGTCGCGGTCGTGGCCGGGGCCACGCCCGGCGCCGCGTCGCCCTGGCGCCTCGGCGGGGCGGCGCTCGCCGCGGCGCTGACGATCGGGTGCTTCGCGTGGGACCGGGGGACGCGCTGGGTAGCCCGCGCGGCGGGGCTCGCCGACCAATTTCGGCCCCTGCCGCTCGCCGCCGTCGCGGAGAGCGCGGCCCTGACGTTCGCGAGCTGGGTGGGTTATGGCGTCGCCTTCTGGCTCCTCGCCCTGGGGCTCGGGCTGCCAGGCACCCTCTCGGTCCCGACGGCCACGGGCGTGTTCGCGCTCGGCTACATTGTGGGCCTGCTGGCGCTGTTCGCCCCGGGCGGGGTGGGGGTGCGGGAGGTCGTCTTTATCGGCCTGCTCACGCCGGCGCTCGGCAGCGGCGGGGCGGTAGCCCTGAGCGTTGGGTCGCGCCTCGTGCTCACGCTGTGCGAGGTCGTCGCGCCGCTCGGCGTGGTGCTCATCACCGGATCACCGAAGGAGGATGTGGGTGTACGAACCTAAGCGGCCCACTCTCGTCGCCGCCGGGCTGGTGACGCTGTGGGTGGCAATCCTCGCGTTGCCGATGTTCGCCGGGAACTGGCTCGCCGCGCCCGCGTTGAATGATCAGTACGCAGCGGGCTACGCGTTCCGCGCCTGGGGCGCCGAATGGTGGCATCGGCTGGGGCACGTGCCGCTGTGGAACCCGGAGATCTTTGGGGGGCTCCCCTTCGTCGCGGCGGGGCATGGGGACATCTTCTACCCGACGTCCTTCCTGCGCCTCGTTCTCCCCGTCGCCACCGTCATCAACCTCGGCTTCGTCCTGCACTACATCCTCGCCGGGCTGTTCACCTACTGGTTGCTGCGGTTGCTCCGTCTGTCCTGGACGGGCTCGGTGATCGGCGCGCTCGCCTACGAGCTTTCGGGGACCTTGGCCTCCTATCCCTCGCCGGGCCACGACGGCAAGCTGTTCGCGGCGACGGCGCTGCCGCTCGCCTTCATCGCCCTCGTGCTCGCGTTGCGGGACAAGCGCTGGGAGGGGTATCCGCTGCTCGCCATCGCCGTGGCGCTGGCCGTACTGGGCCATTTCCAGCTCGCCTACTACCTGCTCATCGCGGCGGGGCTGTTCGCGCTGTACCTGACGTTGGAGGAGGCGCAGGGCGAGACGACGGGGCGGCGCCTGGGGCGCTTGGGACTGGCGCTCGGGGCCGTGCTCCTTGGCTTCGGGCTCACCGCGGTCCAAGTGCTACCCTTCCTCCACTACGTCCCGTTCTCGCCCCGGGCGCAAGGGTACTACGGCTTCGGGGGCTCGACGTCCTACGCGATCCCCTGGAGCCACGTCCCCGAGTTCTTTCTCAAGCACTTCGCGGGATCGCGCGACACGTACTGGGGCTCGAATCCGCAAAAATCGCACTCCGAGTATCTGGGGCTGCCTATCGTCGCCCTGGCCGTGCTCGGCGCCGCCACGCGCGAGCGACGCCGGTTCGTGCTGTGGCTCGGCGGCATCGGCCTCCTGTTCCTCCTCATCGGCCTCGGGGCGAGCACACCGTTTTACCGCCTCTTCTGGGCGGTGATGCCACTCATTCAAAAGACCCGCGCGCCCGGTATGGCGTTCTTTATTGTGGCTTTCGTCGTCGCCGTGTTCGCCGGGCTGGGAGCAGGGCGGCTCGAGCGAAAGGAAGGCGGAACAGCCGTAGTCCCGTGGGTCGTGGTCGCGAGCGTGATCCTTTTGCTCGCCGCGAGCGGCGTGCTCGGCTCGATCGCGACGGCCCTCGCTGGCCCGCGCATCTCGGCGGCGCGGGCCAATGCCCCGGCGTTACTGTGGGGCGCCGTCGGCAGTGCCGTGGCGTTGGTCGTGCTCGCGGCGCTCGCCGTCGCGGTGCAGCGGGACCGCCTGACGGCACGGTTGTTCGCCGTCACCCTGGCGCTCGTCGTGGGGTGCGATCTGTGGCTGAATGCTACGCACTTCTGGATCTATTCGCCTAACCCCACCCGCGATCTGTTTCGCCCGGACGCGGTGACGGACCGTATCAAGACGACGCCGCTGCCGTACCGCGTGTTCGACCTGGGCGTCTATCCCACCCAGGGCGTGTCACTCATGGCGTTCGACATCCCCCAATTGTTGGGCTATCACGGCAACGAACTGCAGCGCTTCGACGAGCTGTGGGGGGGCAAGAACCAGTGGACGAACCTCCGCTTCCTCCAGCTGTGGGACCTCTACGCCATCCGCTATGTGCTCGCCCCCGCGGGGGCGGGGGCTCGGAACGCCAACCAGATCCCCGGATTCACGCACATCCTCGACTCGGTGCCGACGTCGGGGGGGGAGCGCGCCAACCTCCTCGAGCGCACCGCGCCCCCGCCGTACGTGCGCGTCGTGACCGGCGGGATCAAGGCCGATTCGGACGCCATCATTCCCACGCTCGTCGACCCCCGGATGGACTTCAACCGGCTCGTGCTCTTTAGCCAGGACCAGCCGGTGTTCCCCGTCCCGATCGCCCCGGGCCTGCTGCCCCCCCCAAGCCCGTCCCATGCCTCCGTCACGGCGTGGGAGCCGGGCCATATGATCATCGCCCTCGATCCGCCCCCGGCGCTGCCGAGCTACGTGCTGGTGGCCGAAAACTGGTACCCCGACTGGCAGGCCAGGGCGAACGATTTGCTCCCCGCCCAGGTGCTCCGCGGGGACTACAGCCTGCTCACGGTGCTGGTGCGGGCGGGCACCGCCAAGGTGGAGCTCAGTTTCCGCTCGCGCGATTTCGAGACGGGGAAGACGATCTCGTTCGCGTCGCTCGGCGTGCTCCTGATTGTCGGCGTGCTGTCCGTGGTGCCCAGGCGACTCCGGAATGCCTGAGCGGGCGCTGGTCATCATCCCCACCTACAATGAGATCGGGAACATCGCGAGCATCGTGCCGCAGGTGCTCGGGCAGGACCCCCGACTCGAGGTGCTCGTGGTGGACGACAACTCGCCCGACGGGACCGGGCAGTGCGCCGATGCGCTCGCGGCGCAGGAACCGCGGGTTCACGTCCTCCACCGGGAAGGGAAGCTCGGGCTCGGGACGGCGTATCTCGCCGGGTTCCGCTGGGCCCTCGCCGGGGGCTACGATTACGTCTTCGAGATGGACGCGGATTTCTCGCACGATCCCGCGCACTTAAAGCAGTTTCTCAAGGCGATTGAGGGCGCCGACTTAGTGCTCGGATCGCGCTACCTCGACGGTCGCGTGACGGTGGTGAACTGGCCGATCGCCCGTCTCCTGTTATCCTATTGTGCAAACATGTACGCCCGCTGGATCACGGGGCTCCGGATCTGGGATCTGACGGGGGGGTTCAAGTGCTTTCGCAGGCGGGTGCTCGAGGCGATGGAGCTGCCGCGAGTCCGGTCCAACGGCTATGCGTTTCAGATTGAAATGAGCGTGAGGGCATGGCGAAAAGGGTTCACGCTGAAAGAAATCCCGATCGTGTTCGTCGACCGAACCGAGGGGCAAAGCAAGATGAACCAGGCCATCGTGCGGGAGGCGGTGTGGATGGTGCCGCGCCTCCGGTTGATGGCGTGGTTCGGCCGCATCTAGTCGGCACGCCGATCTACAAGATGACGGGGTCGGGCAACGACTTCGTCATGGTGGACGGCCGGGACGCCGCGCCGGCGGATTGGTCGCCCGCGGACATCCGCGCGGTGTGCGCCCGCGGCACGGGGGTGGGCGCGGACGGGCTCGTGTTCCTGGATCGCGGCTCGGCGCCGGATGCGGTGCGGATGATCTACTTCAACGCGGATGGCTCCCACGCGGCGATGTGCGGCAACGCCGCGCTGTGCAGCACCTGGCTCGCGGCGCGGCTCGGCCTCGCGCCGCCGCACGCGATGGTGCTCGAAACAGACGCCGGCACCTACGAGAGCCGCTGCGCCGCGGCGACCGACCGGGCCGAGCTGCATCTCGCGGCCGTACGCGCACCCGCCGCCGTGGCCGGCCTGGCCACCGAGCCGGACGAGACGCGCGTGGCGCTCGGCACGGTGGGCGTACCGCACTTGGTCGTGCTGGTGGCGGACGTGGAGCGGGTCGACGTGCTGGGCCGCGGCACGGCGTTGCGGTTCGATCCCGCGCTGGGGGAGGCCGGCGCGAACGTGAATTTCGTGTCGCCCGCTGGCCAGCGCTCGAAATGGCGCATGCGCACCTACGAGCGGGGGGTGGAAGCGGAGACCTTGGCGTGTGGGACGGGCGCAGTGGCGGCGGCGTGCGCGCTCGCCGAGTGGGGGCTCGCGGAGCCGCCGCTTACGATCCTGAGCCGCAGCGGCCGGGCCCTCGAGGTCCAGGCGCGGAAGGCTGCAGAGGGGATGTACGACGATATCTGGCTGGTGGGCGAGGCGCGGGTCGTGCTGAGGGGTGTGATTAACTGATCCCGTTGTCCACATTCCCTACGTCGCTAACTTAACATAACCTTTCTTATACGAAGTAGACGTCTGCAGGAATTACTTGCCTCCCGCCAAGATGACGCCGCCCCGGGTGAGTTCTCCGAGGCGCACCTTCGCCTCCGGCGCCACGGCCATGGAGTCGAGTTTGTCGACAATCGTGCGGTAGGCGGCGACCGCCTTCGCCGTATCCCCCGCCGCCGCCCAGGCCCGCCCGGCGTCGGACAGGAACTGGGCTCGCAGGAACGGGTACGGCGCGAGCGCCGCGGCTTGGTCGTAGTTGGTGGCGGCATCGCGCAACCGCCCCGTGTTCTCGTAGGCGGCGCCGAGCAGCCCGTAGGCCTGTGCCCGGTAGTCCCGCCCCGCCTTGGGCGCGTACGCCTTCAAGCGGTCAATCGCCTGCTGGTTCTGGTTCTGGGCGAGCCGCACCTGCGCGAGCAGCAGGTTGCCCTCCTCGGCGGCCGGGGTGCCCGAGAAGTTCTCGACCACCTGCGCCAGGACGCTCGCGGCGAGCGGGTAGTTCTTGGAGCTCAAGGCGAGCCGGCCCTGCTCGAGCCGCCGCTCCGCGTTCCGCTCCGCCGTCTTGGTTGAGAGCAGATTCCAGACGAACAGGACCGCCGCGATCGCGAGC
>DATBBW010000092.1:0-12797 GCA_036270795.1 Gemmatimonadales bacterium | reverse complement strand
CGGGCTGCGAGCGCGCGCGACGAGGCTGCCACCCGGGTCGCGCCGGCGTTTCTCGCGCGCTACGCGCGCATCCGCCGCGGCAAGGCGCCGCTCGCCCTCTACCCGCTGCACGGCGACGCCTGCGGCCACTGCTTCACTGCCGTGCCCACCCAGCGTCGGGCCCTGATCCAGCGCGGGGCCTCGATAGAAGCCTGCGAGGCGTGCGGCGTGCTGCTCTACGCGAAGGAATGATTCCCGCCCGCTGGGCCGTGCTGGCGCCTGCCGACCCGCGCCTCGCAGCCTCGCTCGCTCGTGACCTCCACATCCCCGCGCCGCTCGCCGCGATCCTGGTGCAGCGCGGCTTCACGGCGCCCGAGCCCGCCAAAGCGTTCCTCCGGCCCGAGCTCGAGCGGCTGTCGGATCCCCTGGCCTGGGCCGACATGCGCCGGGCGGTGGAGCTCGTGTCGGACGCCGTGCGCCGCGGCACGCCGATCCTGGTCCACGGGGACTACGACGTCGACGGTCAGTGTGGTGCCGCGCTCCTCACCCGCGTGCTGCGGAGCGTCGGCGGCACAGCGCACGCCTTCGTGCCGCACCGCTTGCGGGATGGCTACGATTTCGGTGCGGCGGGTCTCGCGGAGGCCCGGCGCGTGGGCGCGGGGCTGGTCATCACGTGCGACTGCGGCATCACCGCCGTCGACGCGGTCCGGGCCGCGCGCGACGCCGGGCTCGAGGTGATCGTCACCGACCATCACTTGCCAGGTGCCGCGTTGCCGCCGGCCTCCGCGGTGCTCGATCCGCGACGGGCGGACTGTGCGTCGCTTGACAAGGACTTGTGCGGCGCCGGGGTGGCCTTCAAGCTCGCCCAGGCGCTCGTGGGCGCGCTCGGCGGGTCGCCCAACCTGCCGCTCCATTTTCTCGACTTCGTCGCTCTCGCGACCGTGGCGGACGTCGTGCCGCTCACGGGTGAGAACCGTATTCTCGTGCGTCACGGGCTCAAGATGCTCGCCGACTCCCGCTGGACCGGGCTCCGGGCGCTCATCGAGGCGGCGGGGCTCGGCGGGAAGCCGCTCAAGTCCGGTCACGTGGGGTTCATCCTCGCCCCGCGCCTCAACGCCGCCGGGCGGATCGGCGACGCGAACGACGGGCTCAGGCTGCTCCTCACCGACGACCCGGCCGAGGCCGGGCGGATCGCGCGCGAGCTCGAGACGTTGAACGCGCGGCGCCAGGAACTCGACCAGCGGGTGTTGGACGACGCGCTGGCGCGCGCGGAAGCCGAGCTCCAGCCGGAGGACCGCGCGCTGGTGCTCGCGGCCGAGGGCTGGCACCCCGGTGTCATCGGGATCGTCGCCTCGCGCCTCGTGGAGCGCTACGGCCGACCCGCCTTTCTGATCGGGTGGGAGGGCGAGCTGGGGCGCGGCTCGGGGCGCAGCATTGTCGGCTTCGATCTCCACGCGGCGTTGGAGCGCGTGGGCCAGCATCTCGAGAAGTACGGTGGGCACACCATGGCCGCGGGGCTCACGATTCGGCGCGAGCGCTACGCGGCGTTCCGTGTTGCGTTTCTCGGAGTCGCGGGCGAGCTTCTGGGCGCCGACGACCTGGTGCCCGCGCAGCGGGTGGACCTGGAGTTGCCGCTGAGCCTCGTGAGCGAAGACCTGGAGAAGCTGATCCGCTACCTCGAGCCCTGTGGCCCCGGCAACCCCGCGCCGGTATTCGGGGTGCGCGGGGCCCGCGCCGTGGGCGCCCGCCGGGTCGGCACGAACCATTTGCGCTTCCTCTTGGACGACGAGTCGGGGGTGCTGCCCGCGATCGCCTTCCAGTGGGCCGACGCGATCCCCGATCGCTGGTTGGCCGAGCGGCTCGATGTGGCGTTCCGACTCGAGCGCGACGAGTGGCAGGGCCGCGCGACGTTGCAGGCGCGAGTGGCCGCGCTCGCGCCAAGCGCGGCGCCGTGATCCGCGTTATCGCGGGGGAATTCAAAGGCCGTCGCTTGCAAACTCCTAAGACCGACAAGGTGCGGCCCACCGCCGACCGGGTGCGCGAGGCGTGGTTCTCGATCCTGCAGCGCCCGGTGCGCGGCGCTCGGGTGCTCGACCTGTTCGCGGGCTCGGGGGCCCTCGGCCTCGAGGCGCTGTCGCGGGGGGCGGCGACGGCCGACTTCGTCGAGGTGCACCGTCTCGCGCTCGCGACCTTGAAGGCGAACGTCAAGACCCTCAAAGTCGATGACCGCGCCACCATCCACAAAGCCGACGCGCTCACGTTCGCCGAGCAGCTCCACCCCGGGCAGTATGACGTGGCGTTCGCCGACCCGCCCTACACCGGCGAGCAGGCGGCGCGGCTGGTCGCCCTGTTCCGGGTGAATCCCTTCGCCCGCATCATCTCGATCGAGCATCCCGCCGACCAGTCGATCCCGGGCGACGACACGCGACGCTACGGCGATACCGCCGTGACCTTCATCTACGCGCCGTGAGTCCCGCCGCCGGCGCCGCGCGTATCGCCGTCTACCCGGGCTCGTTCGACCCCGTCACGCGGGGTCACGAGGATCTGATCCGCCGCGCCTTCGCGTTCGCCGATCGCGTGATCGTCGCCGTGGCCGTGAATATCGCGAAGCAGCCGCTGTTCACGCTGGAGGAGCGAGTGGCGCTGCTGCGGCGGACGATGAACGACGCGCGGGTGGAGGTACAGTCGTTCGACGGGCTGTTGGCGGATTTCGCGCGGCACGTAGGCGCGGCAGTGATCGTGCGGGGGCTGCGAGCCGTGAGCGACTTCGAGTTCGAGTTCCAGATGGCGCTGATGAACCGCAAGCTGGCTCCCGGGGTCGAGACGGTGTTTCTCGTGCCCGCCTTCGACCTCACCTACCTGAGCTCGAGCTTGGTGCGCGAGGTGGCGCGCTTCGGCGGCGACGTGTCCGAGCTCGTGCACCAGGCGGTCCGCCAGGCGCTGGCCGACAAGTTCGCGCGGTGACGTTCCGCGACCGCGTCTACCAGCGGACGCGCCAAGCCAACCGACGGATCGTGTTGCCAGAGGGAGCGGACGCCCGGGTGCGGGCGGCCGCGGAGCGGCTGGCGCGCGAGCGGCTGGGTCGGGTAGACCTCTTGGGCGATGTGGCGCGCGATCCGCGCCGCCCGGCGTGCGCCGGGCACCTCATGGCCCGCCGGCCCGACAAGTTCCCGGACGAACGGCAGGCGCTCGTCGCGCTCCAGCACCCCCTCACCTTCGGCGCCTGCCTCGTGGGGCTCGGCTTGGGCGACGTCATGGTGGGGGGGGCCACCTTCCCGAGCGGCGACACGATTCGGGCGGCGCTCTGGGCCGTGGGCGTCGCGCCCGGGCTCCGGTGGGTGAGCGGCGCCTTCTACATGGTGCGGAACGACGTGGTGCTCACCTTCACGGACTGCGCCGTCGTTCCCGACCCGACCCCCGAGCAGCTCGCGGACGCCGCGACCGCGGCGGCCCGCGACCGTCGCCTGATCGTCGGGGACGAGCCCGTCGTCGCGTTCCTCTCGTATTCGACGAAGGGCAGCGCCCAGGGCCCGCGAGTCGAGCGGGTGCGGCAGGCGCTCGCCCTGCTGGCCCAGCGGCGACCCGATTTCCAGTTCGACGGGGAGCTTCAGACCGACGCCGCCCTCGTCCCCGACGTCGCGGCGCGCAAGGCGCCCGGGTCCCAGGCGGCGGGGCATGCCAACGTCCTCGTGTTCCCCGATCTTGACAGCGGCAACATCGGGTACAAACTGGTGCAGCGCCTGGGGGGCTGGGAGGCCATCGGGCCGATCCTCCAAGGATTGGCGCGCCCCGTGTCCGACCTGTCGCGCGGCGCGACAGCCGATGATATTGTGGACACGGCGGCGCTCGCCGTCCTTCAAGCCGGGGAGCAGACATGAGCTTCAGTGTTCAGAAGGATAAGCGCGGGGTGCTGGTGATCGGCGTCGACGGACAGCTGATCGTCGGCAATCGCCAGGAGCTGAAGCAGAAGGTGCTCGACGCGTTGGAGGCCGGCGGCAAGAAGTTCGTCATCGACTTCTCCAAGACCGGCTACATCGACTCCTCCGGGCTCGGCGTGCTCGTGTCCCTGTCGAAGAAGATCCGCGAGCAGGGCGGGGACCTGCGCCTCGCGGGCCTGAATGAAGATCTGCAGACTTTGTTCGAGCTGACCAAGCTGGACACGCTGTTCGCGATCGCCAAGACCCCGGCGGAGGCGCTCGCCGCCTTCTAACTCCGTGACGCGGCCGCTGCGCCTCGACGTCCGCCGGGGGGCGGGAGGTGAGACCGAGATGTCGCTCGACGTGCCGAGCGAGCTCGGGTACGTCGGGCCCGCGGTCGAGCTGATCGCCGGGCAGTTCCAAGGCGGCCTGCTGTCGCCGCGCCGCGTCCGCTTCAATCTCCGCACCGCGCTCGCCGAAGCCCTCGCCAACGCCATCGCCTACGGCAACCACTCCAATCCGCGCCGTGTGGTCCGCGTGCGGGTCGAGATGACGCACGACGCCGTGCACCTCCACGTGACCGACGAAGGCGATGGGTTCGATCCCGCGCAGGTGCCCGACCCGACGCTCCCCGAGCGGCTGGAGCGCGAGGACGGCCGCGGCCTGTTCGTGTTGCGGAGCCTCGTGGATCACGTCGTGTTCAACGAACGGGGAAACTCGGTGTGCCTGACGCTCCGAGCGGGCTGACGCGCGGCGCGCTCGAGCGCCTGGTGCCGGCGCTCGAGCGGCTGGCCGGCGCGCGCATCCGCCTGTGGCGGGTGGACGGGCGCGGCGTGCGGCCCCTCACGGCGGATGCCGAGCCCGCGGGGGCCACCCCCACCCCCGCCCCCACGCCGGCGTCGGCCCCCTCCTGGACGCCCGCCCTGAACGGCCACGACACGGGGCGTCGGCTCGAGACGCCCGAGGGCCCCGCCTGGTTCGAACCGGTGCGCGACATGACAGGCGTGTGGCTCGAGATCGGGGACCCCGCGCGCGGCGATCCCGCCGCGCTGGCGGACGTCGTGAGCTCGGTGCTCACGGCCGAGCGGGACACGGCCCAAGTGGCGGCGGAGTTGTCGGAGCGCTACGAAGAGATCGATCTCATCTACACGATCAGCGAGATCTTGGGCCACACGATCCGCCTCGACGAGGCGGCGGAGCGCATTCTCGGCGAGGTATCGACGGTGGTGCGGGCGCGCCGCGCCACCCTCTTGGTCCATGACCCGGCGCAGCAGGCGCTGCGGCTCGTCGCGGCGCGCGGCATGGATCCCGCCGATGTCGAGCCGATTGAAGTGGACGATCCGTGCTCGGTCGCGGCGCGCGTGTTCCGCGAGATGCGGATCGTGAGCTACGACCCGACCGACCACGAGGCCACGAACCCGGGCTGCCCCGAGGGCCGGGGCTATCGGGGCAGCGCGTTCCTCTCGGTCCCGGTGATGTACGCCGCCCCCGGCGCGCGCGCCCGTCCGATCGGGGTGATCAACCTGACCGACCGGCTGGGCGAGGACGCCTTCACCGCCGGGGACCGCAAGCTCGTGGCGGCGATCGCCAATCAGATCGGCGCGGCGGTCGAGAACGCCCGCCTCGTGGCGCAGGACCTGAGCCAGCAGCGCGTGCGGCGCGAGCTCGAGCTGGCGCGCGACCTCCAGCTCAAGCTCCTGCCCTCGCCGCTCGTCGTCGCCGCGCGCGCCGATGTCGCGGCGCGCTGCCGGCAGGCGGACTCGGTGGGTGGGGACTTCTACAACCTCCTGAACCTGCGCGACGACCGCATCGGCGTGATGATCGGTGACGTCACGAGCCACGGCTTCTCCGCCGCCCTGATCATGGCCCTCGTGATGGCGGCCTCGGGCATCCACGCCGAGGCGGCGGAGACGCCGGCGGAGGTGTTGCGCCGCATCGAGCAGTCGCTCACCGACGAGCTCGCGAGCGCGGAAATGTTCCTGACGGTGTTCTACGCAGTCATCGATCCCACGGCGCAACGGCTCACCTACGCTAACGCCGGGCATCCGCACGCCTTTCTCGTGTCGCGGAATACTGGTGAGTCGCGCCGGCTTGAGGCCACGCGGCCACCGCTCGGACTCGCCACAGCTCCGGGGGAAGACCGCGTGCTGCCGTGGGCGCGGCGCGACTCGTTGCTCTGCCTCTTTACGGACGGGCTGACGGAAGCGGTGGGCACGACGGGGGAGCGGTTCGGTGAAGAGCGGGTGCTGGGCCACGTGAGCCGGATGAAGGAGCGGGGGGCGCGCGACATCGTCGAGGCGATTTACGCCGACCTCGCCGGCTTCACCGGCGGCGTGCCCGCCTCGGACGACCGCACCGTGGTGATCCTCCGAGTGTGACGGGCAGGCGGCGGCTCGGCCAGCATTTCCTCACCGACCCCCACATCCTCGAGCGGATTGTCGACGCGCTGGACCCCGCGCCCGGGAGCGTGGTGCTCGAGATCGGGGCGGGGAAGGGCAGCTTGACCGCCGCGCTGGTGCGGCGCGGGCTCCACGTGATCGCCATCGAGAAGGATCACCCCCTCGCGCATCGACTCGAGGCCGCGGGCACCGGTGCCGCGGTCGTCACGGGTGACGCGCTGCGCCTCGACTGGCACGCCCTCGTGGCCGCGCGCCACCCGGCGGGCGGCGCCTGGAGCGTTGTCGGCAACATCCCCTATCAGATCACCTCGCCCTTGATCGAGCAGGCGCTCACGGCGCCGCTGCCCCGGCGGATCGTGTTTCTCGTGCAGCGCGAGGTGGCCGAGCGTCTCGCCGCCGCGCCCGGGTCGAAGGCCTACGGTGCGCTCTCCGTGGGGGTGCAGGCCGTGTGTCGGGTGGACCAGCTGTTCGGCGTGGCGGCGGGCGCGTTTCATCCGCCGCCCAAGGTGGCGAGCGCGGTGGTGCGCCTGGTGCCGCTCGTCGAGCCGCTCATCGGCGCCAAGGAGGCGCCGCGGTTTCGCAGGTTCGTCACCGCCTGCTTCAGCCGCCGCCGCAAGCAGCTCCGCAACGTCCTCATGGGCGCCACGGGCCGCACCGCCGCCGTGGTGGCCGCGGGGCTCGAGGCGCTGGGGCTCGATCCGCGCGCCCGGCCCGAGACGCTGGCGCCACGCGAGTTCGTGCGACTCTTGCGTTGGAGCGACGGATTGTGAAATAATTCACAATATGCGGAAGATTTCCGAGAGCACGGTGCGCCGGCTCTCGCTCTATCTGCGCTTCCTCGAGCAGTTCGGTGCCCAAGGCAAGGCGACGATCTCCTCGGCCGAGTTGGCCCGGCGCGGCGGCACCACTTCGGCGCAAGTCCGCAAGGACCTCTCTTTCTTCGGGTCGTTCGGCAAACGCGGGCTGGGCTATTCGGTGACCGAGTTGGCGGCCAAGATCCGCGACATCCTGGGCCTGCGCCGCGCCTACCGCGTCATCCTCGTGGGCGCGGGCCGGATCGGCGGGGCCTTGATCCAATATCCTGGTTTCCGCCAGCGCGGCTTCCACGTGACGGCCATTTACGACCGGGATCCGAAGAAAGTCGGGTCGCGCTGGAACGGGCTCGTGGTGCGCGACGTCGCGCAACTCGAGGACGATCTCGTGCGCGAGCCGACCGACATCGCCATTGTGGTGACGCCCGCCGAGGCGGCCCAGGAAGTGGTGGACCGGCTGGTGGGCTCGGGCGTGAAGGCGATTCTCAACTTCGCACCGGTGCAGCTCACGGTCCCCCCCGATGTCGCGGTGAAGTCGGTAAACATGGCGCTTGAGCTCGAGACGCTGAGCTTCGCGCTCGCCAATCGGTAGCCGTGCCGCGGGCTTCTTTGGACGGGCTGGAGCCTTCCTGCGTCAGCGTTCGCTCAGTAACCTGGATTCCCCGCGCGGGCCTTTATCGGATCGAGTCCACTGCTCTTTGGCATCCACTTCGAGGCGCAGGCGATCGCGGTCAGGCGATAAGACACCGAGTATCGCTCCCGGTGACGTGGTCGCGCACCAGAGGGAACTCCCATGACAATCGACCGCCGCTCATTCGTCGCTACCGCCGCCGCACTCGCCTCGTGGGCTGCCGGTCGGCCGCCGGAGAGGTTCGCAACGCCCGCCGCGATCGGGGTGAGCGGGGACGACCCGCTCGGCGTCCGCGCCGACTTCCCGATAGTGACCGAGCGCGCCTATCTGAATGCGGCGTATATCGCCCCGATCCCGCGCTCGGTCGTCGCTGCCGGGACCGAGTTCCTCGAGAGCAAGTCGCGGCGACCACTCGAGGTTGGGGAGCTGCTCGGGACGGACGAGCGGTTGCGGGCGCAGTTCGCGCGCCTCGTGAACGCCACCGCGGATGAAATCGGGCTGCTGTTCTCGACGGCCGAAGGCGAAAACGTCATCGCGCAGGGCCTGGACCTCCGGGCGGGGGACAATGTGGTCGTGGACGAACTCCATTACCCGACTGAATTCGTCCTTTATCGCGCCCTAGAGGCCTCGCGCGGGATCGAACTGCGCATCGTGAAACATCGCGATGGCGCTGTCGACGCGACCGACTTCACCCCGCACGTCGACCGCCGGACGCGCATCGTGTCGGTCGCATGGGTGTCCCACCAAAACGGCTTTCGACACGATGTTCGTCCGATTGCCGATCTGGCGCACGCGCATGGCGCGATCTTCTACGCCGATGCTGTCCAGGCCGTAGGGATGTTCCCCATCGACGTGCGGGCGGCCGGCGTCGACGCGCTCTGCTGCGGATCGTACAAGTGGATGCTGGGCGGGTTCGGCGTCGCGCCGTTCTTCATCCGCCGCGACCTCATTGATCGCATCCGCCTCGACCGCTTTGGCGAATTCCAGATCGATCAGGAGCTGCCGGACCACCACTTCACGCTGGACCACACGGCGAGGAAATTCGACTACTGCAGCCGGGCCTTCGGCGCCGTGCGACAGTTGAGCGCCGGCCTGTCGTATCTGGAGAGGGTCGGCGTCGCGCGAATCGAAGAGCACACGGTTGGGCTCGCGCGCCGTCTCTACGACGGTCTGGCGAAACAAGGGCACCGGCTGTTCACCCCGCCGGGGAATCAGTCGTCGATCGTGACCATGTACACGACCAAGCCGATGGCGGATGTCCGAGCCGCGTTTCACGCGGCGAACGTCGACGTCACCGTGCGCAACGGCCAGGTGCGCATCGCCGCCGCCCTCTTCAACACCGCGGATGAAACGGACCGATGTCTCGAGGTGACGCGCCGGTTGGCGTAGTGGAAATGAAGCGCGCCACCTCGAGGGGAGGGTCGGTCTCGTTGGCGCGTGGGCGTGCGTTGGTCTAAATTGGCTGACCGACAGCATGTGAGCGATGGCATCGCGTCCGGCCGGGTCGTCTCTCAAGCACCTTCCGTTGGCTCGCGAGCAGTGTCGCAGAGCGTTACGGCCAACGGACGCAGGTGAAAGTCTACGTCTTCCGAACGATCCTACCGTCTGCGTGTTGGAACCCGGCGTGCGCCTTGGACGTGTTGGTTTCACTATTCCGTGAGGCCACTGTTCCTCGGGGTTGGGCGTCCGCGGATGGTGAACCTAGTAGCCTGGACCGCCGCCTGAGGAATCGTGTGATAGGACCATGCTCGATCCACGGATATTCTCAGACCCGGAAGTGATGAATCAGCCCGTCTCCGCCTGGGTGCGGTGGCCGCTGGCCGTCATCTTGGCCCGGTGGGTTCGGCGTCTGCGTCGCGCTCGACGTGGAAGCACTTCGACACTGGAGCGCGCGTCCTGACGTCTTCTTCCCTGTCCTCATTATCGTCGTAGGCGTGGCAGCTGCTCTGGCGGCCGTGCGATTGTTTCGCGGCGACTCGATCGTGCGACCGATTCACCGGTCACCGCGACCAATCGTGATCCGACTACTTGGTCTCGTGATGTTCACCATCGGTGCCCTTGTCACGTTGGCCAGCACTCATTGGGGGGACCGCGTCGAGTTCGGTGCCATCGCACTTGGCGGTTTGGGCTCGCTGCTGTGGCCCATGCGTTTCTTCCCATCGTCCACCGTGAATAGCGTTTCACGGGCGCGTCACGCTGGTTCGCGCTCATCGTGGCAGCAGTGATCGAACCGGCTCTGCGAATCGCACTCCGAGGCGCGCGGTGGAAGGTGCTCGAGGCGGGCATCACGACCACCGTGGCCCTGGCGTGCGCGACAACGGGCCCGAACCCGCCGCAGGGCCCGAACGGCACGTTCGCGGCGGCGTTTGATACTGGGGCACGCTACTTGGCGGTCGAGCTTCAGGAATCCCGCGGCGTCATTTCAGGCACCGGCTGGTCGAGCGTCGACAACCCCTTTTTCGGGGGCGCCACTGTCGTGGGCGCTTTCACCGCACCGACCGTCCACTTCGACCTCATCCCGCTAGTCGGCGGGGCGGCGTGGCACTTCAATGGAACCCTCGACCCGCTCGGCCGGTCGCTCTCTGGCGAGTTTGCCTACATCGTCGGGAAGGGCTTCCCCGTTGCCCTGCGGTCGGTAGACACCATCCCTACCGGCCACTATGGCTTGGAACTCGTGTACGGCGCACGTCAACACCTTACCGGCAGCGCGACCTTCACCTATCTGCTGAATCCAACAGGGCTCCTCCTCCGGCTATACACGGACGGTGTCGTGTCGTATCAGACGGTCTTTCTGTGGAGCAGTGCGACGCTACCACCGCCTGACACCTATACGACGTCGGGTTCGAGCTCAGCCGGGCTGGCGGTCGGCCTGCAGCGCGTTTGCGGAAACCTTATTGACGCTTTCTATCAGGTGGGACCGGGCACTATCACGATCGACGTATCAGAGCAATTCGTCCTCACCGGACACTACGCCTTCACCGCGACTGACTCCACCGGAGCGACGCTCACTCTCCAAGGCGTCTTCAGTGCCGGGTGTATCGGCGGCAACCGGTGCTGAGTACCTCTGCACCGCCCGGAAACCGGCCCCCGGAACTCTGAGCAAACGCACTGGGTCTCGTCTGACGGTCGGTCGCCCACGCTGCCGCTCGCGCAGGGCCGTGCCGCGCGCCTCCCATTAGATTCCCGCCATGTCGCGGGTTCGCGTCACCAGTGAAATCGGTCCGCTCGGGGCCGTGCTGGTCCACACGCCCGGGCGCGAGCTCGTCGCCGTCACGCCCGGCAACCGCGCGGACTATCTGTACGACGACATCATCGACCTGGAGCTCGCGGAGCGCGAGCACCGCCGCTTCGTAGCGGTGTTGGAGCGCTTCGCGCAGGTGTACGAAGTCCGCGCCCTCCTGACGGAGCTCGTGGCCCGGCCCGACGTGCGCGAGTTCCTCGTGACCCGCGCGCTCGAGGTCGTGCCCTCAGACGCGCTCGCGAAGCAGCTGGCCCGGCTCTCGCCCGCGGAGCTCGTCGGGGTGATGATCGAAGGCGCGCTCGAGGAGGCGGGCCCGATCGCCAAGGCGCTGAACGAGACGGGCTACGCCCTGCCGCCGCTCCCCAACCTGTTCTTCACCCGCGACGTCGGGATCGTGATCGGGGAGCACTCCGTCATCGGCTCGATGCGCCACGGGGTGCGCTGGACCGAGGAGCTGCTCGTCAAGGCGCTGTTTCGCTATCACCCCTGCCTCGAGAACGCCGGGATCCTGTACGACGGCTCGGAGGAGAAGCGCAACAACTACACGCTCGAGGGCGGGGACGTGCATCCCCTGCGCCCGGACCTCCTCGTGCTCGGCTTCAGCGAGCGCTCGAGCCCGGCGGCGCTCGACCACCTGTGCGATCTGGCGTTCGAGCACTGCGGCGTCACGGACGCGATCGTGGTCGTGCTGCCGCACGAGCGTACCGCGATCCATCTCGACATGATCTTCACCCAGCTCGACCGCGAGCAGTGCTGTGTCTCGCCGCCGCACTTCGTGGGTCCCGAGCGGCTCGCGGTGCTGCACCGTCGCAAGAAGGCGAAGGGCGTGAAGGAGATGCCCAATTTCTTCGCCGCGCTGCAGGCGGTGGACCAGCCGCTCGAGCCGGTGTTCTCAGGAGGCTCGAGTCGTGCGCTCCAAGAGCGCGAGCAGTGGTCCTCGGCCTGCAACTTCTTCGCCGTGCGACCCGGGGTCGTGCTGACCTACGCGCGCAATGAGGCGACGCTCGCCGAGCTTGGGCACGCCGGGTTCACCGTCCTCTCCGCCGAGCACCTGCTCGCCGGGGAAGCGACACTCGGGGACGACCAGCGCGCGGTGATCACGCTCGAGGGGAGCGAACTGGTGCGGGGCGGCGGCGGGCCTCGCTGCATGACGCTGCCCCTGAGGCGCGACGACCTCTGAGCGGGGTCGCCGCCTACCCGTCGAGCAGCCTGGCGAACCGGGCGGTCGCGTACCTGGAAGCCGGCCCCGCGGCGACCGGCGCGCTGGTGCGCGACGTGTTGGGGTTGGCGCGCGCCCCGCGCGGGGTCGCCGAGCGGCTCGCCGTCACGCTGCTCGCCACGGACCCACGCGTGGCGCGGCTCGCGGACGGTCGCTGGACGCTCACCCATGAGGTTCAGAGTCCGGCCTTGGACGCCTGTCGCTTCGCCGTGGTCGACGTGGAAACGACGGGCACGAGCCCGCGCCACGGCGGGCGCGTGGTGGAGATCGCCGTGGTCGAGCTCGCCCAAGGCACGGACGGGGCGGACGCGCCGGTCATCTACGAGACACTCGTCAATCCCGAGCGGCCCATCGCGCCGGTCGTCACGCGCCTCACGGGGATCTCGGACCGGGCGGTGCAGCACGCTCCGCGCTTCGCCGACGTGGCGCAGGGCGTGCTCGGCGCGCTCGCGGGCGCCGTGTTTGTGGCGCACCATGTGCGGTTCGACTGGGGGTTCGTCGCGGCGGAGCTAGGGCGCGTGAGCGGCCTGCTCTTGGCGGGCCCCCGCCTGTGCACGGTGCGGCTGGCGCGTCGCCTCGTGCCGGGGCTCGAGAGCCGG
>DATBBW010000091.1:0-4154 GCA_036270795.1 Gemmatimonadales bacterium | reverse complement strand
GCCCAGGTGACGGCGCGCCGCGATGCGCTCGCCGAGCTCGAGCGGCAACGTGTCGGACTCGCCCCGGCGGCGCAGGCGCTCCTCAAGGTGAAAGCGCAGTTCGGGGATACCGTCATCGGCCCGCTCGCCGATTTCGTGCGGACCAGCCGGGGCGACGCGGCGCTGGCGGAGCGGCTGCTCGGCGACTGGCTGCACGCCGTGCTGGTGCGCGATGCGGCGGCGATCGACGCGATCCGGCGCTGGCACGAAACGGCCGAGCCCGGGCCCCTGGTGCTCTTGCCGAGCGTTCCCGGGCCGCGCCTCGCGGCGGACGGCGCGCCGCTCGAGGACGCGCTGCGCGGGGACGGCCCCGCGGCCGCCTGGGTGCGCGCCTTGCTCGCGGGGCACGAAGTGCTCCCGGGAGGACGCGCGCTACGCCGCGCGAACGGTGCGGTATTCCTCGCCGGCGCGACGCCGGGCGGGCCGCTGCAGCGCCGCGCTGAGCTCGCGGGGCTCGAGCAAGAGGTGGGGAACGCCGAGGACGGCCGCGCGCGGGCGGCAGCGGCCCTGGAACAGACGCTCGCGGAGCTCGCCCGAGCCGAGGCGGAGTTCGCCCGAGCGGTAGCGGCGGCGGAGCGCGCGCGTCACGAGGAGCTCGACGCGGGCGCGGCGCAGGGGGATGCGGAGCGGGCGGCCGCGCACGCGCAGCGCGTGGCCGCCGAGGCGGCCGCCGCCGTGGACCGGCTGTCGGGGCGGCTCGCGGAGGTGGAGGCCCGTCTCGCCACGCTCGCCGCCGAGCTCGAGCGGCACGAAGTCGAACGGGTGCGGCGCGACGAGCGGCTCGGGGCCGAGCGGGCGCGCTTGACGGAACTCGAAGCGCAGCAGGAGGCGGCCCGGGAACAGCGGGTCCAGTGGCAAGTGGACGCGGCCCAGGTCGAGGCGCGCCTCACCGCGGCTCGCGAGCGCGCCGCGCGTGCCGCTACCGATGCGGACGAGGCGCGGCGCCAGGCCGTCGCGCTGGCCGACGAGATCGCCGCGATCGATCAGGACACGACGACCCGCGCGGCGCAGCGGGTGCAGTGGGAGGACGCGCTGCAGGAGCGTCAGCTCGCGCTCGACGCCCTGGGATCCGCAGCGGCCGCCGCGGCAACCGAGGTGCAGGAGGCGGACACCCACCTGGCGCAGGCGGAGGCGGCGCGGGGCGAGGTGCGCACCGCGCTGGACGCGCTCGGGGCGGAGGAGCACAAGCTCGAGCTCGAGCGCACGGAGATCCAGGGCCGCAAGCGCGGGCTGGCCGAGCGGGTCGAGGCGGAGTGGCGCAAGCCGCTCGACCGGTTGCTCGCCGAGGCCCCCGAAGTCGCGGGCGACCTGGAGTGGCTGCGCCAGGAGAACGCGCGCCTGCGCGAGGCGATCGACGCCGTAGGCCCGGTGAACGCGCTCGCGGTGGAAGAGCACGCCGAGGAGGGGAAGCGCCTCGAGTTCCTGATGACCCAGCGCAACGACCTCGTGGCCGCCCGCCAATCGCTCGAACAAGCGGCGCGCGAGATCGATCAGACGGCCAAGACGATGTTCCTCGAGTCGTTCGGCAAGGTGCGCGACAACTTCCGCAGCGTGTTCCAGACCCTGTTTGGCGGGGGCGAGTGCGACGTGCGCCTCGCGAACGAGGACGAGCCGCTCGAGAGCGAGATCGAGATCCACGCCGCGCCGCGGGGCAAGCGAACCCAGCGGATCCACTTGCTCTCGTCGGGGGAGCGCACCCTGGTCGCGGTGTCGCTCCTGTTTGCGATCTTCCTCACGAAACCCAGCCCGTTTTGCCTCCTCGACGAGGTGGATGCGCCGCTCGACGACGCGAACGTGGGTCGCTACGTACGGCTGCTCGCCGAGTTCAAGGACCAGACCCAGTTCATCGTCATCACGCACAACCCGCGCACCATGCAGGCAGCCGACGCCGTGTACGGCGTCACGATGCAGGAGCCCGGGGTCTCGACCATCGTGGGCGTGCGGCTGGGCCAGATGGAGCCGGCCTAAGCCGCGCGCGCCGGGCACTCGGGCCGCCGCGCTCCGCGGGCTCGCCGGACCGGCGGGCCGCCGAGGGCAGCGGCCCTCGCGTGTCTCCGCCCCGACGGGGCCGCGGGCCGCGGGCCGCGCCGCCGGCCGGTCCCTGTACAACTGCGCGGCACGGCGAGTAATTCATCCAATGATCCTCTCCCGGGGAAGGACTCGGTAACGGAATGGAACTGGTCACCGTGGGAACGGGCACGGTCGCCCCGTCGGCGAGCCGGACCGCGGCGTGCCACTGGGTGAGTCGCGGCAACCTCAAGATCCTGCTCGACTGCGGGGCGGGCGCGCTCCACCGCCTGGCGCAGTTCGGCCTCCCCTGGCAGGATGTCACGCACGTCATCCTCTCGCACTTTCACCCCGATCACTGGGGCGAGCTGCCGATGCTGGTGTACGCCCTGCGCTATACCACGGTGCCGGCGCGCAAGGATCCGTTCGTGATCCTCGGGCCCCCGGGCGTCGTCCGGCTCATCAAGGCGCTGGCCGAGGGGTACGGCCCGTGGCTGTTGGATCCGGGGTTCCCGATCGGCATCCTCGACGTGCGCGACGGGGAACCGTTCCCCCTCGACGCGGATGTGAATCTCGAGACGTTTCCCGTGCCGCACACCACGGAGAGCGTGGCGCTCTCCCTCACCGCGCCCGAGGGGCGGCTGGTGTACACGGGCGACACCGGCCCCTCGAGTGAGTTAGCGCGCTGGGCGGCCGGGGCCGACGTGCTGTTGGCCGAGTGTTCGCTCCCGGCCGATCAGGCGCTCGATATCCATTTGACGCCTGAGCAGGCGGGCGAGCTGGCGCGCGATGCGGGGGCGGGACGGCTCGTCTTGACGCACTTCTATCCGCCAGTGGAGACTTCTGACCCGGCGCGGGCGGCCGGGGCGCGGTTCCCCGGGCCGATCGCCGCGGCGCGGGACGGCGACCGCTTCACCATTGGAGGGCAGGCGCGGTGCTGATCGTGATGCGACACGGCGCGACCGACGCGGAAGTGCGGCGCGTCATCGCGGTCATCGAGGAGCTGGGGTACAAGGCCAAGGCGATGCCGGGCGCGCAACGCACCGCCGTCGGCTTGGTCGGCAACGACGGCCGCGTCGACGCGTCGCGCCTCGAGGGACTCCCCGGCGTGCAGGACGTGATCCACGTCTCCAAGCCCTACAAGCAAGTGAGCCGGGAGTGGCAGGCCGAGAACACGGTAGTGCGCCTGCCGGGCGGAGTCTCGGTCGGGGGCAGCGACGTCATCGTGATCGCCGGTCCCTGCTCGGTCGAGAGCGAGCGTCAGATCATCGACGCCGCCCGGCTGGTCAAGGAAGCGGGGGCGGTGGTGCTGCGGGGCGGCGCGTGGAAGCCGCGGAGTTCGCCGTACTCCTTCCAGGGGCTGGGCCGGCCGGGGCTGAAGCTCCTCGCCCGGGCGCGCGAGGAGACGGGGCTCCTCGTCTGTACGGAGGCCATGGACCCCGAGGGCGTGGGCTACGTGGCCGAGGTGGCCGACATCATCCAGATCGGCGCCCGTAACATGCAGAACTTCTCCCTCCTCAAGGCCGCCGGCCGGGCGCGCAAGCCGGTGCTCCTGAAGCGGGGTATGGCCGCCACCATCGAGGAGTTGCTGCTGTCCGCCGAGTATCTGCTGGCCGAGGGGAACCACGCTGTGATCTTGTGCGAGCGCGGCATCCGCGGCTTTGACACGGCGACCCGCAACGTGTTCGACCTGACCGCGATTCCGCTGGTGCACAAGTTATCGCACCTGCCGATCATCGCGGACCCGTCGCACGGCACCGGGCTGCGCGACAAGGTGATCCCCATGGCGCGCGCGGCCGTGGCGGCTGGCGCGGACGGGATCATGATCGAGGTGCACCCCAACCCCGAGGAGGCGCTCTCGGACGGCGCCCAGACCCTCTTCCCCGATCAGTTCATGCAGCTGATGCGCGAGGTGCGGGTGATTGCGGACGTCATCGGACGGCGCGTTGCCGAGCCGGCGTCCGTGGGGGCGTGACGGCCCCGACGCCGCGGCGCTGGCGCGTCGCCATAGGGCCAATCGCCGTGGCGGCGCTGTGCGGCACCGTCCTCCCCGGCCGTCGTGCCCCGCAGGATCCCTGGCCGGTGCTGGACCACGCGAGCGCGACCTA
>DATBBW010000090.1:0-16828 GCA_036270795.1 Gemmatimonadales bacterium | reverse complement strand
CGACCGCGCCGTCGAGCCGGCGGCGCGCGATTTCAACGTTGACCAGCGCAGCGCCGCCGAGTTGGACCCCGCCGCCTTTCATGCCCTCGTCAACACCCCGCCGCTGCTCGCGGACCGTCGCGCCGTGGTGATCCGGGGGCTGGAGCAGCTTCGCAAGACCACCAAGGTGCGCGCGGAGTTGACGCGCTACCTCGATTCCCCTAATCCGACGACGCTGCTCGTGCTAGTGCAGGGCGCGGGCGAACCGCCCGATGCCGACCTCGCGCGGCGTGCGACCGCCGTGGCGATTGAGCCGCTGCCGCCAGAGCGGCTCGAGCGCTGGCTGGCGCACCGCGCGGGCCAATTGGGCACCACGCTGGTCCCCGACGCCGCCGCACTGCTCGTCAGCGCCGTGGGGAACGACCTCGGGTCGCTGGCGCGGGAGCTCGAAAAGCTGGCGGCGGTCGCGGCCGACCGGCCCGTCACGCGGGACGACGTCGCGAGCCTCGTGGGGGTGCGCCACGGGGAAACGGTCCAGGATCTCGTGGAGGCCACGCTGGAGCGGCGCGCGAGCGCCGCGGCGCGGCTGGTCGAGCCGGTGCTCGAGCAAGCGGGCATGAGCGGAGTCCGGGTCGTCACCGCCCTGGCCACCGCGCTGATCGGTACGGCGCTGGCCCGCGCCGAACTCGATCGTGGCGCCCCGCGCGCCCGGCTGGACGCGCTCCTGCTCGCCCACCTGCGCGCCACCCGCCCCTACGGCCTGGGGAGCTGGACGGACACGGCGGCCCGCTGGGCCCGCTGGGCGGACGTCTGGAGCGCGCGCGAGCTCGCGCACGTGCTCGCGCGAGCGCTCGGCACCGACCGCGCCCTCAAGTCCAGCACCGTCACGGACGAACGCGGGATCCTGCTCGAGCTCGTACTGGCCTGCGCCCGCCTGCGCCAGGAGGCCGCCTGACGGGGCGGCGGGGGTTGGCCGGGTGGGGCGCGCGCCTCGCCGGCGCACTGCTGCTCGTCGGTTATCCGGCGACGCGCCTCGGCGCGCAGTCCGACACGCTCCGCACCGCCGCGTTGCGGGTCGCGCAGACGCGGCCCGACTCGGCGCGGGCGATGCTCCGCCGGCTGCTCGCCCACCTGTCGCCCCAGGACTCGCTGTACCCCGGCGCGCTGTTCACGGCGGGACGCCTGGCGGCGGACGCCACCACCGCGGCGACGGATCTGCAGCGGGTGGTCGTCGAGTACGGTCGCTCGGTGTGGGCCGACTCGGCGCTCGTGCTGCTCACCCAGCTCTACTTCGCGCAAGGCGACCCGGCGGCAACCGTCCAGGCCGCGGAACGGCTGCGGGGCGACTACCCCGATTCCCCCTTGAAGCCGCGCGCCGACTTCTGGGGCGCCCGCGCCTACTTCGACCTCAAGGACGACGCGCACGGCTGCGGCTTGATCGCCGAGGCGCTGGACCGCGCCGACGGCGACGTCGAGTTCAAGAATCAGGCGAGCTTCTACGCCGCCCGCTGCCCCACCGCCGCGGCGACCGCGACGACGCCCCAGCCGCCCCCGTCCCCCGCAGGCGACAGTCAGACGAAACCGCCGCCCCCACCGTCGACGTACGCCGTGCAGGTGCTGGCGGTAAAGAGCGCCGGCCAAGTGGACGAGATGCTCACGCGGCTCAAGGTCATGGGCTTCGAGGCGCGCGTCGTGCGGGACACGAGCGGCCTGTTCAAGGTGCGCATCGGGCGTTATCCGACCCGGGACGAGGCCGTGAAACTCGTGCGTCGGGTGAAGACGCGGCTCGGCGGGCAGCCATTCGTGGTGGAGGAGCCGTGACGCCGCGGGTCGAGACCGACACGCCGCTGATGCAGCAGTACCGGGAGATCAAGGCGCGGCACCCCGACACGATCCTGTTCTTCCGCATGGGCGACTTCTACGAAATGTTCGAGGACGACGCCCGGGTGGCGGCGCGCGACCTCGGCCTCACGCTCACGGCGCGCAACAACGGCGGCGCGGCCGACGTGCCGCTCGCCGGCGTCCCCGTCAAGGCCGCGCCCGAGTACCTGCGCCGTCTCGTCGCTCAGGGACACCGCGTAGCGATCTGCGAGCAGGTGGAGGACCCCAAGCTCGCCAAGGGCCTGGTGCGCCGCGAAGTCATCGAGACGGTCACCCCCGGCAGCGTGCTGGCCGACGAGTGGCTCGAGCGCCGGCGCAACAACTTCCTGGTCGCCGTCGATCCCCGGGACAGCGCCGCGGGGCTCGCGGCGCTCGATCTCACCACGGGCGAACTGGTGCTCGAGACCGTGGTGGCGGAGGATCTCGGGGCCACACTGACCCGCTACGAGGCGGCCGAGCTGGTGCTGCCGGCGGGAGCGCGCCTCGAGGGCGTGGTGGCGGCCCAGACCGAGCGGGAGCCGTGGGAGTTCGACGCGGCGCTGGCGCGCGATGATCTGACGCGGACGTTCCGGCTCGCCTCGCTCGACGGCTTGGGGCTCGAGCCGGGCGACAGCGCGGCGCTCGGCGCGGCGGGGGCGCTGCTGCGCTACGCCCGCGAGCTGAAGCCCGGGGGCCTGCCCCACGTCGCCCGGCCCCGCGTGGTGCGCCGCGGCGACGTGCTGCTGCTCGACGAGATGACGCGGCGGAACCTGGAGCTCGTGGAGCCGCTGCACCCCGGGGCCACCGGCGCGACCCTGCTCGACGTGCTGGATCGCACCCTGACGCCGATGGGGGCGCGGCTGCTGCGGCGCTGGCTGCTCGCACCCCTCGTCGACCCCGCCGCGATCAACGCCCGGCTCGACGCCGTCGCCGTGCTCGTGGCGGACATGCGCGGGCGGGACCGGCTGCGCGAAGCGCTCGACGGCGTGCGCGATCTCGAGCGCCTGGCCGGGCGCGCCGCGCTCGGGCGCGCGACGCCGCGCGAGCTCGGGGCGTTGCGCGACTCGATCCTCCGGCTGCCCGACGCGCGCGCCGCGCTCGACGGGCTCGAGGCACGCGGCAGCGCCGCACTGCTGGAGGCGACGGCCACGGGGTTCGATCTGCTCCAGGATCTCGGCGCCGAGCTGGAACGGGCCCTGGTGGAGCGCCCCCCGGCGCAGCTGGCCGACGGCGACGCGATTCGACCAGGCTTTGATCACGAGCTGGACGGGCTCAAGGACGCCCGGGACGGCGGCAAACGCTACATCGCGGGCCTCCAGGCCCGTGAGCGCGAGCGTACCGGCATCTCCTCGCTCAAGGTCGGGTTCAACAAGGTCTTCGGGTACTATCTCGAGGTGACGAATCCCCACAAGGCCCGCGTGCCGCCGTCGTACGAACGGCGCCAGACCCTGGCGGGGGCGGAGCGCTACGTCACACCGGAGTTGAAGGAATACGAAGCGAAGGTGCTCGGCGCCGAGGAGCGCATCGCCGGTCGCGAGGCGGAACTCGTGAACGCCCTGCGCCAGCGTGTCACGCACGCCATCGACCGCACGCAGACGACGGCGGGACACCTCGCGCGGCTCGACGTGTGGAGTGCGCTCGCCGATCTCGCCCAGCACGAGCGCTACGTCCGCCCCGAGGTGAACGCCGAGTTCACCATCGTCCTCGAGGGCAGTCGGCACCCCGTGGTCGAGCGCATGACGGCGCGCGAGACGTTCATCCCGAACGACGTCCAGCTCGACCCCGCGGCCCGGGTGATCCTCCTCACCGGCCCCAACATGGCGGGGAAGTCGACGCTGCTACGGCAGGTCGGGCTGTGCGCCCTGCTCGCGCAGATGGGCGCCTTCGTTCCGGCGCGGCGCGCCGTGATCGGCGTGGTGGACCGCCTGTTCACGCGCGTCGGGGCCTCCGACAATCTGGCACGCGGTCAGTCGACGTTCATGGTGGAGATGAGCGAGACGAGCGCCATCCTGCACGGCGCCACCGCCCGCAGCCTCGTGCTGCTCGACGAGATCGGCCGCGGCACGTCGACCTACGACGGCGTGGCGATCGCCTGGGCCGTGACGGAGTTCGTGCATAACGCGATCGGCTGCAAGACGATCTTCGCGACCCACTACCACGAGCTGACGCAGCTCACCGAAGCCCTGGCCCACGCCCGCAACTGCAACGTGGCGGTGCGGGAGGTCGGCGACGAGATCGTGTTCCTGCACCGCCTCGAGCCGGGCGGCGCGGACCGCTCCTACGGGATTCACGTGGCGCGGCTCGCGGGGCTGCCGGCTCCGGTCGTGGAGCGCGCCTGGCAGGTCCTCAAGCTGCTCGAGGCGGGACACCACGTCGCCCACGCGCGGGCCCCCGAGCCTCCCGACGCGGCGCAGCTCGCCTTGTTCGGCGCCCCCGGGGAGACGCCGCACCCGCTCGTGCAAGAGCTCCACCGCCTGGATGTGAACGCCCTGTCACCGCTCGAAGCGCTGAACCGGCTCGCGGCGTGGAAACATCAACTGGAGCGGGGCGCGTGACGTTCGGGCCCCGCACGTGCGCGGGCACGCTGGCCTTGCTGGCACTCGGAGTGACGGGCTGTGGCCGGCGGGCCGCGTCGTCAGGGGACGCCGGAGACGCGGCCCAAACGAGCGCGCCGGCCGATCAAGAACCGCCGGTGGCGCTGAACGGCGACGCGCCGATCCAGTATCCCCCGCGCCTGTACGATCAGAAGGTCGAGGGCGACGTGGTGTTACGGTTGTTCGTCGACTCGACCGGGCGGCTCGCGCCCGAGTCGAGCAAAGTGGCTGAACCGAGCGGGTATTCCGCGCTCGATTCCGCGGCGCTCGCCGGCGCGCGCCAGTTGCGCTTCGCCCCGGCGCGGCGCCACGGTCTCCCGATCGCCACCGCATTCCTCCAACCCATCGAGTTCCGTCATCCCGGGGCGAGCGGCGCGGTCACGCGCGGGGCACCCGACAGCCCGACCCCCGCGTCCCCCGTCTCCCCTCCGGCGCGCCGCACCCGCCGGCCGCCCAGCGTCGCCGCGGACAGCGACCCGGGCAGCACCCCGGCCTCCTCGGCGGCGCCCCCCATCGCACCCCCCCGGCGGGCGGACACGAGCGGTACGCGGCCTGACACCACGCGGGCGAGGCCGGACAGCGGTGCCACCCCACACTAAGCCGTACGCCACCATCCTCGAGACTATCGGGTGGACGCCGCTCGTCCGCCTGAACCGCGTGACCCAAGGGATGCGGACGCCGGTGTATGCGAAGGCGGAGTTCTTCAACCCCGGCGGCTCCGTGAAGGACCGCATCGGCCTCGCGATGATCGAAGCCGCCGAGCAGGCGGGGCGACTCAAGCCCGGGGGCTTGATCGTCGAGGCGACGTCGGGGAATACCGGGGTGGGGCTGGCGCTCGCGGCAGCCGTGAAGGGCTACCGCTGCATCTTTACCATGCCCGACAAGATGTCGCAGGAGAAGGCCCGCCTGTTACGCGCGCTCGGCGCCGAGGTGATCATCACGCCCACGGCGGTGCCGCCCGACCATCCCGAGAGCTACATCATGAAGGGCCGCGCTATCGCCGCGGCCCACCCGAATGCAATCTTCGCCGACCAGCACTACAACGCCGTGAATCCCGCGGTGCACTACCGCACCACCGGGCCTGAGATCTGGCAGCAGACCGACGGCCGCGTCACCCATTTCGTGTGCGCGCCGGGCACGGGCGGGACGGTGAGCGGCGCCGGCCGGTTCCTCAAGGAGCAGAACCCGCGGGTGCGGGTCATCGCCGGGGACCCCGTCGGCTCGATCTATACCGAGTACGCCCGCACCGGGCGGAAGGCCGAGGGGCACCCGTACAAGGTGGAGGGGATCGGCGGGGACAAGCTCCCCACGGCCCTCCACTGGGACGTCATCGATGAGTGGGTCGCGGTGTCCGACAAGGACGCGATGCTGATGGCGCGACGGCTCGCCCGCGAGGAGGCGCTCTTCACCGGCGGCTCGAGCGGCGTCAACGTCGTGGCGGCGCTCGACGTGGCGCGCCGCGTGGACGACCCCGAGGCGCTCGTCGTCACGGTGCTCGCCGACACCGGGGAGCGCTACCTCTCGAAGCTGTACAACGACGAGTGGCTGCGCGAGAACCAGGTGCTCGAGGCGGAGCGGGTGAGCGTGGCGCGCCTGGTCGAGGCGAAGAACTCGGGCGCCCCGCCCGTGATCTCGGTCGCGCCCACCGCCACCGTGCGCCAGGCCTTGAACCTGATGAGCACGTATAACGTGTCGCAGCTCCCCGTGCTCGCCGACGGCGACGGCGTGGGCGCCGTCTCGGAGCAGGCGCTGATGGCCCGGGCGCTCGAGGAGCCGACGACGCTCGACACTCCCGTCGGCGACGTGATGGACCCGCCCTTCCCCGTGGTCGATGCGGACCTGCCGGTGGAGCGGCTCACGGCGCTCTTGTCCCGCGAAACGCCCGCCGCTCTGGTGCGCCGCGCGGGGAAGATCGCCGGGATCGTCACGCGGTACGACGTGCTGCACCAGCTCGCCGGGATCCACTGATGCGGGTCACCGTCATCACGGGCGGCGCCACGGCGGAGCGCGCCGTCGCGTTCGCCGGCGCGGCTCAAATCACCGCCGCCCTGCGCAGCCGCGGTCACACCGTGACGGTCGTCGACACCGTCACCGGCCTGCTCGGCGCGGCCGACGAAGCCCGCCTCCTCAGCGCCGCCGTGGGCCGCGAGCCGCCGGCCGTGGCCGACCTGGACGAGCGGGAACGCGCGATGCTCTCCAACGGGCTGGCCACGCTGGCCCCGGTCCGCGACGCCGACGTGCTGTGCCTGTGCCTGCACGCGGGGCGGGGCGAGGGCGGCATCCTCCAGGCGGTGCTCGATGTGATCGGCGTGCCCTACACGGGGAGCGGGTCGCTGGCGAGCGCGCTGGCGATGGACAAGGACCTGTCGAAGCGGCTATTCCGGGCGGCGGGCGTGCCCGTCCCGGCCTGGTTCATGGCGCCCGTCGCCGCCGAGGACGTGACCACCGCGCTCGGCTGGCCCGCGATCGTGAAACCGTCCAAAATGGGCTCCTCGGTCGGGATGACGCTCGTGAAGAGCGCCAAGACGCTGGACGCGGCGATCGCGCTGGCGCGGGGTTACGACACCGAGGTCATGGTGGAGCAATTCATCCCGGGGCGCGAGCTCACGGTGGGGATCGTGGGCGACGTGCCGCTGCCCGTGGGCGAGATCATCCCGCGGCACGAGTTGTTCGATTACGAATGCAAGTACACGCCGGGGATGTCGGAGGAGGTGTTCCCGGCAAAGCTCGACACGACACTGGCGCGCCAGCTCCAGGAGCTGGCGCTGACGGCCCACCGGGCGCTCAAGCTCGGCGGCTACTCGCGGGTCGACTTCCGATTGAGCCCGGAGGGCGACATCTTTTGTCTGGAGGCGAACACGCTCCCCGGCATGACGCGCACCAGCCTGCTCCCGCAGGCGGCCCGAGCCGCGGGCATCGAGTTTCCCGAGCTGTGCGAGCGGTTGTGCCGCCTGGCCGGGAACTCGGGCAGTGCGCGCGGGGGATAATTATCGGATGGGCCCGCAGCAGACGTCCGGCATGACGCCGTGGGTGCGGCGGCTGATCGTCGCCAACCTGGTCGTCTTCCTGCTCCAGGAAACGATCTTTCTCAACCCCGGCCTGCCCGCGACGCTGGGGTTCGTGCCGCTCGCCGTGGTGGCGCGGCCGTGGACCGCGTGGACCGCCGTGACGTACATGTTCGTCCACGGCAACTTCCTGCATCTCGCGTTCAACCTGCTCGCCCTGTTCGTGTTCGGCCGCGCGGTCGAGGAGCGGATGGGCAGCGGACCATTCCTCGCCTACTACCTGCTCTGCGGGCTGGGCGGCGCGGCGCTGTCGTTCTTGCTGATCCAGTTCACGCCGGTGAGCGCGGCGCACCCGATCATCGGCGCGTCGGCCGCGGTATACGGGGTGCTGCTGGCGTTCGCGTGGGCCTGGCCCGACCAGCCGATCTACGTCTTCCCCCTCCCCCACCCGATCCCGGCGAAGTGGCTCGTGACGTTCGTCGTCGCGCTCTCGCTCGTGCCGGCGATCCTCCCCGGCGCGGGCGCCGGGGTGGCGTACCTGGCCCACTTGGGCGGGTTCGCCACGGGCTTCCTCTACCTGAAGACCGCCGACTGGCGCCTGGGCCGCGCCGAGCGGCAGCTGCGCCGCGCGGCCACGCCGAGCGTGCTGGTGCATCCGGGGCGCGCGGCCCGGGCGAGCGCCGCGGTGAAGCCGCGCGCGCCGGCGCGCACGCCCGCGCAGGCCGAAGTGGACCGCGTGCTCGACAAGATCTCGGCGCGCGGCATCGAAAGCCTGACGCCCGCCGAGCGGCGCTTCTTGAGCGAGATGAGCCGCAAGATGCGCGACAAGACGTAGCCGAAATGTCAAGGCGCCGCACCCCGGCGCCTCGCGGACGCCCCGACGCCGCGCGCTTGTCTTGGGCGCGGCCGTTTCCCAAATTGGGGCCGGCCGCTCCATGCTCGTCAACCTCGTGCCGGAGTTCCTCGCGGTCCGGGCCGCGCCTGATCCCGTCGCGGCATACCACGAGTACCTTGAGCGCCACGGCCCGGTCCTCTACAGCTACTGGCGCAACTACGTCATCGATCCTGCGTCACCCCAGGCCGCCCCGGTGATCGCGGCCGCGCTGCGGGCCGACCGGGCCGACCTGCAGCGCCTGCTCGAAGACGTGGACGTGGTGGCGATCGCGGAGGAGGCCCTCGCGCGCGCCCTCGCGCAGTGCGACGCGGATTGTCCCGTGGACCTCTATCTCATGGTGGGCGTGGGGGCCGCCAACGCGGGCGAGTTGGTCGTGGGCGGGCGGGGCATCGCGTTCGTCTGCCTGGAACACTTCACCGGCCGCGCCAACCCGCAGACCTACGGGCTGGGACTCGCCCCTCATCTCCTGCCGCTGTGGATCGCCCACGAAGCGGCCCACGCGGTGCGCTACACGTCGCCCACGAGCCGCGCGGACCTGCGCCGGCTCGTCGCCGACCGGCGCGGCCAGTACGACTACTGGGACACGGGGAGCCGCGCCACGCTGCGCGAGCTGCTCGCGAACGAGGGCGTGGCCGTGGCCGCGGCGCAGGCCGTGGCGCCGGGGTTCGAGCCGTGGGAATACTTCGGCTATACGCGGCGCCAGTACCGCCGCATCCGGGAGCTCGACGCATTCCTGCGGCGCGCCGCCGCGCCGCTGCTCGACGCGACGGGACTGGGCCTGCGGCTGCGGTTCCTGTCGGGCGGGCTGCGCCCGGCGGCGCGCCTCATGGGCGGCAAGGTGCTGCCCGAGCGCTCGGGCTACTACCTCGGGCTGCGCCTGATCGAGAGCTACCTCGCCGAGCGCGGGCTCGCCGCCGCGCTCCGGGCGGCGGCCGACGAGTTCCGTGGGGCCGACGAGCGCGCGCTCGGCATTCAGACGGCATGAGCCCGCGCGCCCGGCCGGAGCGGCGGCACAACCGCCCGCTGCGCGAGGTGCTGGATGACCTGCTGGCCCATGCCCGCGACATCGCCCGGCGCGCGAAACAGATGACCCCGGCGGAGTTCGACTACGCCCAGCAGCGGCTCGAATGGCTCGCCGACGAGGTGTGGCGCGTCGCGACCGGGACCCCGCCCCCCGACTAGGGGCGCGCCGTGCGCGCGGGGGGCGCGGGCCGCCCTCCGGGCCCGCGGCCTTGACACCCACCGCGGCGACGGGCAGGTTAGCACCCCATCGATACGGTTCCGTAAGAGCTACCCGCAGAGCGGGACCGCGTGGTTCGTTCACCCCTCAGCCACGCCGCTCTCCATACCGCATTCGTGACGCCAACAAGTGCATGTCGTGGACCCCCATCCGGACCGGGAGGCTAGTTATGGCAGCGGACTTCTTCATCGGCGAATCCCTCGTAGGCGACGGGAACGAGATCGCCCACATCGATCTGATCATCGGATCGAAGTCGGGCCACGCGGGGCAGGCGTTCGTCAACACCCTGTCGAATAACACCGACGGCTTCACCAAGCTGCTCGCCGTCGTCACCCCCAACCTCCCGGCCAAGCCCGACACCCTGCTGTTCAACAAGGTCACGATCAAGAACGCGACGCAGGCGGTCCAGATGTTCGGTCCGGCGCAAGCGGCCGTGGCCCGGGCCGTGGTGGACAGCGTCTCCTCGGGCGTCATCCCGCGGGACAAGGTGGACGACTACTGCATCCTGGTCGGCGTGTTCATCCACTGGGAGGCGAAGAACGACAAGAAGATCTTCGACTTCAACTACAAGGCGACGAAGGAATCGATCGAGCGCGCGCTGAAGGGCCAGCCGCGGGTCGACACCGTGATCGCTCAGGCCAAGACGGCGTCGCATCCGTTCGCCGGCGGCGCCGACAAGGGCTGACCGGCCGCGGCAGTCGCCGGCATTGCCGACGTCGAGGGGCGGGCTGCCGCCCCTCGACTGCTTTCGTGCCCGCGACGGCTCAGCCCGGAGCGTGAACCCGCATGCGCAAGCTCCTAGTGCAGCTCGACAGCTCCAGGCTGCCCAGCGTGTTCGACCAGGTGGTGGCCCACGACGGGGGTGCCGACGCGGTGCTCGGCTATGGCGGCGTCACCGAAGCGGATGTCCGCGACCTCGTCTACGGGTGCATCTTCACGCGCGGCCCCAAAGACCTGAAGCACACCGCCGTGTTCATCGGCGGCACCGACATGGCGCTGGGCGAGCAGCTGCTCGCGGCCGCCCAGCGCACGCTGTTCAAGCCGTTCACGGTGTCGCTGATGCTCGACTCGAACGGCTCGAACACCACGGCCGTCGCGGTCGTGGCCAAGATGCTCCAGGCCGCGGGCGACGTGCGCGGCAAACGGGTGGTGGTCGTCGCCGGGACCGGGCCCGTGGGGATCCGCGCCGCGGGATTGTTCGCCCGCGCGGGCGCCGAGGTGGTGATCACCTCGCGCACCCCCGCGGCGGGCGAGCGGGCGCGCGGCCTCGTGGCGCAGCGCTTCGGCGGCACGGTGCGCGCCACCACGCTGCCCGCGGGCGGCGACATCGGGCGCGCCCTGGAGGGCGCGGCGCTCGTGCTCACGGCGGGGCCCGCCGGGGTCCGCCTGGTCCCGCGCTCCGGCTGGGCCAACCGGCCCGGCCTCCAGGTCATCGCCGACGTGAACGCGGTGCCCCCCCTCGGCGTCGAGGGCGTCGAGACCACGGACGACGGCATCGCCAAGGACGGCGTGGTGTGCTTCGGCGCGCTCGCCGTCGGCCACTTGAAAATGAAGGTGCACAAGGCGTGCATCGCGCGCCTGTTCGAGCGGAACGACCTCGTGCTGGACGCCGAGACCATCGCCGACGTCGCGCGGGAGTTGACGGCGCGCACGCCCTGATCCGATGCCGCGCGTCGTCGGCATCGATCCGGGCACGGTGAGCATCGATCTCTGCGGCCTCGATGACGACCGGCTGTTTCTCGACCGCTCCCTCCCCACCGCCACGGCGCTCGCCGACCCGGCCGGGCTCATCGGCCTGCTCGAGCAGGCGCGGCCGCTCGACCTCGTGGCCGGGCCGTCCGGGTACGGCCTGCCACTCACGCGCGTGCAGGAGGCGACCGAGGAGGACCTGCGGCTCGCGTTCCTCGCCGTCCCGGGCGCGGCGGGCGGGATCGGCGGGCTCGGGGGCCTGGTGCGCGCCTTCGCGCGCTCGACGCTCCCCGTGGTGCTCACGCCGGGCGTGGTGCACCTGCCCACCGTGCCCGCGCATCGCAAGGTGAACCGCGTCGACATGGGGACGGCGGACAAGGTGTGCGCGGCGGCGCTCGCGATCGACCGCGCGGCGCGGCGGCTGGAGCGACCGCCGGCCGAGATCTCCCTCGTGTTGCTCGAGCTCGGGGGCGCCTTCACGGCCGGCGTCGCCGTGGCGCGGGGTCGCATCGTGGACGGCGTGGGCGGCTCGAGCGGGCCGCTCGGGTTCCGGGCGGCGGGTGCACTGGATGGCGAAGTGGCCTCGCTCGCGGGCACGGTGTCGAAGGAGTTGGTGTTCGGCGGCGGGGCCGCGGCGATCGCCGGATGGGACCCGGCCACCACCGCGCCCGACCGCCTCGCCCGCCCGGCCACGCCGCGGGAGCGGGTCGCGTGGGACGCGTTCCTGGAGGGCGTCGTGAAGACCGCTACCGTCCTCGCGCTGGCGGTCCCCGCGGCTCCCGAGTTCGTGCTGTCGGGTCGGCTGGCCCGGGTCGAGGCGGTGCGCCACGCGGTGAGCGAGCGGCTCGGCCCGTGGGGACCCACCCGGGTGCTCGAGGGGTTCGCGGCGGTCGCCAAGGAAGGCGCGCAGGGGGCGGCGCTCGTGGCCGACGGCCTCGCGGCGGGGCAGCACCGCGAGCTGGTCGAGACCCTGGCGTTGCGCGACGCCCGGGGCACGGTCCTCGACCACCTCTACGTCGTTTCGCCGGCACAGGCGCGCCACCGGCTGGGCCTGTCCTGAGATGACCCGCGTGCTCATCGCCGGCGTCGCGACGCGCGGATTCGCCGAGTCGGCCGCGCGCGCGGGCTACGAGGTCATCGCCCTCGACGGCTTCGGAGACCTGGACCTCCGCGGCTGCGCGTGCGGCGTGGTGGTGGCACGGGCCGGCGAGCGGTTCAGCGCGCGGGCCGCGGTGCGGGCAGCCCGCACGATCGCGCGCGACGCGGTGTGTTACGTCGCGAGTTTCGAGAACCACCCCCGGGCGGTCGGGGCGCTCGCGCGCCGCGGCACCCTCTGGGGCAACGCGCCAGCGGTCCTCGGGCGGGTACGCGATCCCGCCGGCTTGGCGCGAGCGTTCGCGGCGCGCGGATTCGCAACGCCCGCCGTGCGCCTCACGCCCCCGGCCGCGCGCCCCGACCAGGCTTGGTTGGTGAAGCCTCGGGCCTCGGGGGGCGGTGGCGGCATCGCCCCCCTCGGACGGCGCCGCCGCCCGGTCCCCGCCGGCCACTATCTGCAACAACGCATCACGGGCGTCGCCGGATCGATCGTCTTCGCCGCCGATGGCGGCCGCGCGGTGCCGCTCGGCGTGTCGCTCCAGCTCACCGGCGAGCGCGCGTTCGGGGCGAACGGGTTCCGCTACTGCGGCAGCATTCTGGCGCGCGTCGAGCCAGGCCTCCGCGCGATCGCCGGCCGCCTCGCGGCGGCCGTGACAGAGGACTTCGGACTGGTGGGCGTGAACGGCCTCGATTTCGTGGCGGCGGGCGGCGTCCCGTACCCGCTCGAGGTGAACCCCCGCTACTCGGCGTCCATGGAGCTCGTGGAGCGCGCCACGGGCGTGTCGATTTTCGAGATTCACGCCCGCGCCTGTGCCGGCGCACTCCCCGCGGCCGATCTGGCCGCCACGCTCGCGCCAGGCGCCATCGGGAAAGCGATCGTCTACGCACGCCGCGCCGTGACCGTCCCCGATACGCGGGCGTGGCTCGAGGACGACACCGTGCGCGACGTGCCGACTCCGGGAGCCCGCATCGCGCGGGGCCAACCGATCTGCACCGTCTTCGCCCGCGGCACGGACGCAGCACGGTGTCGAGCCGCGCTCGCGCTGCGGGCGCGCGCCCTATACCGCGCGGTGGAAGTGCGGCGCCGGAGCGTGGCGTGAGCGCGCCCGAGCGGACGGTCGAACACGTCACCTGCCTCGGCTGCGGGTGCGCCTGCGACGACATCGCAGTGGTCGTCACCCACGGCCAAATCACGGAGGCGCGCAGCGCCTGCGGCCTCGGGCGCGAGTGGTTCGGCGACGGCAGCGTGCCCGGCGAGACGCGGGTGCTGGCCCGCGTCGCCCGGCTCGACCAGGCGCTCGCCGCGGCGACGCAGATCTTGACGGGCGCCGCGCGCCCGCTCGTCTACCTCGCGGCCGACGTGTCGTGCGAGACCCAGCGCGAGACGGTCGCGATCGCAGACCGCCTGCACGCCGCGCTGGACGGTCTCGGGGCTGCCGCCGCGGCCGGCGTGCTCGCCGCCCAACGGCGCGGGCGCGCCAGCGCCACGCTGGGGGAGCTCCGCCAACGCGCGGACCTGGTCGTCTTCTGGGCCGTGGACCCCGGCGAGCGGTATCCGCGCTACACCACGCGGTACGCCCTCGAGCCGCAGGGCCTCGCCACCCCCGAGGGACGGGCCAGCCGCCGCGTGATCGCCGTCGACGTGGGGACCAGCCACGGCCTCCCCGCCGCGGACGCGCGGGTCAGCATCGCGTCGGGCGATGAGGTGGACGCGCTGGGCGTGATGCGGGCCACCGTCGGCGGCCGCACCGGCGCCGACGACGCGCGCTTCCAGCCCGCGGTCGACCTGGCGCGGCGCATGATGCAGGCGCGCTACGTCGCGCTCGTTGCGGACGGCGAACCGGGCCCTGCCGGGGCGGCCCCGCCGGACCCGGACCGCGCCGAAGCCCTCGTCGCCCTCGCTCAGGCGTTGAACGGGCCGACCCGGTGCGCACTGTCGACGCTGCGCGGTGGCGGGAACCGCGCCGGCGCCGAGGCCGTGCTCACCTGGCAGACCGGGTTCCCCATGTCGACTGACTTCGCGCGCGGGCATCCCGAATACCGGCCGCACGCCAGCGCGGCGGCGCTGCTCGCGGACGGCGCGATCGACGCCGCACTGGTCGTCGGCGCGCCCGCGAGCCTGCCCGAGGCCGTGGCGCGCGGGCTCGCCCCGATCCCAACCGTCGTCCTCGGCCCCCGGGCGAGTAGGGCCACGTTTCAGCCGGCGGTCGCGATCGATACCGGCATCGCGGGGATTCACGAGGGCGGAACAGCGTTCCGCATGGACGACGTCCCGCTCCCGTTGCGCCCGGCACTCGAGGGGCCGCGCGGCGCCGCGACGACGGCCCGCCTGCTGCGCGAGCGACTCGCATCATGACGACAGCGACGCAGCTCCGCATCGCCGGCGGCGCAGTGTACGACCCCGCCCACGGGGTGGACGGCGTGGTGCGCGACGTGTGTATCGAAGGGGACAAGGTCGTCGCCAGCCTGCCCCCCGGGGCGCCGCGGCTCGATGCCCGGGGCCTGGTCGTGATGCCCGGCGGCGTCGACATGCACGCCCACATCGCCGGGGGGAGCGTGAACCACGCCCGCCGGCTGCTGCCCGAAGAGCACGCCGTCGACCCCGCCCCGGCTCCGCAGCTCGCGGCCGGCCCCCGCGGTCGCTCCGGTACGGGCGGCACGCTCCCGAGCAGCTTTGTCACGGGCTATCGCTACGCCGGCCTCGGCTACACGACGGCCATGGAGGCGGCCGTAGCGCCGCTCACGGCGCGCCACGCCCACGCGGAGCTCGACGACACGCCCATCCTCGACGCCGGGTGCTTCGTGCTGCTCGGCAACGACGATTTTCTGCTGCGCCAGCTCGCGGCGGGCGAGACCGGCCGCGCGCGCGACTACGCCGCCTGGCTGCTCGGCGCCACGCACGGATACGCCATCAAGATCGTCAACCCGGGCGGCGTGGCGCGGTGGAAGGCCGGCGGGAGCGATCGCAACGTCACGGGGCTGGACGATCCGGTCGGCTCGAGCACCGTTACGCCGCGCGCGATCCTCGAGACGCTCGCGGGCGCCGCGAACGCCCTCGGGCTCCCCCATCCGGTGCACATCCACTGCAACAACCTGGGCCAGCCGGGGAACGCCGCCACCACGCTCGAGAGCATGCGGGCGCTCGGCGGGCAGCGGGCGCATTTCACCCATCTCCAGTTCCACAGCTACGGCGGGGCCTCGGGCGGCGCATGGCGGTCGGCGGCGCGGGACGTCATCGAGTACGTGAACGCTCACCCCGAGGTGAGCGTGGACGTCGGCCAGGTGATGTTCGGCGCCGCCACTACCGTCACGGCGGACGGCCCGGTCGAGTACCTGCTGCACCGGAGCACCGGGCGCAAATGGGTGAACGTGGACATCGAGCTCGAGACGGGGTGCGGCATCGTCCCCTACCGCTACCGGGAGCGGGCCGCCGTGGCCGCGCTGCAGTGGGCGGTGGGGCTCGAGTTGTTCCTGCTCGCGCGGGATCCGTGGCGCGTCGCGCTCTCCACCGATCACCCCAACGGCGGCTCGTTCCGCTCCTACCCCGAGTTGATCCGGCTGCTGATGGACCGCGCCTATCGCGCAGAGCAGCTCAAGCGTGTCAACCACAAGCTGCTCGGAGGAAGCGCGCTGCTCGACGGCCTCGCCCGCGAGTACTCGCTGAGCGAGATCGCCATCATCACGCGCGCGGGGCCGGCGCGGCTCCTGGGGCTGAGCGGCAAGGGGCACCTGGGCCCGGGGGCGGACGCCGATGTGACGATTTACACACCCGACGCCGACCGGGCGACGATGTTCGCGACCCCGCGCTACGTGATCAAGGCGGGGACCGTGGTGGTCGAGGAGGGCCAGCTGCGCCACGCGCCGGACGGGCGGCGGCTCACCGTGCGCCCCGAGTACGACTCGGCGCTCACGCCGCACCTGCGGCGCTTCTTCGCCGAGTACGCCACGGTGGCGTTCGAGAACTACCCGGTGGCCCCACTGCCATGAAAATCAACGGCGTCACGATCGAGGATACGTTCGCCGAGGCTTTTACGATGCGCGTGGCGCGCATCGTCATCACCGGCCGGAGCGCCCGGTGGGCGGGCGCCGCCGCCGACAAGCTGACGGGCTTCGCCACCTCGGTGATCGGCTGCAAGTGCGAGGCGGGCATCGAGCGCACCCTCGCCGAGGGTGACACCCCCGACGGACGCCCCGGGGTGAGCGTGCTGTTTCTCACGCCCGACAAGGCGAGCCTGCCCGAACAGCTGGTCGTGCGCCTCGGGCAGACCGTGCTCACCTGCCCCACCACCGCGTGCTTTGACGGACTTCCCGACGCCTCGGAGCGGCTGGCGGTGGGCAGGGCGCTGCGCGTGTTCGGCGACGGGTTTCAGGCAAGCAAGGTGATCGGCGGCAAGCGCTATTGGCGGGTGCCGGTGATGGAGGGGGAGTTCCTCATCGAAGAGACGTTCGGCATGCAGAAGGGGGTGGGGGG
>DATBBW010000089.1:0-8364 GCA_036270795.1 Gemmatimonadales bacterium | reverse complement strand
CCAGGACCGCTTGCTCGCGAACGACATGTCGAAGTTGCAACGGCGCATCGCGCGTGAGCGCCAGACGCTCGTGGATGCGCGGGACGCGTTGGGACGCCGTAAGAACGAGCGGACCGAGGAGCTGGACCGCTATCAGCAGCTGGAGCACGAGCGCCAAGCGTCGTTGCGCGCCACGCGCCGCAGCGCGCGCGAGGCGCAGCAGCGTCTGTCCGAGCTCGAGCGGGACGAAAAGAGCCTGAACGACCGGATCGCGGCCCTGGAGCGGGCGCGCCGGGAGGCCGTGGCGCGGGGCGCCGCGACCGCCGCCGCGATCACGACGGCCGACCTGGGCCAGCTCGACTGGCCCGTGGAGGGCCGCCTCCTGTATCAGTTCGGGACCGCGGCGGGGCCCAACAACACCCGCATCCCATGGCACGGCATCGGCATCGCGGCCCCGGTGGGCACGCCGGTGCGCGCGATCGCCGCGGGCACGGTGAGCCTCGCGGGGCCGCTTGGCACCTATCTCACCTCGGTGCTGTTGGACCATGGCGGCGGGTACTACTCGTTCTACGGCTATTTAAACGACAAGACGGTCACGCAAGGCGAGCGCGTGGTGAAGGGCCAGGTGGTGGGCCATGTCGGGGGCCAGTCGAGCGACCAGGGGTCCCACCTGCATTTCGAGATCCGCGGGCAGGGGGGCATCGCCCTCGATCCCATCAACTGGTTGCGGAGCCGGCGCTGAGCCGGTGACGGGGCCACAGGGGGCCCGCGGTACCACCAGGCCCCTTTCCGCCCGCGGAGCAGGGCCTGAGCGGCCGCACCTACTTCCGCACGCCGTGACCGCCGGCGGACCGGCGCTTGGCGCGGGACGCGTAGACCAGGATGTCCTGGAACCCGCCCCGCGATTCGGATGACAGCCACATCGCATCGAGCTGGTAGCCCCGCAAAGATCAGCGGCTGATCGTGCCGACAGTCAAACCAGTACTGGGTTTGAACGAAGATTTCGCGGAATAACAGGTGGAGGGTCTCGTAATCGAAAAACGCGACCTCAAACCCCACAATCCGTTCCCGCTGCAACCGCACGAGCGGCGCCACGAAGATCAGTTTCAGCGTCAGGCGCCAGTACTCCAACCGAATCCGCACCTTGGTCCGGAGTCGGTAGCGACCCCGCAGCAGATAGCGGCAGTCGAGCACCGTCCGCGCCACAGCGGTCAGCTGATGCGTCACACGACTCCTCGGCGGCTCACAGGCAGGCCGCGAACCCAGGTGCCAAGACGGGCAAGAGCGGTGCCAAACGGCATGCGCGCGACCTTGTTTGCCGCTGTCGTGCGATCGCAACAGGAGGGGATTGGGCGGGCGCCATGCACGCAACGTCATGACCCCGGCCTGTGTCTTGCAACAGGGGCTGAGGCGGAGAGGACACGCTCTCCTTGGGCGGTGACATATGAGGCCTCTCGTATGAACATCGTGTTTCTGTGCGAAGGCAACGCGGAATCCTGGGACTCATGGTCCGGTGTCTCGAAGAGCCTCGTGGACAAGCTGCGCTCGGAGGGCCATACCGTGATGACGGGCGACGTGGACCTGTCCGGGCCGGCGCGCTGGCTCGGGGCGGCGCTGACGTTCGCCATCGACCGCCGCCACTGGCGCACGCGGTTGATGCTCGGGGGAACGCCGTTTCGGCTCCGGTCCCGGTGTGCGGCCCGCCACATCGCCGCTCATCGACGGCGGCTCGACGTCATCGTGCAGGTCGGTGCGACGTTCCAACCGCGCGGTCGCGGCGCCGTCCCCTACTTCCTCTGCTGCGATTCCAACATCTGGATGGCGAAGCGCGGCGCGGAGACGGGACACAGCGACGCCGCATCGCTCACCCGCCGAGAGCTCGAGCAGGTGGTGCAGCGCGAGCGGGACGTGTATCAGCACGCGGCCGGTGTCTTCACGCTGAGCGAGCGGCTGCAGCGATCGTTCATCGAGGACTGGAGATTGCCCCCCACCCGTGTCCACGCGATCCGCGCCGGCCCGAATCTGGACGTGAGCCGGATACCCGAGACGCCGCTCCGCCCCGACACCGATCACCCGCCGACCATCCTGTTCGTCGGGCGTCACTTCTACCGCAAGGGCGGCGATCTGCTCACGCACGCGTTCCAGCGCGTGCGGGCGCGCATCCCCGATGCGCGGCTCGTGATCGCGGGCCCGTCCCCACCCCCGACCCTCGAGCCGGGGGTCCACTTCCTTGGTGATCTGGACAAGAATCAGCCGGCGGGATGCGCGGCGCTGGTCGCAGCGTACAGATCAGCCGACGTGTTCTGCCTGCCGACGCGGTTCGAGCCCTTCGGCATCGCGTTCATCGAAGCGATGCATTTCGGTCTTCCCTGCGTCGGGACCGACGCAGGGGCCGTGCCCGAGATGATCACTGACGGTGAGACCGGGTTTACTGTGCCGATTGGTGATGAACACGCGCTCACGGACCGGCTCCTGCGGCTGCTGGTCGATCGCGCCCTGGCCCGCGCCATGGGCCGAGCTGGTCGCGCACGCGCGGAGCGCGAGTTCACCTGGGAGCGGGCCGTGCAGCGGATGACCCAGGCTATTCTTCCCGTCGTCGGCGCGGGCATCGCGAGAGCCGGGTGACGCGGCGGGCCACTGCCCTCCCGCTTAGGGCGCGGCCTCTGCGGTCGGCAGGGGCACGCGAGAATGCGGCGGATTCCTGACGTCGGTGGGATGAACAGCGACTGCGCCGCGCCTAGTGTTTCTCTCCCGCCACGCCGATGCGGTCCGCCTCGTTCTGTTTCCCCCGCTCGAGCGCCGCTTCGACCTGGGTAAACAGATCTTCCGGCCGCAGCACTTCGGAGTGCGGGAACGCCACCACCCCCGCCGACACGTTCGGCACCTGCCCCGGACCCAGATCGGGGAACGTGTGGCGGGCGATGACTTGCCGGAGCCGGTCCACGAACTGCTTCCCCCCCTGGGTGTCGGTCTCGGGCAGGATGAGCGCGAATTCGTCGCCGCCGTAGCGGGCCACGAAGTCCGGCGCCCGGATCTCACGCTGCATCATCGCGCCAATCTCGCCGAGCACCCGGTCGCCCGCTTGCTGGCCCAGCCGTTCGTTGACGTCGCGTAGCCGGTCCACGTCGACCAGCACCAGCGCGAAGTGCAGCGAGTAGCGGCGGGCGCGCTCGAACTCGTCGCGCAGCCGCCGATCGAGCGCGTCCAGGCTGGCGCAGCCGGTCAACACGTCGGTCACGCCGGCGCTGATCTGGCGCCGATAGATCGCGGCCCGGCGCTCCTCGTTTTCGAGCACGCGGGCGGCCGCCTGCGCGATGGTGTTGGCGAATCCCACGTCCTGCGACCGGAGCTGCGGGTCGCCCTGCACGGTGCGCAGGAAGAACACGCCGGCCGCACGCCCCTGCACGAACACGGGCAGCGCCACGGCCGACTGCACGGTCACGTCGAGCTGCTGCTGGGTCCACCGTTTGCGGATGCTCTCGAACAGCGGGTGCTCATGCACGTCGTGGATGATCACCGGGCGCTCGGTGCGAATCGCCTCCTGGATCTCGGGGTAGCGCTCGAGCTCGACGCGCAAATCCCGGATCGCGGGGTTTTCGTACACCGCGACCACGCGCCCCTGGTCCTCGCCCGGCGCGGTGAGCACGAAGGAGCAGTGGGTCAACCCGAACGCCTGCCCCACCCGGCGCACCAGCGTCTGGAAGATCTCATCCGCGCGCAACGCCGCGGAAACTTCCTGGAAGATGTCGAACAACAGGTCGCGCGACCGCAGCGCGTCACGCGCCTCCCCCAGCTCGCGACGCGCCCGTAGGTCGGCGTCGATGCGGGCGCGCAGCTCGCCAAAATGCACCGGGCTCGCCATCGCGTCCTGCGCCCCCGCCTGCAGGGCATCCGCCACGGCCTCGGCGGCGCCGTCGGCGATCAGCACGCTCACCGGCGCGCCGCCAAAGCGCGGCGCGCTCACCAGATCGCGCACCGCGTCGGCGAGCCGGGGATGTTTGGCGGCGACGCAGAAGATCACGAGGTCGGGAGGCTGGTGCTCCACCCGCTCGGGGGCCGGCAGCGGGAAGGGCGCTGCGGTCACCTGGAAGCCGCCGCGCACGAGGAACCGCTCCAGGCCCTCGGGCCGGGCACTGTCGTCGCCGAGCAGGAGAATCTTCGGCTGGATCGAGTCGGGCAAGACTCCGGGCCGCACTGTGGAGGGTGTCAAGCTATAGTTCACCCTATGGCTCGGCAACGTGGGAGCTCCGCGCGTGCCGCCGGCGCCTGAGAGCCGCCGCCGCCGCCGCCGCATGGTCGAGCGCCAGCTCGCCACCCGCGGCATTCGCGACTGCCGCGTGCTGGCGGCGATGGCGTGGGTGCCCCGCGAGTGGTTCCTCCCGCCGCACCTCGCGAGCGAGGCGTACGACGATGCGCCACTCCCGATCGGGAGTGGGCAGACGATTTCGCAACCCTACGTCGTCGCCCTGATGACGGCGGCGCTCGCGCCGCGGCGCGGGCACCGCGTGCTCGAGATCGGCACGGGCTCAGGGTACCAGACCGCGGTGCTGGCGCATCTCGGCGCGCGCGTGTACACGATCGAGCGTCTGCCCGACTTGTTGGTCGAGGCGGAAGAGCGGTTCCGGCGCCTGGGGCTCGACACCATCGAGACGCGCTTGGGTGACGGGGCGGGCGGCTGGCCCGAGCAGGCACCGTTCCAAGAGATCATCGTGACTGCCGCGGCGCCCGCCGTCCCGCGGCCGCTCGCCGACCAGTTGGCCCCGGGTGGCCGGCTCGTGATCCCGGTCGGCGATCTCGCGGCCCAAGAGCTCGTCATCCTCGAGCGCGGGCCAAACGGGTTGGCCGAGCGGCGGGCGGGGGGCGTGCGCTTCGTGCCGCTCATCTCCCACCTTGCCTTCACCGAGGAACCGTGGCGGTGAGGGGCCGAGCTGGCGAACTGCTGGGCGCGCATGTCTCCACCCTGGGGGGGGTCGCCTTGGCCCCGGGGCGCGGTAGTGCGATCGGGGCGACCGCGATCCAGGTGTTCACCAAGACGCCGAACCAGTGGCGCGAGCCGGTATTGGACGCGGCGGAGATAGCGCGGTTTCGCGTCGCGCTCGCGGCGAGCGGGATCCGGGCCGTGGTGGCGCACGATAGCTATTTGATCAACCTCGCCTCGCCGGATGCGGCGCTCCGGGCCCAGAGCGCGCGGGCCTTCGTGGGCGAGCTCACCCGCTGCCGGGCCCTGGGGATTCCCTGGGTGGTGTCGCACCCCGGGAACTACATCGACGAGCGGGACGCGGGGCTCGAGCGTAACGCCCGCGAGTACGCCGCGTGTCTGGCGGCCGTGCCGGGCGAGGTCGGCGTGCTGATCGAGGGCACAGCGGGAGCGGGCACGGCGCTCGGGTCCACCTTCGAGGAGTTGCGGGCGCTGCGGGAGGCGTTGCCCCAGGCGGTCCGCCAGCGCGTGGCGTTCTGCCTGGACACGGCCCATCTGCACGCGGCAGGGTACGATGTGGCCAGTGGACTGGACGGGGTGTGGGAGCGGTTCGATCGGGAGATCGGGCTGGGGCTCCTCCAGTGCCTGCACCTGAACGACTCGAAGGCGGCGCCGGGGTCGCATCTGGACCGCCACCAGTGGATCGGCGAAGGGGCGATCGGGCCCGAGGCGTTCCGGCGCATTATGCGCGAGCCGCGCTTCGCCCCAGTGATTAAGATTATCGAGACGCCCAAGGGGGACGACCCGGTGCGGCAGGACCGGCGCATGCTCCGGCGGTTGCGCGCCTACGCGCGCGCGCCCCGCGCCAACCGCCGCACGAGGCAAGCCGTAGGGAACGCGTGATCGCACGCCCGACAACCCGCAACCGCTCGACTGCGCCACTCGCCCTGGTGCTGCTGGTGATCCAAGCGCTGGCGGGAGGTGGTGCTGCGGCTGTGATACGTCGGCAACCTCCCGACCGGTCCGCCGATCGTGTGCCTGTACGGGCTCCTGCTCGCCGCGGCGGGTCGGTGGCGCACGTTCGGGCGTTGGGGCGGGGCGCTTACCGCCTCAAGGGGAACCTCAGCGTGAGGGGCGTGTAGAGTGCGGCCGATGCGCCAGCCCCGTGCGGTCGTTTTCACCTTCCGGCTCCTGGCTGCCGGCCTGCAGCTCACGCTGCCCGGCGCGGCGGCGTGGGCCGACGCCCGCCTCGACGCGGCAGCGGCACACGCCACTGCGCACATCGAGTCCCACACGACGGACAGCTGCGCTCGGATTCACCCACCGGACTGCGCGCTGTGCGTCTTCCTCAGCACACCACTCGCTGCGCCCCGACCGCCGGTCCTCCGGCTCGCCGGCGCTACCGTCACCGCGTCGTATGGCTCGGAGGCTGCGGGACTCTCGCTCGCACGCGCTCGGGCTCACCCGCACCCTCGAGCACCTCCCCGGCTCTCCTAGCGACGCGCCGCTCCACGAGCGTCGCGTGCACGTGAACTCACCGTTGCGCCATCGGTTTTGCAGGGCCCGGGCGCGCGGATTACTGATTCACTCACGTTACGGGAGATCACCATGATTCCGTTGGTTCACTCCAAGTCCCTTCGAGCGCTGCCGGGGCGGGCGCTCACCGGAGCGCTCCATCCAAGGCCAGAGCGGTTGGTTCGCTCCGCCGCCTTCGCGATGATCGCACTCCTGGTCCCGTTGGCAGCGTTCGCGACGGGAACGACCAGGGCCGCCACGACCCGCACGACCCTCGCGGGCGACCTCGCGGGCATAGTTACCGATAGCACGAACGGACAACCGCTCGCCGGGGCGGACGTGACCGTCAGGCAGAACGGACAGGTCGTTTTCCGGACGACCACCGACCCATTCGGCCGCTACCTGGTGCACAACCTGGCGACCGGCGCGTATGACGTGACCGTGCGATTCTTCGGGTTCGCGGCGGTTACGCACACCGTCACGATCGACCCGACGGGCGGGACGACACGCGTCGCCTTCAGCATGACTCCAGTAGCGGCCAATCTTGCGGCGATCCAGGTGGTCGCGGGCACACCGATTGCGCTCGACACACGCACGGGCGATCAGACCTTCAAGCAAGACGACTATCACGGATCACCCCTCACCACGACGTCGCAGATTCTGCAGCAGTCGATTGCAAGCTCGGCGCGGGCGCCGACCGGGGAGGTGCACATCAAGGGTCAGCATGCGGAGTACACCTATTACATCGACGGCCTGCCCGTGCCGGCGGGCGTCTCCGGGAGCCTCAATGAGCTGTTCGACCCCCAAGTCGTGCGGAAGATCGACTTTCAGACGGGCGGGTGGGATGCCGAGTACGGCGGCAAGAACATCGCGATCGTGAACATTCAGACCCACATTCCGAGCGGGGGCTTCCATGCGAACGTAAGCGGATATGGGGGATCGTTCAGCTCGGACGGTCAATCGCTCACAGCCAGCGACAACACGGGAAAGTTCGGCTTCTTCGTCTCGGGCACCCGGCAAGAGACCGACATGAGACGAGAACCGGTCATGGGGGATACCGTCACCCGCGCGCCGTTCAACTTTCATAACTACGGCCTGGACACGTACGGCTTCGGCAAGGCGCAGTTCACGCCGAGCAGCAGCGACCTCGTGACGCTCGAAGTCAACGGCGCGCGCACTCGCTTCCAGGTACCCTTCGACTCGACCGTCGCGCAGCTCAACGATAATCAGACCGATATCAACAGCTTCCTCAATCTGGGATACCGTCATCTGTTCGGCGCCGGCGAGGTGACCGATGAAACTGCCCCGTCCGAACTGTTCGTGGGCACGTTCTATCGGCATGGCAGTCTCAACTATGTGCCGGGTGCCACCGACCAGCCGAGCCTCACCTACGGCACCGACACGGTCACCAAGTACAACGTGTCTGAGGACCGGGCCTTTAACACCTACGGCGTCAAGGTGGACTACTCCGTGCGGGCGCTCCCGAACGTCGAACTCAAGCTCGGGACGCTCACATCATTCACGACCGGCCACGAGAACTTCCAGCTCACGGACCCCACCGGTTCCCATGCCCCGATCCAATCGATCTCGGCGCTCGACGGACACGATGTCGGGGTGTACGTGCAATCGGCGATCCACTTCGGCGATCGTTTCGAGATTCGTCCCGGCGTTCGGTACGACAGCCACGTGGCGCCGTTTGCGGGCGATCAGCACCAGATCAGCCCGCGTCTCCGGATCAATTTCTTCGCAGACCCGGGCAACACGTTCTACGTGTACTACGGCCGGCTCTTTGTTCCGACGAACATCGAGGACTTGCGCTCGATCACGTACGCGGCGCAACAAAACCAAGCGACGACCCCGACGCTTCCCGAGCGGGACCACTACGTCGAGGTCGGCTATATTCATCGCTTCCCCATCGGAGTCGTGACGAAGGTCTCCGGGTACTACAAGCG
>DATBBW010000088.1:0-2164 GCA_036270795.1 Gemmatimonadales bacterium | reverse complement strand
CGGTGCGCCCTTAGCGCACCACGATCGTGCCGGTCATCTGTTGCCCGTGCACGCTGCAGTCGTACTGATACGTCCCGGGCGCCGTGAACGTGACGGCGTACGTCCCGCTCCCGGTCAGGGTGCCGCTGCTCGTGAAGCTCGGCGTCCCCGTGGAGCGCACGCTGTGCGGCAGGGAGCCGGTCCACGTCCACGTCACCGTACTGCCCGCCGCGACCGTGTCCACCGCCGGGTTGCCGCTGCCGTTGTGGGCGCTCACGAACTGAATGGCGGGGCCGACCGTGACCGATCCCACGGGGCCACCGCCCCCGCCGCCCGGGCCGCTCCCACCCCCGGGGTTCGTCCCGTAACTACTGCCACAGCCGGCGAGGACGGGCAGGACAATCAGGGTGATCACTGCACTGCGTAACCTCATACGCTCTCCTCCGCTCGCCAGCACGACGAGCAAGCGACGGTCTGTGTTCTGGGTTGGTGGACGAAGGCACCAGCGTGGTGCCGCGACTGTCAGTCCGAAGAACGCGGAGCTCGAGCGTGCGGTTTCCGCGGCACCGCGGCCTGACCATTCCCTGACCTGAGCGCGACTCGATGCTCACACCCAGCGGGCCCGACGCGGCCGCGGTCGGGCGCCAGGGGGTTTGACGGGCCGCGGGCGCGGGGTATCATCGAGCGACCGAGATGACTGCGCCCACCGTCCGTCCCAGCCCCCCCGCCGCCAGACCCGCGAGCACGCGATTCGACCGCTCCCTCGTGGAAGGGCCGATCGCCCGTGCCGTGTGGATGCTCGCCTGGCCGACCATGCTGCAAAACGTGATCAGCGGCCTGCAGGGCCTCGTGGACCACGCGATGGTCGGGCGCTTCGTCGGCTACGCCGGCAACGCCGCGATCGGCGTCGGGTTCCAGATCTTCCTCGTCGTGATCGTGTTCCTCGCCTCCCTGTTCACGGGGATGAGTGTGCTGGTGGCCCGCTTCGCCGGTGCCAACGATCCCGAGAAGGTCAACCGCACCGTGTACCAGGCGTTCCTCGCCTCGATCGTGCTGTGCCTCGGCGTGCTCGCGCCGCTCGGCTGGGTGCTCTCGCCGAGCCTGCTTCGCCTCGTGAACGCCACCGCCCCGGTCCGGGCCCAGGCGCTGCCGTATCTCCGCATCATGTTTCTTTGCAGCATCGGGCTGATGCTGTTCTTCATGCTCAGTGCCGCGCTGCGCTCCGCCGGCGACGCCCGCACCCCGCTGCGCCTCGGCGTCGCGCTCACGGGCCTCAACATCGTCTTCAACGTGACCTTCATCCGCGGCCTCGGGCCCATCCCGGCGTTCGGGACCGCGGGGGCGGCGCTCGGCACCGCGCTCGCAGGCGCCTTGGTGAGCGGGTTCGCGGTGTATCTGCTGCTCTCCGGTCGGCTCGTGGTGGCGTGGCCCCGGGGCATGGACTGGCGGCCCGACTGGACCATCATTCGATCGCTGTTCCGCTTCGGCTTGCCGACGGGGGTGCAGGGGATCGCGATGAACATCGGGGGCGTGCTGCTGTTGCGCTTCATCGGCTCGCTCGCGTCGAGCGCCGAGGCGCAGGCGGCCTACGCCGTGGGATACACCGAGCTGTTTTCGCTGATCACCTGGACCTCGGTGGGGTTGATGGGCGCCGCCGCCGCGATCGCGGGCCAGAACCTGGGCGCGGGCCGCCCCGACCGCTCGATGCGCAGCGTGTACGTCGCCGCCGCCATCGGCCTCGGGGGGGCGGCCGTCGTGGGCGTCCTCTTCCTGACCATCCCCGCTCGGCTGTACGCCCTGTTCGGCATTCGGGACCCCTCGGTCGTGGCCCTCGGGACGCAGCTCTTGGCGTTCCTCAGCCTCTCGGGATTCTTCATCACCGTGGCGCTCACCTTCACGGGCGCCCTCCAAGGCACGGGCGACACCCGCTCCCCGCTCTACATCTCGCTCGTCTCCCAGATTGCCGTCCCGCTCGGCCTGTGCGCGCTGCTGCAAGCGACGCGCGGTCTGGAACCCACCGACATCTGGCTCGCGATCCTCCTCGGACACGCGACGCGCTGCATCCTCAGCGTGCTGCGGTTCCGCCAAGGGAAGTGGCGCACCATTCGCGTGGACTTGGAACCGGCGCGACCCTAACGACCCCCGCGCGAGTTGCGTGATTTAGGGGTTTTGGGGGCTTGGGGGT
>DATBBW010000087.1:0-37448 GCA_036270795.1 Gemmatimonadales bacterium | reverse complement strand
GAGCCCACGACGTCCGTCCCGCTCTTGTGCCAGCGGAAGCCCGCTACCACGCAATCGGCCGTGCGCGCGTGTTTCACCTTGATCATCGCGCGCTTGCCGGGTTGGTAGGGGGCGCCCGCCGGCTTGGCCATCACCCCGTCCAGCCCTGCACCCTCGAACTGCTCGAGCCACCGGGCCGCCGTGCCGCGGTCGCGGGTCATGGGCGTCAGGTAGAGCGGTGGACCCAACTTCGCGCACAGTTGCTCGAGCAAGGCGCGCCGCTCGGATTGCGGCGCTCCCATTGTGGTGTGACCGCCGGCCGCCAAGACGTCGAAGGCCACAAACGACGCCGGCGTTGCCTGCGCAAGCTTCGCCACGCGCGAGGCCGCGGGATGTAACCGCATCTGGAGCGCGTCGAAGTCGAGGCCATGCGGCGCGGCGATGACGATCTCACCGTCGAGTACGCAGCCGGCAGGCAGCTGCGCCAGTAGCGCGTCGTGCAATTCCGGGAAATAGCGGTCGAGGGGCTTCAACTCGCGGCTCTGGATGAACGCGTCCGACGCCCCCCGGAATACGAGGGCACGAAAGCCGTCCCATTTTGGTTCGTAGAGGAATGCCGACCCGCTGGGCAGGGCGTCAGCGAGCTTAGCGAGCATCGGCTCGATCGGCGGCTTGAGGGAGAGCGTCCCGGCGCGACGTCGTGCGCTCACAGGGACCGACCGGAAAGGTGCATCGTCGCAATCTACCCGCACCGCTCGGCCTTGGGACGGGTCCAGGACGGGAATGATGATCGCTAGTGGGCGGGAGGTGCGGCGCGACGGCGTCACGGGCTCGCTCGCACGGCGCGGCGCCAGCTCAGGGCACCGTCCAGGTCCCTTCTTGGTCGAGGAGTAGCTCCGCGAGCTCGGGCGCTGCCTGTCCCGCCCGGGCCGCGCCCGCGGCCTCGCTGTGCGCGTGCACCTCGGCCTCGAACGACGCGGCGGGGTTGCAGTAGATCACGCCGAGCGCCACCGGGAAGGCCGGTGGTTCCAGGGATACAAGCAGCGTGGCCAGCGCGCGGTTCGTCTCGTCGTGCACCAGGACGTCGTCGAGCGCCACCCCGTCTCCACCGACGGTCACGACCTCGAGCTCCAGTTTCCCGGGCTTCAACCGCAGCCCGCGGTTCTTCCCGGCGCCGAAGGTCAGCGGCTTACCGTGCTCGACGTGGAGCTGGGTGTCGGCGGCGCCGTCCTTGGCCGTGAAGGCGTCGAACGCCCCATCGTTGAAGACCACGCAGTTCTGGAACACCTCGACGAAGGAGGCGCCGCGGTGCTCGTGGGCGCGTCGCAGCACGGCGACGAGATGCGGCTGCAGCGTGTCCACCGAACGGGCGACGAACCGCGCCCCGGCCCCGAGCGCAAACGCACACGCCGATACCGGGTAGTCGACCGAGCCCCGGGGCGTCGAGGGGGACTTCGTGCCTCGCCGCGACGTCGGCGAGTACTGTCCCTTCGTGAGCCCGTAGATCTCGTTGTTGAACAACACGATCTGGAGATCCACGTTGCGCCGCAGCACGTGGAGCATGTGATTGCCGCCGATCGACAACCCGTCGCCGTCTCCCGTCATCACCCAGACGTCGAGCGCCGGGCTGGCGAGCTTGATTCCCGTCGCGATCGCCGGGGCGCGCCCGTGGATCGTGTGGAAGCCGTAGGTAGACATGTAGTAGGGGAACCGCGCCGCGCACCCGATGCCCGACACGACCACCGTGCGCTCCCGTCGGGCACCCAGCTCCGCGAGCGCCTTGTGCATCGCCTTGAGGATCGCGTAGTCCCCGCATCCCGGGCACCACCGGACCTCTTGGTCGGACGCAAAGTCCTTGGGCTGGAGCTCGGCGTCGGTGATGGTCGTGACCGTCATGGGACGCGCCCTCCCTGGATCGCCCGCAGGATCTCCGTCACCTTGAACGGCTTTCCCTCGACCTTGGACAGTGCCTCCGCTGGCACGAGGTAGGCCGCCCGCAACAGCTGCACCAGCTGGCCGGCGTTCAGCTCCGGCACGAGGACCCGGTCGAACCGCTTCAGCAGCTCGCCCAGATTGCGCGGGAACGGGTTCAGGTAGCGGAGATGGATGTGCGACACGTCGACGCCGTCCTGGCGCGCCCGCTGCACCGCCTGGTGGATCGCCCCGTAGGTCGAGCCCCAGCCCACGACCGCGAGCGCTCCGTGATCCGCCCCCAGCGCCACCGACTGCAACGGGATGTCGTGCGCGATGCCGGCGATCTTTGCCGCCCGCGTGCGGGTCATGCGAGCGTGGTTCTCGGGATCGTAGGAAATGTGGCCCGTGTCGTAATCTTTCTCGAGGCCGCCGATCCGGTGCTCGAGCCCCGGTGTCCCGGGCGGCGCCCAGGGGCGCGCCAGCGTCGCCGGGTCGCGGAGGAAGGGGTGGAATCCCGTCGGGTCGGTCCGGAACCGCACCGGAAAGCGCGGCAGCTCGCGCGGGTCGGGGATGCGCCACGGCTCGGCCGCGTGCGCGAGAAAGGCGTCGGACAGGAGGACGACGGGGGTCATGTACTTGGTGGCCAGGCGCACGGCCTCGATCGCCACCTCGAAGCAATCCGTCGCGGTCGCGGCGGCGAGCACCGCGAGCGGTGCGTCCGCGTTGCGCCCGTGCACGGCCTGGAACAGGTCCGACTGCTCCGCCTTGGTCGGCATTCCCGTCGACGGGCCGGCCCGCTGGGAGTTCACGACAATCAGCGGCAGCTCGGTGGCGATCGCGAGGCCGAGCATCTCGGTCTTGAGCGCCATGCCGGGCCCCGAGGTCGAGGTCACGCCGATGGCGCCCGCGTACGCCGCGCCGATGGCGGCGCCGATCGCCGCGATCTCATCCTCGGCTTGGAAGGTCGTCACGCCGTACCGCGAGAGGTTCGCCAGGGTGTGGAGCAGCACCGAGGCCGGCGTGATGGGGTACCCGGCGAACAGCATCCGCTCCACGCCCGCTCCCCGCATCCCCGCGAGCAGTCCCCAGGCGAGCGCTTCGGTGCCGCTCACGGTGCGATACGTCCCCGGCGTGACGGGCGCCCGCCGCACCGTATAGCCGACGCCGTACTCCGACATCTCCGCGGTCTCGCCGAAGGCATGGCCCGCGTTCAGCGCGGCCACGTTCGCCTCCGCGATTTCGGGCCGCCGGGCGAACTTTTGTTTGAGCCAGTCGATCGTGGCCTCACGCTCGCGCCCGTACATCCAGAGCATCAGCCCGAGCGCCCACATGTTGCGGCAGCGGTGCGCGTCCCGCGTCGTGAGCCCGAAGCGCTTCACGGCGTCCAGGGTGAGCTTGGTGATATCCAGCTTCAACACCTGGTAGCGCGCCAGCGATCCGTCGTCCAGCGGGTTGGCGGCGAAGCCGGCCTTGGCAAGGTTCCGCTCGGTGAAGGCGCCGGTGTCGACCACCACCGTCCCGCCCAGTCGCAAGTCCCGCAGGTCCACCTTGAGCGCCGCCGGGTTCATGGCGACGAGGACATCCACTTCGTCGCCGGGCGTCATCACGTCCACCGCGCCGAAATGGATCTGGAATGCGGAGACGCCGAACGTCGTCCCCGCGGGAGCACGGATTTCCGCCGGGTAGTCGGGGAACGTGGTGAGGTCGTTGCCGGCGAGCGCCGTTTCGATTGTGAAACGGCCGCCGCTGACCTGCATGCCGTCGCCCGAGTCGCCGGCGAAACGGATCACGACGGAGTCGCGCGATTCGCGCGCGGAGGAAGTCGCGCTGGTGGCCATCCAACGGGAAACTAGCGGGCTGCCGTTCTCCAAGCCAGCTTGTTTCCTCCAGCCTGGGGCGGGCCTGTGGGAGGCGAGCGAACGGCGCGGCGGAGAGCGTGCAGGGCGCCTGCCGACCCGGGCGACGGCTATGGGTTGCTCCCGCGCAAACCCCGGGAGTACTTCTCGATAGCAGAGTGCTACGCCTGCCTCACGCAGGTTCCTGCCACCAACTCCGAGAGAAAGTCGAGCGATGTTGCGAGGTGCCGCGTCGCGCCGCTGAATCGCGACCGTGAGCGGGTCGCCGCGCCACGCGGACTGCGAGGACGAGAGGTCGAATCGCCTCCCGGGTCCGCGCCGAGTTAGGGCTTGTGGGGGTGGGGCGACGGTGGCTGGGGTGAGTGACCGTGCTGACCGGGACCGTGCGTAGCGCCGCCGCCCTGTTGCTGCGGGTCGAGCTGCTGCACCGCCTCGGTGGGTGTGGCGCCCCGCGCTGTGGCTGCTTGCACCTCGCTCGGCAGATCGAGCAGCTCACTCGGGGCCCGGCGCTCCGAGATCATGTGCTCCACCATCGCGAGCCCCTGAGGCGCCGGCACGCCGAGGGCGGTGAGCGTAGCCACGACGCGCAGCGTCACGGCAGGGTCGTAGGGCGGGCGGCTGGCACGCACCAGCTCGCTCACTTGCGACGCCGTCATCCCCGTGTTCAGGGCGTAGGCGCCGCTCTCGATCGCGTCGGCGCTCGGGGCCGTCGTCCCCGCGCTGCGCACCGCGCTCTGGGCCTCGTCGAGTCGCGCCGCGAGCTGGCGCACCGCCGCGATCACGCGCGGGGCCGGCACCCCCTTGGCGCCCCCTTCGATTGCCTTCTGGATCAACGGCTCGACCGGCAGGCCACGCCCGGCCGCGTCGCGCGCGATCTCCTGCACGGCATGCGCCAGGTCGGCCGGGACCCGCGCGTCGAGGCGCGCGGCCACGTCCTGGGCTGCCACCGCGCACGGGAGCCCCGCGGCGAGGACGATCGCGAGGCTGAGCCCAAGCGCCTTCACAAGATGCGAGCTCCCGTCGTCACGGCGACCACGCTGTTACGGCGTCCGAACCCATCGCCCACGGCGGGCGCGGCCGGGTCGGCGACCCAGCGCCGCCCGTCCACCACAAACGCATACTGGTGTTGCCCGATCGGGAGTGCCAGGGTCGTCGTCCAGACGCCGCTCGTGCCGGCCGGGACGAGCGGCGCGGCATTCTGGTCCCACTGATTGAACGTCCCCGCCACCGTCACGCGCTTCGCGCCGGGTGCGTACAGGACGAAGCGCACGAACACGGAGTCCCGCGCCGCAACACCCGCCACCACGGAGGGCGTGGCGCCGGGCGTCGTGGGACGCCCGAGGAGCAGAGCCACGGCAGCGGCGGCGGCAAGTGCCCCGCCCCACAGGGCCCAGGGGCGGATCCGCAGCCGCAGCTCGATCTCGCGCGGCGCTGCCACCGCGCGCCAAGCCCGACGTAGCGGCGATTGGGCATGACGCCGCACCGCGGCCATCACCCGCGCATCGAGCTGGGGCGACAGCGTAACCGGCGCGCGATCCACGGCCCCGAGGAGGCGGAGCGCGTCTTCGCCCTCGGCGCGCAGCTCGGGCGGCAGGTCGGCCAGCGTGAGCTCGCCGTCCAACACCCGCTTGACCAGACCGTGATACGGCGTCGTCATACATGCTCCTTCATCAGTTCGCGCAACCGATCATAGGCCCGGTGCATTCGCATCTTCAGCGAGGCTACCGTGGCCCCGGTGCGCCGTGCGATCTCGTCGTACGCCAGCCCTTCCACGTGCTTCAGCACGAACACGTCACGCTGCTCCCCGGTTAACTGCCCGAGGGCTCGTCCCAGCGCCTGACGCTGCTCGCCCTGCTCGACTGCGCTGTCGGAGCGCTCGGGCCCCGGGATCGCCCCGTCCCCATCCTCCAGCAAGCGCCCCTCGCGCTGACGCCGGCGCTGCTCCGCGAAGCAGCGGTTGCGCAGGATCAGGAATAGCCACCCCGCAAACTTCTCGGGCTCCCGACAGTCCACCAAACGGTCGAACGCCCGAACCAGCGCGTCCTGCACCGCATCCTCGGCGGCGTCGCGCGAGCCAAGCATCCGCGCCGCGTAGCGGGCGTAGCGATCGCGGTAGCGGCCCACCAGCACCGCATAGCGTTCCACGTCGCCCGCCAGCACCGCGCGCACAATGTCGCCGTCTGTCGCCCCGTCGCCGGACACCACCCCTCTGTTAGTAACTCACGCATGGGATGCTAGGCGTGACTGGCGTCATAGGCAACGGTTCCGCGCTCCGTGTGAAGAGTCACCCAGCGCCTCGTCGGTAACGCCCGGCCCCACTGGGACTTCTCCTAGGGCGTTACCCCGCGGCGCCGCCGGCCATCTTTACCCCAGGAGGGTGGCGCCCCGGTGCCGACCCACTGGAATGCCCTGACCCGGACGAACCGCCCAAGGGCACAAGCGGCGCAGGCGAGGACGACCCAGGCCAAGCCGGCTACGGCGCCGGCTCAGGCCGCAATCACCCGAAGGGAAGTCACCAGCCGTACCCGCAACAGGTCCTTGGAACGAACGTGTAGGGGCGCAGCAGGCTGCGCCCCTACACGTGTCTTTCCCCCTCAACTGGCCTGAGTCCGGCTACCTTTCGCTCGTGCTGCGGGGAGCCATAACGCTGGTCGTCGCGGTGAGCCTCGCCGCCGTGCCGAGCCTCGCCCAAACCCGCGCGTCGCTCGGGGTCGGGGTCAGCACGGTGCGCACCGAGGGGGGGACGACCTTCAGCTCGGGCTCGCTGTCCCCCGAGCTTCGGTACGCGACCCCCACCGTCCTCGCCCAGGCCTCGGGCTTCCTCGCCTCCCTCCCCGGGGGCGACTGGGCAGGCTACGGACGGCTCTACCTGTGGGGCACGACGCCCCCCGTCACAGACCGCGTACGCCTCGGCCTTGAGGGAATCCTCACCGGCACGACGCAGAGCATGACGGGCGACACCGCGCGCGCGCCGGTCGGCGCGTGGACCGCTGCGGTGCACGGCTTGGCCGAAGTGCTGTGGTTCGAGCCCGCGTGGGGGTTCGGCGTCGGCGCCGGACCCTCGAGCGGATGGATCGCGAACGATGCCACCCCGGGCTTCGTCGCCCTCCGGACCCGGGCGCGCGCCTGGTGGCGGCCGGGCGGCCACGCCGGCGCGACCGACTGGCAGGTCGCCGTCGAGCCCACGCGCTTCTTGGGCGATTGGTTCACGGACTTGAGCGCGGGCGTCACGCTGGAGCGCGGGGCGGCGGTCGTGTCGCTGTCGACCGAGGCCCGGGTCTCCGGAGCGTACGGGTCGAGTGGCGCGGGCAGCGCCGTGGTGCAGCTCTTCGTCCGGCCCGGCGTGTCCCTCGAGCTCGGCGGCGGCAGCTATCTCCGCGAGCCCTACCAGGGGTTTCCACGTGGCCGGTTCCTCAGTTTCGGCGTGCGGATCGGGCCGACGCACGCCTCCCACACGGCGACGGCGCCGCGATTGACGCCGCTCGTGCCGCAGTCGCGCGGCGACAGTGTGGTCGTGCAATTCCGGTTTCAGGGCGTGCACGCGGTCGCCATCGCGGGCGATTGGAACGCCTGGAGGACCGTCCCGCTACGCCCGCTCGGCGACGACCGGTGGGAGGGCACCCTGGCCCTCGCGCGCGGGCTGTATCACTTCAACCTGCTCGTCGACGAACAGGAATGGGTGGTGCCGCACGGCGTGGCGACCGTGCCCGACGGGTTGGGCGGCATGGTCGCGGTGCTGCTCGTACCCTAGGCGCGGCTCTCCCGGTCAGCGCCCGCCGGCGCCCGGGCTTCCCCAACTTCCCCCCACCGCCTTGTAGAGCTGTACCGCGGCCGTAAGCTGCTGTAACTGGGCCTGACTCAACGCGAGCTCGGCGTCGAACAGGCCGCGCTCCGCGTCGAGCACCTCCAAGTAGTTCGCCACGCCCGTGCGGTAGCGGAGCTCGGCCAGCTCCAGGCCGCGGCGCAGCGCGGCGGCCTGCGTTTCGTCCGCCACCATCTGATCGCGCGCGGCGCGCACGCCCGCGAGCGCATCCCCCGCCTCGCTCAAAGCGGTGAGGACCGTCTGCTCATACCGCGCCCGCGCTTGCTCGGCGCGCGCGCGGGCCGCCTGCGCGGCGTTGCTCACCCGCCCCCCGGTGAACAGCGGAATGGAGACGCCCCCGAGCAGCTGATAGACACGGGTTTGGGGCGTAAAGAGATTCGCGGTGCTCGCTCCTTGGGAGCCATACGAGCCGGTGATCGAGATGGTCGGGAGCCGGGCCGCGTCGGCGACGCCGACGCGCGCCGTCGCTGCTGCGTAGGAGCGCTCGGCCTCTGTAACGTCGGGCCGGCGCCCGAGCAGCGTCGCGGGCAGGGAATCGGGCACCGCCACGGCCCGAGCGGCGGCGGCGAGCGAACCGCCCCGCGGTATCGCCGCGGGCCCTTCGCCGAGCAGCACGTTCAGGGCGTGCTCCTGATGGGCGCGCAGCTGCTCCACCTGGGCGAGCCGCGCCGCCGGCACGGCCACCTGGGCCTCAAACCGTCGCACATCGAGTTCCGAGATGACGCCGCGCGCGAAGCGTTGTCGAGCCAAGTCGAGCGTCACTTGGCGTGACCGGAGCGTCTGCTCGGCAATCGCCCGCTCCTGATCCACCTCGAGCAGTTGCAGGTAGCCGGTCGCCACGTCGCTTACCAGTGAGAGCGTGACGGCGCGCGCGGCGGCGTCCTCGGCCGCCAGATCCGCGTTCGCCGCCTGGATCCCCCGCCGGGTACGGCCCCAGAAGTCGAGTTCCCAGGCGACGTCGCCCGTGACGCGGATCGCGTCGTAGGTGACGGCGAAGGCGCCAAAGGCGATCTGGTTCTTGGACCCGCTCCCGTTCAGCGTGAGGCTGGGAAACAGCGGGGCGCGCGCCACCCCGGCCTCGGCCCGGAACTCGGTGATACGCGCGCGCGCCGCCGCGAGATCGCGGTTCTGGCGCAGCGCGGTCGCGACGAGCCGGGTGAGCACCGAGTCTCGCAAGATGTCGAGCCACGCGAGGTCGGCGAGCGAGTCGGCGGCCACGCGGCGCACCCGGGGCACCGCGATCGCTTGCGCCGTGTCCGCGGCGCGGGCGGCGGCGAGCGAGTCAAAGAAGGCCTGCGCGGCGGCGGAGCGGTTCCCCGCGCCCACGTGGGCGGCGGCGGGCACCACGGGCGCGGGATGGTAGCCCGGGCCCACCGCGCAGCCGACGAGGACGGCGGCTACCCCCGCGGCGACCGAGCCCCTCACGGCGTCCCGCCCGGCGTCCCGTCGGCGCTGCGCCCTTCGGCGAGACCGCGGATCACTCGGAAGAACAACGGAATGAAGAAGACGCCGATCGTGGTGGCGATGAGCATCCCCGTGAACACTGTGGTGCCGATCGAATGGCGACTCGCCGCGCCCGCCCCGCCCGCCACGACCAGGGGCGAGACGCCGAAGATGAACGCGAAGGAGGTCATGAGAATGGGGCGGAAGCGTTCGCGGGCCGCCTCCACGGCGGCGCGCAGGATCGGATACCCCCGATCGCGCAGCTCGTTGGCGAACTCCACAATCAGGATCGCGTTCTTCGCCGCCAGCCCCACGACCGTGAGCAACCCGACTTGGAAGTAGATGTCGCTCGCCTGGCCCCGGAGCCAGATGCCGAGGAAGCCCCCGAGCACGCCGAACGGCACGCCGAGCAGCACCGCGAAGGGGAGCGACCAGCTTTCGTACTGCGCGGCCAGCACCAGGAACACGATGACCAAGCCGAGGCCGAACACCAGCCCCGCCGCGCCGCTCGACGCGCGCTCCTGGAAGGATTGCCCCGAATACGCGAGCCCGATGCCCTCGGCCGCGAAGCGCGTGCGGACGAGCTCGTCGAACTGGGCCATCACTTCGCCCGTGCTGTGCCCGGGCTTCGGCGCTGCGGTGACGAGAGCGGAGGTGAAGCCGTTGAGGCGGGAGACCAGAGTGGGGCCGCTGCGAAACTCGGTGCGGGTGAGCGCCGAGACCGGGATCATGGCTTGGTTCGCGCCGCGCACGTACAGCCGACCGATGTCGCTCGGCGTCAGGCGAAACGGCGCTTGCGCCTCGGCCTGCACCCGGTAGGTGCGGCCGTAGAGGTTGAAATCGTTGATGTAGAGGGTGGACAAGAGCGCCTGCAGCGTCCCGAACAGATCGCCGAGTTGCACGCCGCGCGCCTTGGCGCTCGCGCGATCCACCGCGACGTACAGCTGGGGCACGTTGGCGCGGAAATTGGCTTGCGCACCCTGCACGGCCGGGAGTTGGTTCGCGGCCTGGAGGAACGTCTGCACCTGGCGCGCGAACTCTTGCACCGACTGGCCCGCGCGGGCCTGCACGTTCGTCTCCACCCCGGCCGTGACGCCCAGCCCGATGATCTCGGGGAGGTTGAATGCGAAGGCGACAGCGTCCTGCATGCCGAACAACCGCGCGTTGAGCCGGCCCGTGATGGCATTGATCGATTCATCCGGGCCGCGCTGGTCCCACGGTTTGACGTTGACGAAGATCGTCGCACTGTTGCTCTGGTTCGCGCGGCTGAGAATGTCGAGGCCCAGCAGGGCGACCACGTTCTGCACGGCCGGGTCCTGACGCAGGAAGCCCTCCACCCGCTGGACCACAGCCTGGGTGCGCTGCTGCGAGGCCGCGTCGGGGAGTTGCACGGCGACCGCGAAGTACCCCTTGTCCTCCGTCGGAATAAAGGCCGAGGGCACGCGCCGCCAGAGCAGCACCGCCAGCCCGACGACCACGAGGAACGCGGCCAGCCAGGCCCGGGGCCGACCGAGCACGCGGTCCACCGCGCCCGTGTACCCCGCGGTGACGCGGGCGAACCCGCGATTGAACGCCCCGAACACGCCCGTGGTCTGCGCGGCGCCCCGTTCCTTCAGCAGCAGGGCGCACAGGGCCGGGGTGAGGGTGAGCGCCACGATGCCTGAGAGCACGACGGCGATGACGATCGTGATAGCGAATTGCCGGAACAGCTCGCCCGTGACACCCCCCGTGAACCCGACGGGCACAAACACGGCCACTAGCGACAGGACGATGGCAACCAGGGCCCCCGCCACCTGGCGAATGCCGCGGTCGGCCGCGACCCGCGCCGACACGTGCTCGCTGTCCATCGTGCGCTCGACGTTCTCGATCACGACGATGGCGTCATCCACCACGATGCCGATGGCGAGCACGAGGGCGAACAGCGTCAGCACGTTGATGGACAGCCCCAGGAACAGCAGCCCGAGGAAGGTGCCGATCACGCTCACCGGTACGGCGAGCATGGGGATGAGCGTCGCCCGCCAGCTCTGCAGGAACACGAACACGACGAGCGCCACCAGGATCATGGCCTCGACCAAGGTCTTCACGACCTCGTCAATCGAGGCGGTCACGAACGGCGTCGTGTCGAAGGGGACCTTGTACGTAATCCCCCGCGGGAAGGTCTGCGCCAACTCCTCCAGCCGCGTCGCGACCGCCTGGCGCACCGCCAGGGCATTCGCACCGGGGCGCAGGTAGAGCAGCATGAACGCCGTCGGCTGGCCATTGAGCCGGCCGGCGAAGTCGTAGCTCTGCGCCCCAAGCACCGCCCGGCCGATGTCACGCACGCGCACCAGCGAGCCGTTGGGCTTGGCGCGCACCACGATGTCGTTGAACTCGTCGGCCGTCTGCAGCCGCCCGAGCGTCGTCACGGGCAGGGTGAGCTGCGTCCCCGGCGGCGCCGGCTCGCGCCCGATGCGCCCCGCCGGATTCGTGGCGTTCTGTTCGCGCACGGCGGCGGCGACGTCACTCACCGTGATACCGAGTTGCGCCATCTTGTCGGGATCGAGCTGCAGCAGCATCGAGAATTGCAGCCCGCCGAACGTCAGCGCGTTCCCGACACCGGGCACCCGCTTGAGCTCGTCCTCGACGTACAGCTTCAGGTAATTGGTCAAGTAGGCGGCGTCGTACCGCGGGTCGGTCGCGGACAGCGCGACGACCGCCAAGATGTCGGTGTTCGCCTTGAGAATCGTTACGCCGTTCTGGCGCACCGCGTCGGGGAGCTGGGGCGTCGCCACCTGGACGGCGTTTTGCACGTCCACGGCCGCGAGATCCTGGCTGCGGGTGACGTCGAAGTAGATCTGCAGACTCATCGACCCGTCGCTCGCGTTGGCGGTCGAGTAGTAGAGCAGGCCCTGCAGACCGGACAGCTGCTGCTCGATCGGCCCCGCCACGGCGTCGGCCACATCCTGGGCCGTCGCCCCCGGGTAGACGGCCGCGACCTGCACGGCTGGCGGCGTGATCTGCGGATAGCGCGAGACCGGCAGCAGCCGGATGGCGAACAGCCCGAGTAGGGTGATGACGATCGAGATCACGGCGGCCAACACGGGCCGCCGGATGAAGAAGTAGCGAATCTCGGGGGACGACTCGCGGGCCGGGACGTCGGCGCTCATCGCGTCGCTCCCGAGGAGGTCGCCGGCACGCGGGTGACCGCCGTGTCGCCCAGCGGCTCCGGCCGGACGGGACGCCCGGGCGCTACTTTCTGCACGCCGTCTACGATCACGCGGTCACCCGGCGCGAGGCCCTTCTCGATGATCCAGCGGTCGCCGCTCCACGGGCCGGATTGGACGTCGCGCGCCGCGACGGTATCACCCGGGCCCACCACGTACACGAATTGCCGCCCCAAGCCCGTCTGCACCGCGCGCTGCGGGATCGCGAGCGCGCTGTCGCGCGCAAACCCGATGAGCCGCACCCGCACGAACTGCCCGGGCAACAGCAACCGGTCGGGGTTCTGGAACACGGCACGGAACTCCTGCGTCCCGGTCGCGGAGTCGAGCGACGGTGCCACGAAATCGAGGCGTCCGGCGCGCGGCAGGGTGGCGCCGTCCGGCAGGACGACCTGGACCTGGAGCGCGCTGCCCGGACGGGCCAGCGCCCGCGACGGCGGATCTTGCTGCCACACCAGGAGCTGCTCGGACGAGGGACGGAACGTCACATAGACCGGATCAATCCGGTCGATCGTCGTCAACAGGTCGCCGGGACCCGTGACCCGCGCCCCCGCGTCCAGCCGCGTCCGCCCGACGCGGCCCTCGATCTCCGCCCGCACCTCCGTGTCGTCCAGGTCCTTCTTCGCCTGGTCCAGGGTGGCTTGGGCGGCCGCGTACTCGGAGCGCGCGTTGTCCACGTCCTGCTGCGCGACCGCATTCTGGGCGACCAAGGGCTCGAGCCGCGCCAACGTCTGCTTTGCGTTCTCGTTGCGCGCCACCGCGCTGCGATACGCCGCCTCGTAGCGCACCGGATCCAGTCGATAGAGCACTTGGCCCGGGCTGACGATCGCCCCTTCCGTGAAGGGCCGAGCCACGATGACGCCCTCGACCCGGGCGCGGACGTCCACGCGCCGATACGGCTCCACTTCCGCGGGGAACTCGTACACCTCGGGCATCCGCTGGGGTGCCACGACCACAATGGTCACTTGGGGCGGGGGAAACTGCGGTAGCGGGTCCCGGCGGCCACAACCCGCAGCCAGCACGAGCCCCACCGTGGCGAGCGCCGCCCCGGCTACCCGCCCCACCGATACGTCGTTGCTGGTCCTCACGCCCCCTCCATGCCGCGAACTCAGGTCATGCTACCGAACGGCACTCTCCAACCACCGGCGACTCACGGCCTCCCCCCCCCGCACGGCCACAGTGCGCCCTGCGCGCTGGCGAACCGCATACGAGTGGAAACGTCACGTGGGGCGGGGAAAGTGCCCGACGACCGCTCGCGCGCCGGGCGCGTTGGGGTCCGACCGGCGGAGCGCCCGGGGACCCGAGCCGGGACCCTCAGCGCACAGCTCGCTCGCGCCCACAATCGCACCAAAAGTCGAGGTCGTCCAGTTCATGATGCGTTGCAGCGCCACCGCGCGGCGCTTCGCGGTGGAGCGCGGGCCGAATCCGGTTCCTGGAAAGCGCTAGAAGCGGTATCCCGTGATCATCTTAATGATGAGCCGGTCGGTCGCCGGCGTGAGCCCCAGGCCCACGCCGAGGTTGAATTCAAAGCTCGGAGATAAATTGAGGTCGAGCGCGGGAAAGAGCTGATGCTGTTGCGCGTTGAGCCGGTCGAACCCAGTGACCGGGCCGAGCGAGGCGTAGTACTCGACGCCGAGGGTGACGGCGGGCGTGACATCGTAGCTGAGCGCACCCGTGGGCGCGAAGGTGAAGCCCTGGGCCGCAGCCTCCCCCCTTAACGAGCGCTCGAGCGCCGGGTTTAGGGCCCAGTACCACGGCCCCGCGCGGTGGTCGACGATCGGCCGAATCTCGAGCGTCCAGGTATCGGCGGAAAACGCCCGGCGCTGATAGCCGAACTCGAACGAGAGGCTTGCGCCGACGGGCCAGTGCCAGGCCTCGGGCGCCCGGAGCCGTGGCCGGAGGTGGCTGCCCACCCAAGTCCAGGCCCCGCCGCTCTGGACACTAGTGAACAGGTAGGAGCCGACCTCGAACCACGGCGTGATCCCGTGGGTCAGCTCGAAGGTCTCGTGCAGCGCATGGTCGCTCGGCCAGAGGCTATCGACGACCGCCCGGCGACCGTGCGCGGTGAAGTTGCTGTGGAGCTCGAGCATGGTGCGGCCGGATGCCACGAGATCAGCGCCGTATACTTGGATCTCGAAGTTGTCCTGGCCGGCGAGACCCCGCGGCCCAAGCGCCACGGCGAGGGTAGCGAGCCACACCGAGAGGGCGAGATGGCGCGGTGCACGTAGGGCCATGGGCGGGCGCGCGTCTTCCGATGGTGCGCCGTCCCCCAGATCCGGTGCAGCCTGGTCGGTCATGAGACCCTGCCTCCGCGCGACCATGAATTTCTCGGGCCGGGGACGGCGACCCGGCGAACGGTGTCAAGCATAGGCGGGCCGGGAAGGGGGTGGCAACCACGCGCTTCGCCCGGTCGGGGGTCGCGCGGCCGCGCGCGAACGCCTGACGCCGCGCTATCGGGGCGAGGCGAACGGCGTGACCGACCGCTGCAAGCGGCTGCCGAGCCGCGATCGGGCGGCGAGAATCGAGTTCTTGAAGTCGTTGTAACGGGCCCTCGGCTCCCGCGCACAGCTGCTCGCTCAGAGCCCGAGCCGTTTCTCCAGGTGCGTCTTCACCGCCGGCGTGATCACGCCCCGCTTCAGCGCATCGCCGAGCGCGGCGGTGAGGGCGGGACGCTCGGCATCGAGCTTCCGCTCTCGCAGCTCGCGAATCACGCGTGCGAGTCGCTCGTCGTATTCCCCCGCCTTTAGCGTCCCCGTGTCCATCTGCTGTTTGAGCTTCTCCAACTCCTGGACCAGTCGCTCGACTGAAACGCCAGCCATCGGACGGCTCCTTTTGGGTGAGAGACCCGCCACCACAAGATAGAGCAGCCGCGCTCGCCCGGTGACCCCAGTCGAACCGCCCGCCACCCGCGGCGCCCGATCACGGGCCGTGGCGACCGGGCCGCAATGTCGACGGAGGGCCTTGCCTACGCGATGACCGCACGCTGGCGGGCGGCCGCGCGGCGCGTGGCACTGAGTTTGCGCACGTCGTGGATGGCGGCGGGGGCAAGCCGGACGCGCTGTCACGGCGTCGCGAGACGTCGCACTCCGAGGGCTTGAGTGACGGACGGCTTGACCCCCGCCGGCCGCCACCGCGCCGAAGCCTAACGTCCGGTCGGCGGCGTGAGCCAGACGGTGCCGGTCCGAGGTGCCAGCGCCTCGTGAGCCCGCTCGGCCTCGCTCAGTCACAACGCCCTCGCCCGGCGTCGCGTACCTAGGCAAGCTGTCGGGGCCAGGACCACCGCGACCCGTGCGGACCGGTCGCGCGCCCGTGACATCGCGGTCAGGGGAATTCCATGATCAATCGGACGCGCCTGTCTCGGCCGCCGCGGATCCTCGTTGCGAGCGATAGCCGTTAGTAGGTAACGGCTCGCCGAGGCGGCGCCGTGCGTCGATGCACGGCCCGACTGCGTCGCGAAGCCGCGCGCGGTCTCGGCAGCGTCGCGCCGGACCGGTCTGCCCCGCGGCGCTGCTCGCAGCCACCTTCGGCGCAGGGGGAATCGGCCTCTACTGTGGCGCAAGCGCCACAGTAGAGTGCTTGACTCTGGCACGCGTCCGTCGCACCCTAATAGCGAAGACGGCATGCTAGGCCCCGTTGCGCCCGCGATTCGGCCAATGGGGCCTTTTTTTCGGATTCGGGGTGGAGGTCTCGACCCATGGACACTAATGCTCTGCTGGACAGTCTCGACCTGGGCGTAGTGGTCGTCGCTCCCGACTGGACGATCGCCCAGTGGTCTGCCGGTGCCAGCCAGATCACCGGCCTGCCCGCCGACCGCGTGGTGGGCCGGAATTTCTGGTTCCCGTTTCCCGCCGCCAAGGGCACCGAAATCGAGCAGGTGTTGCAGGAAGTCCTGGCGGACGGCCGGCCCCAAACCTTCGTCACCCCCGCGATCGCGCCCGCCTTCCCGACGCTCGCGCTCGAGGCCCAGGTGACGCGCGGGCCCCACAACCACCTCGTGCTGGTGTTTCGCCATGTGCGCGAGGAGTTGCCACCCGAGTCCCGCTCCGCCCAGCTGCTCACGGCGTACGAAACGGAACGGCGCCTCTATGCACGGTTGTTCGGCCTGCTCCCGATGCCGGCGCTCATCCTCACGGCGGACGGGCAGATTCTCGAGGCGAACCTCGAGGGTGCGATGCTGCTCGGCGTCCCCAATCCCGTGGCCTTGCGGGGACGCCCCCTCGGCGATTGGACGCCCGCGGCGCAGCGGGCGGGGCTCGCGGCCGCGCTGCGCGGTGCCGTCACCCGGCGTCAGGAGTTCCAGCTCCCGGTCGAGTTCGGGGACGAGCCCATCCGCGACGTCCACGCCGTGATCGTGAACGTGGCAGCCGTCCAGACCGCGCCCCAGTTGCTGCTCCTCGCCGTGGACGTCTCGCGCGAGGTGCTGCTGCAACGCCGGCTGTTGCAGGCCGACCGGCTGTCGCAGCTCGGGGCGCTCGTGTCGGGTGTGGCGCACGAGCTCAACAATCCGCTCGCGGCGATTGCCGCGTTCGCGGAGCTCCTGGCGGTGGCCCCCCACCAGGCGGACTTGCAGGAAAGCGCGGAGATCATCCGCAGCGAAGCGCTGCGCGCCGGTCGGATCGTCGGCACGCTGCTCGATTTCGCGCGACAGCGGCCGCGCGAACAGGTGGCGGTCGATCTGGCGGAGGTGTTCGATCGGGTGCTCGCGCTGCAGCGCAGTGCGTTCAAGAAGGCCCGCGTGCGGGTCACCGTCTCCGTCCCCCACGACCTTCCGGTCGTGATCGGGGACCCGCAGGAGTTGCAGCAGGTGGTGCTGAACGCCCTCGTGAATGCACGCCAGGCGATCGAGGCGGCCGGACGCCCCGGCAAGATCGCGCTCGCGGCCCGGCGCAACGACCATCACGTGATCGTGACGGTCGATGACAGCGGCCCCGGGGTCCCTCCCGAAATTCTCGATCGCGTGTTTGAGCCGTTCTTCACAACCAAAGGGGAGGCCGGGACCGGCCTCGGCCTGGCCATCAGCTTCGGGCTGGTGCGGGCCATGGGCGGGCGCATGTGGATCCAGAACGTGGAGGGGGGCGGCGCCCGGTTGGCCTTCGAGCTGCCCATGGAGCCGGCGCCGCCGCGCGCCGCTCCCGCTCCGCCGTTTCCAGTCGCGGCGCGGCCGCTCGCCGTGTGCGTGGTGGACGACGAAGCCGCCGTGCGACGCGGCATGGCCCTCCTGGCGAAGCGGTTGGGACACGCCGTCACGAGCGTTGGCGGCTTCGACGAGGCGGTCCGGTGCCTCGGCGAGCCCGACGCCCGCTACGATGTTGTCCTCTTGGACGTCCACCTCGACGAGGCCCACACGGGCTTCGAGCTGTTCGAACAGCTACGGCTCGAGGGGCGGGGTCGAGAACGCCGCGTCGTGTTCACGACCGGCGATTCGATCTCGGCCGGGACGCGTGACCAGCTCGAGCAGTCCGAGCAACCCGTGCTGCGAAAACCGTTCAGCCTGGACGAGCTGCGCGAGATGCTGGACCGCGTGGCAGGCGAGTGAAGTCGGCCCCGCCCTAGCCGCGCGCCGCCGCGCCGCCACGGTCGAGTGGAGGCGCTCGCCGGCCCGTTTGCCTCCGCAGCTCGATACCCCCGTTTGGTGCGCTGGCGCCGAACGGGGTTCGTGCTGTTGGGGAGAAGTGGCGTCGGTGCCGACGCCTGTGGCACCACGGGCCTCGCAGTGTTGCGAGGTCGCAGCACGCCCCTGCATCAAAGGGGTTCTGCTCGAGCGGCATAGGATGTGCGTGAAGCGCTGTGCGATGACACCTCACGTATTGCGAATTCATGGGCGCTACCGCGTGCCGCATCCCCTCACGTTGCACCAGTTGAGTGCGTGGTTGGGGTGCAGCTCGGAGGAGGTGCACACCCTCATGGCCGCCCGCCGCTTCCCCCACGCCTACCGCGACCGGGATGGGCAATGGCGCGTGCCGATGGCCGACGCTGCCGCCTACGTCCGGTGGAGCCAGCGCGAGAGGCGTGAAGCGGGGACACTGGAGCTCCCCGCGGTCGCCGTGCATTGAACGCAATCACACCGCAGGCCGTCGCGCCGCTCTGGGTTACGGTCGTGTTTCGATGCATCGCCGATGCGTGGTGACTGCCGCTCGGGCGCGGCGTTCCCACAGTGGGGCAGGTGCTCGCTGTGAAGACCCGGAAGCGATGCGGACCCTGAGCCTCCGAGGAGAAACGCTGTGAGGCTGACGCACGTGCTGTCGATCGACGTGGAGGATTGGTTCCAGGTCGAGGGCTACGCCGAGGCCATTCCCCGCGATCAGTGGCCCCGCTGCGAGCTGCGCGTGGCCGACAATGTCCACCGGCTGCTCGATTTGCTGGACGCGGCAGGGGCACGCGCGACTTTTTTCGTGCTGGGATGGCTCGCGGAGCGGCTCCCGGACGTCGTCCGCGAGATCACCCGGGCTGGGCACGAGGTCGCGAGCCACGGCTGGACCCACACCCCGGTTTGGGCCCTGAGCGAGGCCGCCTTCTTCGACGAGGTCTCACGGTCCCGAGCGCTGCTGCAGGACCTCAGCGGCCAGCCCGTGATCGGCTACCGCGCACCCACGTTCTCGGTCATCCGGCCGACCCGGTGGGCGCTCCAAACCCTGCGCCGGGCGGGTTATCGCTACGACTCCTCTATCTTCCCGGTGCATCATGATCGCTACGGGATTCCCGATGCGCCGACGGTGCTCCACCGGGCGGACGGCATCTGGGAGGTTCCGCTCTCGGTGCTTGAGTTTCACAAGCTGCGCCTTCCCGTGGCCGGCGGGGGGTACTTCCGGCTGTATCCGCTGTGGCTGACGCGCTGGGCCATACGGCGCCTGGAGCAGGCCGGCCGGCCCGCGGTCGTGTACCTCCACCCCTGGGAGTTCGACCCGAGCCAGCCCTGGGTGCGCGGGGTCGGGGCGCTGCGCAGCTTCCGGCATCGCGTCGGGATCGCGCGCAACGCGCGCAAGCTCGCGTCCCTCTTGCGGGCGTTCCGCTTCGCGCCCGCGCGTACCGTACTGAGCGAACTCGGCGTGGAGCTCGAGCCCGCGATGCCCGCCGCAGTCCCGAGTCACCAGGGCCTGGGCGCGACGCGCGGCGACACCCTCGCCGATCGCTCCGTCGCCTACGGTACCGAGGTGGCCTGATGCGCCGTACGACGGCTGGGCGGTTATCCCCTGGTTGGGAGCGCTGACGGGGTCGAAGCGGTATGCCCGATCGCCACCGCCTCGCACGGCCGCCGCGGATCCTCATCGCGAGCGATCGCAACCACGGGTTGCGAGACCTCGAGAGCTTTCTCGGGCGACACGGGTATAGCGTGCTCCGCCTGTACGCGGGGACCCCCGTCGTAGAACGGGCCCGCGCGCTGCCCCCCGACATCATCGTGCTCGACGCCGAGCTCGCTGACAGCTCGAGCCTCGACATGAGCCGCACGCTGCGCGACGATGCGCTGATCGGCGCCAGCACGCCGATCCTCCTGCTCGTCACGGCCCACCCCACATCCCGGGACCATCTCGCCGCGCTGCGGGCAGGGATCTGGGAGTTCCTGGCCCAGCCATTGAACACGAGTGAGGTGCTGGCCAAGATGGACACCTATGTGCTCGCGAAGGGCGAGACCGACCGGGTGCCCCAACAGGAGCGCGTGGACGAGCTGACCGGCTTGTACGCGGCGCAGGGGCTGGCGGGCCGCGCCCGCGAGCTCATCCTCCAAGCGAGCCTGCACAACACGTCGGTGGCTTGTGTGGTCTTCGCCCCAGAGCCCGCAGGCGACGCGGCACCGCGCGGGCCGGAAGACCTGTCAGTCGAGCTCGTGCGCCGCGCGGCACAGGTGTTGAAGGCGGCTGCACGCCATTCGGATGCGCTGGGCCGCATCGCTCCGGCGGAATTCGCGGTCATCGCTCCAGGAACAAACGGCACCGGTGCCGTGAAACTCGCCGAACGCCTGCGCTATGCCGGCGGCGCGGCGCAAGCCCCGCCCGCGCGACCAGGGTTCGAGTTGCGCGCCGGCTACGCCGCGATCGGCAACGTGCGCTACACCCCCACCGAGCCGAAGGACCTGCTGGCCCGCGCCGCTCGCGCCCTACATCAGGCACGACTGGAGGGGCGGTGGATCCACGCGTCCAGCGAACGGCCCTAAGGAGGGTGTAGCGGACACCGGGAACCGAATGCGCTCTCGGCTCCGACACGCCCGGCGCGCACCGCGGGGCTGTCGGGTTGCCACCATCCCTCCATCGGCGACCGCTTCGCCGTGCCCACCGCACTGTGGCAAGGCGATGTGGCGCACGCGCTACGCCCACTAGGGGCTCGTGGGGCTCCGGGGTGTCACTGGGGTTGCGACCTCAGGCAATGGTGGGCGGACGCCTCGCGACCCGGGTCCGCACGCCACGTGCCGTCTGGGGCTCGAACTTTGCACGGGGTGCGGCGGGGACGATACTGGGTTGATCCATTCTGCGACTAACCATGGCGTTCGACGCTCTGGTCCTTAATGCTCGATTGAGGCAGTCGCTCGTGACCGTGCGCTCGCTCGGTCAGCGGGGGCTCCGTGTGGCTGCGCTGGAAACGGCGAGCAACGTACCGGCTTTTTCCTCGCGCTGGTGTGAACGCGGAATCGTGGTTCCAGCGGAGGAAGGAACCGAGGCCTACTTCGCCCATCTCGCGGAAGTGCTCGAACGGACGGGCGCGCGGGTGCTCATTCCCTCGCACGACGGCACCGTCGCACTGCTCCGCCGCCATCGGGCTCAGCTGGAACAGCGGACCCGCCTCGCCCTGGCAGACGAAGGGGCAATCGCCGTCGCCGTTAGCAAGGAGCAGACCTTGGCCGTCGCGAGGCGCCTCGGACTGCAGGTGCCCCGCAGTTGTGTCGCGCGCACAGCTGAAGACGTCCCGCTAGCGCTCGAGGAGGTTGGGCTCCCGGCGGTGGTCAAACCGAGCGAGTCGTGGTCATGGCATGGGTTGCAGGGGACATGGGTCGGTCCCCAGCTCGTGACCACCGCCGATGAGGCGCGTCGCGCCGTCGCGGAGCTCACCCAGTTCGGCGGAGCCACGTTGTTGCAGCAGCTGTTGTCGGGACGACGCGAGGCCGTGAGTTTGCTCTATGCCAATGGCAGGATGCACGCGCGCTTCGCGCAATGGGCAAAACGCACGATGCCACCCCTGGGAGGGGCCTCGGTGCTGCGTCAGAGCATCGCGATTCCCCCCGATATCGGCACCCAGGCCGAACGGCTGGTGCGCGCAATAAACCTGGAAGGCTACTCCGAAGTTGAGTTTCGACGCGACGGCGCCGGTGTCCCCTGCTTGATGGAGATCAACCCCCGGCTCTCCGCGTCGGTCGAGGTTGCCGTGCGCGCCGGGGTGGATTTCCCGTACTTGCTTTACCAGTGGGCGAACGGAGGCCCCGTCGACGAGGTGAAAGCCTATCGAGTCGGCGGCTGGATGCGCCATCTCGGAGGAGACATCGGGACAACTCTTGCCGCCTTGGAACAGCGCGGCAGACCCGGCGTCGAGCAACCAGCGCACGCGATACTTGGCTTCGCGCTCTCGTTCCTCAGGCCCATGGGTTACGACTATGTCGACTGGACCGACCCGCTGCCTGCCATCAATGCTGCAACCGCTTTCACGCGCAATGCAGCAAGGCGCATCCTGTACCGGCTAAGGAGGAGCTTCGCATGAGTGTCGCGTATGATGCGGTCGTCGTTGGAGCGGGTCCCTATGGTCTCTCGACCGCCGCACATCTCCTGGGGCAAGGTCTCAGAGTCGCCATCTTTGGCCGACCGTTGGAACTGTGGCGCCATCACATGCCCAAGGGCATGCTGTTGCGTTCACACTGGTGGGCCACCAACCTCTCAGATCCGCGCCAGCAGTACGGATTCGAGCGGTTTTTCCGTGAGTCGCGGTATAAGAAAGGCTATCCCCTACCCATCGAGGCATTCATTGACTATGGCCTCTGGTTCCAGGCGCGAGCGGTGCCGAATGTCGACCCGACGTACGTGACATCGATCGAACGCGACGACGATCACTTTCTCGTGAGGCTGGCGGATGGGCGCACGGTGGAGAGTGGGGCCGTCGTCATGGCGCTCGGTGTCTACTATTACGCCAATCGACCGGAGGAGTACACCACCCTCCCGCTCGGACTCGTGTCGCATTCCTCCGAGCACAATGACTTCAGCCGTTTCAAGCACCAACGGGTCATCGTGATCGGTGGTGGACAAAGCGCCATCGAATCGGCCGCGTTGCTCGCCGAAGCCGGCGCCGCCGTCCAGGTTGTGTCCCGCCAGCCCCTGATGTGGCTGGCGCCGGATCGGGCGAACGAACGGTCACTCCTCGAGCGGATCCTGGCTCCGAACGCGAGCATCGCCCCGGGGTGGCACAACTGGCTACTGGAGCATCGACCCTTTCTCTTCTACCGCTTCGCCCAAGCGAGCAAAGACCGGTACAATAGCAACTACCGATCGGGGGCGACTGACTGGCTCCGGAACAGAGTCATCGGCAAGGCCACGCTGCACGAAGGCCAGACCGTCGCCACCATGAAAGCCCGGCAGGGCACGGTCGAAGCGACCCTCGCGGATGGCACCAAGCTTCGCGTGGATCACGTGGTCTTGGCCACGGGTTACAAGGTCGACATCAACAAGCTGCCGATGATGCAGCCGTCGCTGCGGGCCGCAATCCAGCGGGACCGGTCGATTCCGATCCTGAGCCACTGGTTCGAGAGCAGCGTGCCGGGACTCTACTTTGTCGGGCTGACGTCGGTGCGTGCCTTCGGCCCGCTGTTCCGGTTCGTCGCAGGGTGTCGAGCTGCAGCGGGCCGCGTCGCCACGTCCGTCGCCCGACGCCGCGTCGGAAAGGCCCACCCATCCCGTGCCCGAAGCCGCGCGCTCGGTGGCCCGGTGGAGATCGAGACGCCGGCACCTGTGGTCAGTTCGGTAGAAGGAGGGCGATCATAGCTCGACCTCCGGTGGGCCGCTCGCCGCCATTCCTGAGGCGCCTGCGCGCCGCGCCCGGCCGGCTGGTGCACGGGCTGCGTCGACGGCAGGCGCGCGAAGCGCTCCGACACCGCTCCCGGCCAGCCACCATCCTGGTCGTCTGTTACGGGAATATCTGCCGCAGCCCCTTCGCCGCTCGATTGCTGGCTGTCGAGCTGGCAGCGGTAGGCGTCCAGGTCGAATCCGCGGGCTTCGTCTCCCCCAACCGACCCTGCCCTCCGGAGGCGGTGACCGCGGCGGCGCAGCGGGGCGTGGACCTCTCCGCGCACCGCTCTACGCTCCTCACTCCAGACCGCGCACGCTCGGCGGACCTCATTGTCGTGATGGACCCGGCGCAGGGCCACGTCATCTGCGACCGCTTCGGCCGCTGGCCCCGCGATATCCTCGTGCTGGGCGACCTGGATCCCGAGCCCCTGGTCACGCCAGCCATCCGGGATCCGGTGGACCAAGACATTGCCGTCTTCGAAGAGACCTACGCGCGGATCGAGCGCTGCGTGCGGGAGCTCACTCAGGCTCTCTGCTGGCAGCCCGCGACCGTGTCGTCCTAGGCCATCCGCCCCGCGCCGGCGTCACGATTCCGGAGGACGAAATCACGGAGCCGAAGCTCGGGTCGCTCGGAGCGATTGGGCGCTTCATCGTCGACCCGTGTCACGCGAATGGTGCGGGGCGGGGGAGGCCAACGTCGCGCGACGCCGCGTGATCCCGTCGGCCGGTCTGCTGCGATGGCTCCACCACGCGCCCAGTCGATTGCTGCACCGGCTGCGGCGGCGCCGAGCGTTGCAGGCGCTTCGGCAGCGCTCGCGACCCACCCGGCTCTTGGTGCTGTGCCACGGGAACATCTGCCGCAGCCCGTTCGCCGCGGCCCTGCTGGCGCGAGACCTCGCCCTCGCGGGCGTGCTCGTTGAGTCCGCGGGCTTCATGGGGCCGGGTCGACCCTGCCCGCCCGAGGCGGTGACGGCCGCGGCGCGGTGGGGCGTCGATCTCGCAGCGCACTGCTCCACGCTGCTGACCAACGCGCGCGCGCGCGCCGCGGATCTCATTGTGGTCATGGACGCGGGCCAGGCCCGGGCGGTGTGCGACTACTTCGGGCGGCGGCCTCGCGACGTCCTGGTGTTCGGTGACTTGGACCCGGCGCCGATCGCCACGCGCGCGATCCGCGATCCGGTGGAGCAGCCGCTGCCCGTGTTCGTGGAGAGCTACGCACGGATCGAGCGGTGCACCGCCGCGCTGGTGCGCACCCTCGCGGGGAGCCTCAGGTAATCGGTGGCGGCGCGTGCGCTCCAGTGGGCGCGCGTGTCGGGATTCCGACTCCCCCGAGTCGCCGCAGCGGTGGAGCGACCGCCGGCCCAGGGTCGGTGCACCGGCTCGCGGAGCCCGCTGCAGCTTGGTGCAAGCGCGGCGCCGCGAGCACGCGACACCGCAGGTCGACCCCCGCCTTTCGGTCCTTGGCCTGAACCTTGCCGACGCAGCGTTGGCGACAGCGAGGTGGTTCCCGCCCGGTCGCTGCAACGCATCACGCACGCTCCATCAGGAGGCAGGACGATGGCCAGACGGACGACATTGGCGCGCCTTCCCGCGCTGGGAGTGATGACCCTGCTGGCCGTGAGTTGCACCGAGCCCGTTGGTCTCGAGCGCACTCGCACTGCCCCCCCTCGCCTCTTCGCCGCGCAGGGTGCCACGAGTATTGTCCTCGATCAGTTCGATGGCACGGCGGGGCAATCGGGCGTGACGCGGCTGGTGAAGGGGTTCAACCCGACCAATCCGCACGTGGGCGACGCCATCGTGGCGACGTTCTTCTGGACCGGGACGAATCAGATCACCGCGGTGACCGACCATTTAACGAACAGCAGCTTCCAGCTCGTCGGCAACACCTACCACCTCGTCGACCTGGTGAGCGCCGGTGGCATGTCGATGGCCACCTATGTCGCCACGAACGTGCAGAACTTCCCCGACGCGTACTCGCGCCCTGCCCAGGACTCGACGCTCGCGGTGCAAGCGGACTTCGCGTCGCCCTTGGACGATGGTGGGCTGCTGATTTCGGCGTATACCGGGGTGGCGCCGGACCTTGCGACGGCATTCGGCCGGCTCAGCTCGACCTCGGGCAGCGGCACGGGGACGACGACCGCTGATCCCGGCGCGATTACGGTGGGGGCGGGGGCGCTCGCCTATGGGATGAGCGTGGCGAGCCTGGCGGGCGTCCAGCCCCCCGGGGGCCCATTTACGAGCATTGGTACGACCCAGTCTGACTCCAAGCTGAACAGCAGCGGCGTCTACGCCGTGCCGGCCAGCGCGGGCGCGGTCGATCCGCAATGGACCTGGTTCTACAATAGCTCGGGGACGTGGCTCGCCACGGTGTTCGCGCTTAACGCTCCCCCGACGACGGGTAACCTGACGGTGACGACGACCACCACGGGCTCGAGCCTGCCCACGAGCAATTACACGGCGACGGTGGACGGGGCCACGAGCCAGGCGGTGGCGCCGAACGGCAGCGCCACGTTCACGAACCTCGCCGCCGGGAGCCACAGCGTGGCGCTCGCGGGGGTGCCGGCGAACTGCACAGTGAGCGGTGGGCTGTCCCAGACGGTCACCGTGCCGGCGGGCGGGACGGCGACCGCGCCGTTCACCGTGAGCTGCGTGCCGCCGGCGACGCATCTCGTGTTCCTGTCGCAGCCGCCGGGGCTCATTCTGCTCTCGGCGCCGTTCACGCTGCAGGTCGCGGCGGTGGATGATCAGGGCAATATCGTGCCGAGCTACACCGGCACCATGACGATGGCGATCGCGAACGACGCCAGCCTCTTCGGGGACGCGCGGCTGTCGGGCGCGGTGACCGTCACGGCGGTGAATGGGGTGGCCACGTTCTCTGGCTTGGGCGTCGACCAAACCGGCATCGGTTACACCCTGGGCACGAGTGCGGCCGGGCTCGCGGGGGCCACGAGCAGCCCGTTCACCGTGATCTTGTGATCGCTCGCGACCAGAATCCACCCTGACCGACGGCTCCCGGCAGGAACGCCGTCTCAGGGCGTGATCCCGCGGGTTCGGGGCAGCGCAGGTCCAACCGCGGCGTTGTAAGCGGAGCATCGCTGCGGAGGGCCCCGTTGCGTCCCAGCGGCAGGGTGGGGCCTCGAGGCGACGGACGCGTGTGGCGACCAGTCTGACGGGACCTCGCTTGGCGAGCGGGGGCGAACCGGGAGTCGTCGCGCTGTGAAACGCCAACACCGTGGTGCAAACCTTGCGGGAGACATGAGCGGTTTGGGCTGGTGCCGCGGAGCGGTGGCAACGCTCGGGGCGCCTGAACGCGACGGCGACGACGTCTGGGACAGGATCCTGTGAGGAGGCGCACCACGTCTACACGGACACGCATCCTGCCCCGGCTCGTCGCGGCGGCGCTCCTGGCCGCGGGCTGCAGCGACGCCGTCGGCCCCGCGCCTGGTGGCCAACGAGCCCCGGGACGGCCCGCGTTCGCCACGACCGCCCCGACACCGATCAGCCTCGACCGGCAGAACGCGTCCCTGGGCCAGACGGGGACAGGGCTCGCCGCGGGATTTTACCCCACCAACCCGCAGGTCGGTGACGCGATCGTCGCCACGTTCGTCTGGCTGGGCTCGACCAACATCATCACGTCGGTGACCGACCGGCTGAGCAGCGGGACCGCGGTCGGCAACAGCTACACCCTCGCCGACTATGTCACCGCTGGCGGCCTGTCGATGGCCACGTATGTCGCGACGAACGTCGGCAACTTTCCCTCCCCCAATGCGGACCAGGGCAGCGTGCTGGTGGTGCAGGCAAACCTCTCGGCGTCTGTGACGGGCGGGCTGCTCCTCTCGTCATACCGCGGGGTCGACCAGCAGGCAGCGACGGGGGTGGGTGCACGCAGCCACGGCTCCGGCGCTGCTTCGAGCACTGCAATCGCCGATCCCGGCTCAGTCTCAATCGGAGCGGGAGCGCTCGTGTATGGCGTCACCTTCGCAAATCTGGGCGGCGTCTCGCCACCGCCCAATGCGCAAAACATCAACACGACCTCGGATGGCACCTCGAACACCAAATTCGACGGCGAGTACTTCCCGCCGGCCGGCAGCGCCGGCGCGGCCGATCCTCGATGGACGTGGTCTTTCAACTCGGCGAGCACGTGGTTGGCCACCGCACTGGTGCTCAATCCGCCGGCGGTCCCGCCGGGGCCGGCGACGCGGCTCACGTTCACTGCACAGCCGACGACCACATCCGCCGGCGCCGCGATCTCGCCCCCGGTGCGGGTGGCGGCGCAGGACGGGGCCGGTAACACCGATGGGACCTTCACGGGGACCATCACCATTGCGCTCGGCACGAACCCCAGTGGTGGGACGCTCACCGGTACCCAGAGCGTCAACGCGGTCAACGGCGTCGCCACGTTCTCCAACCTGAGCATCGGCACGCCGGGGAGCGGGTACACGCTGCAGGCCTCCGCGTCGAGCCTGACAGGCGCGACCAGCGCAGCTTTCAACGTCCGGCCTCAGGGCGTCGTGTTGGACCGGTTCGATGGCACGTCGGGGCTATCGGGCGGGACGCGGCTGGTGAAAGGGTTCAACCCGACCAATCCGCACGTGGGCGACGCCATCGTGGCGACGTTCTTCTGGACCGGGTCGAATCAGATCACCGCCGTGACCGACCATTTGACGAACAGCAGCTTCCAGCTCGTCGGCAACACCTACCACCTCGTCGACCTGGTGAGCGCCGGTGGCATGTCGATGGCCACCTATGTCGCCACGAACGTGCAGAACTTCCCCGACGCGTACTCGCGCCCCGCCCAGGACTCGACGCTCGCCGTGCAAGCGGACTTCGCGTCGCCCTTGGTCGATGGCGGGCTGCTGATTTCGGCGTATAGCGGGGTGGCGCCGGACTTTGCGACGGCGTTCGGCCTGCACAGCTCGACCTCGGGCAGCGGCACGGGGACGACGACCGCCGATCCCGGCGCGATTACGGTGGGGGCGGGGGCGCTCGCCTATGGGACGAGCGTGGCGAGCCTGGCGAACGTCACGGTCCCCACGACCCCCTTTAAGAACATTACGACCCAGTCTGACTCCAAGCTGAACAGCAGCGGCGACTACGCCGTGCCGGCCAGCGCGGGCGCGGTCGATCCGCAATGGACCTGGTTCTACAACGGCTCGGGGACGTGGCTCGCCACGGTGTTCGCGCTCAACGCGGGGAATGCTCCCCCGCCGACGGGTAACCTGACGGTGACGACGACTACGTCAGGCTCGAGCCAGCCGAGCGGCTACACGGTCGCGGTGGACGGCGGCGCGAGCCAGCCGATCGGGACGGCCGGCAGCGTGACATTCACCAACCTGTCGGCCACCAGTCACACGGTCACCCTGTCGGGGGTGCCGGGGAACTGTACGGTGAGCGGTGGGACGTCCCAGACGGTCACCGTGCCGGCGGGCGGGACGGCGACGGCGGGGTTCACCGTGAGCTGCACGGCGACGACCGGTAACCTGACGGTGACGACGACTACGTCAGGCTCGAGCCAGCCTAGCGGCTACACGGTCGCGGTGGACGGCGGGGCGGGCCAGGCGATCGGGACGGCCGGCAGCGTGACGTTCACGAACCTGTCGGCGGGCAGCCACAGCGTGACGCTCACGAACGTCGCCTCGAACTGCACGGTGAGTGGCTCGAATCCGCGGACCGTGACGGTACCCTCGGGCGGGACCGCCACGACCACGTTCTCGGTGAGCTGCACCACGCCGCCCGGGAACCTGACGGTGACGACGAGTACGTCAGGCTCGAGCCTGCCGAGCGGCTACACGGTCGCGGTGGACGGCGGGGCGGGCCAGGCGATCGGGACCAACGCCAGCGTGACGTTCACCACCCTGTCGGCGGGCAGCCACAGCGTGACGCTCACGAACGTCGCCTCGAACTGCACGGTGAGTGGCTCGAATCCGCAGACGGTGACGGTACCCTCGGGCGGGACCGCCACGACCACGTTCTCGGTGAGCTGCACCACGCCGCCCACGCCCCCGGTAGTGAATGCCGGGTCGGATCAGACAGTGCTGCTGGGTCTGCTCTACAGTGAGAACGCCTCGTTCACCGACGCGGGCAACGACGGGCCGTGGTCGTACACGATTGACTGGGGTGACGGATCATCGTCCGGAGGGAGCACATCGAGCCAGGGGACTATCAGCGCGGGTCACACCTATCTCCTGCTGGGCCAGTACAGGATCACCGTTACGGTGACCGACAGCCACGGTGCCTCAGGCTCGAGCTCGAAGCTGCTCACCGTGATACTGTAGCATCGCCGCCATGCATTGTTGGCCTGGCCGACGTCTAGGGACGTCGCCAACCATGGACCACATGCCTCCGTCGCATCGGGGCAGTCGACTATTGCAGCATCGAGGGGCGACGACCGCGCTCCAGGTCGCCGTCCATCGGGAGGCGCATTCCCTGGCTGCCGCGTTCGAGCCAACGGATCGCGCGGTCCGGCCAGTGCAACTCCTTCCAGACCTCGATGTCGTTGCCGCGACCCACGTCGAATGAGGCGCTGGCCCACTCCCCCAGGCGGTCCACGGTGAGGATGGCGGCCGCGTCGAAGGGCGACCGGAAGAACGCGCTCGCGGCGTGCGACTCGTGGTGCTCGACGTACAGGAGGTCGCCCTAGTAACCGTCTACGTCGCGCCGGATGTCGCGGTCCATGAAGAGCTTCTCTCTTATGACCACACGGATCCCGCCCTGCGGAACGAGTTGAGGCCCTTGGGCGCGACGCCGCTGTACGTCTCCAGGATGCGCTCGAGCGTGAGGAGCGGCTCATCGTAGAAACCCACGAACGCCAGGTCCGGTGTCCGGATCCCAGCCGCGCGCAAGCAATACTGCACGGTTGTGCTTGGGAAACGACGAGTCGCCTTTCCGGTGCGTGAAACGCTCTTCCTGCGCCGCGGCGACGATTTCGCCGTCCTTGAGGAGACAGGCGGCGTTGTCGGCATAGAAGGCCGAGGCACCCAGGACGTAGACGGCGTTTGCGCCAATGATGGTTTGGGCTCCAGGCTCTTGAAGGTCCTTGCAAATGTGGGGCTCTCGGGCCGTCGCGTGCGGATGGCTCACATCGCTGCGGGCTCAGTTATGGCGGCGCCGACGGCGCGCCCGCCGGGAACCGTGGCGGGCGCGCAACACCGGCGGAATTGCCGCGCTCAACCCCCCGCTAGCCCGCGACTTGCACAACTGCGGGCCAGTCGTTGTGGCGCGCGGTCCACCGGTTTCACAGCCGGTCCAATCCAGACGTCGATAGGGGGTGCCATTCTTACGTGATGCCGGTAGCGGACTCACTGACGGCGCAGCACCTCACGGTGCTGCCGTTCGACTCGGTCGCGGGCTCGTGGGACGAGTTCGTCGCGCGGGCCGAGGGAAGCAGCTTCTGCCACCTCGCCGGTTGGCGCCAGATCCTGGACGCCGCACTCGGGGCGGAGTGCCTGTACTGGGTGGCGATCGATCCGAGCGGCCAATGGCAAGGGGTCCTGCCGCTGGCGCGCGTGAAGAGTCGGCTCTTCGGCCATTACCTCGTGTCGCTGCCGTTTCTCAACTACGGTGGCCCGCTGGGCTCGCCCGCCGCCCAGGAGCGACTCGCGCAGGAAGCGGTCAGCGAGGCTCGCCGTTCACATGCGGATCTGCTGGAACTGCGGACTCGATACGAAGTCGGTGTCGGGTTGCCCGTGTGTTCGAGAAAGGTCACCACCCTGCTTGAGCTTCCCGCATTGCCTGAGGAGCTGTGGCGCGCATTCTCGAGCAAGCTACGTAACCAAATCCGCCGTCCCATGAAGGAAGGGCTCGAGGTCCGGTTCGGGCTGGACCAGCTCGAGGCGTTCTACGAAGTGTTCGCTCGAAACATGCGCGACTTGGGCACGCCGGTCCTACCGCGCGCGTGGTTCGAGATGATTCGGGCGCTTTTCCCGCAGATCGTCGTCTTCGGGGCCGTGTACCGCACGGGGCGGGGACGCCTCGAGCCGCTCGCGGCGGGCTGTGGGTTCCTGTGGGCTGCAGAGTTTGAGATGACGTGGGCCTCGGCACTACGGCGCGAACGGCGCCTCGGCGCGAACGCGCTGCTCTACTGGTCCTTCATGCAGGAGTTGATCCACCGCGGTATCCGGCGGTTCAACTTTGGCCGCAGTACACCGGGCGGTGGCACTCATCGGTTTAAGCAGCAGTGGGGCGGCCGCGATGCGCCCCTCCCTTGGGTGCAATACGCCTCGGGACGGCGGGCCGCCACCCCCTCACCCGATGACCCGGCCCTTTCCTGGGGGCCACGGATCTGGCGCTGGCTCCCCTTGCCGGTCGCGAATCTGCTGGGCCCGCGCTTGATCCGCTTCCTGCCGTGAGCGTGGCCTCCTGGCGGGCCGCGGCGCGCGCGCCGGCCGCGGCCGGGGGGGGCGCCTGGCGGCACCAGCTACCCGTCTACTCGCCCCTGTCCCTCAGGGCGCTGCTGGACGGCCTGCGCGCCACCGCGCGCCGTGCGCTGGCGCCCTCTGCCGCGGAGCCCGTGATCACGCTACTTCGGCAGCGCTATGCTCCCCGCGCGGTGCTCCTCACCGAGAGCGGTACCGCCGCCCTTACCGCGGCGCTCGTCGGGGTATTACAGGATCGACCGGGCGCGGCGGCCGCCCTTCCGGCCTTCTGCTGCTACGATGTGGCCACGGCCGCGCTGGGCGCCGATGTGCCCGCCCTCCTCTACGACACCGACCCACACTCCCTGACCCCAGACCTGGACAGCCTGCGGGCCACGCTCCGCCAGGGTGTGGGCGCGATCGTGGTGGCGCACTTGTTCGGGTACCCCGTGGATCTCGGGGAGGTGAATCGGCTGGCGGCCGACGCAGGGGCCGTCGTGATCGAAGACGCGGCGCAAGCCGCCGGCGCCACCCTCGAGGGCCGCGTCGCCGGTGCGCAGAGCTCGTTGGCCGTGTTGAGCTTTGGGCGAGGGAAGGGGCTGACGGGCGGTGGGGGGGGCGCACTGCTCGCGTACGACGCCGCGGGCGAGCGCGTGATCGCGCGTGTGGGGGAACTGCTGCGCGCGGCGCGACGCGGCTGGCCCGAGCTCGCAGCGCTCACCGGACAGTGGCTCCTGGTCCACTGGAACCTGTACGGCGTCGCGGCCGCGCTCCCGTGGCTCCGTCTCGGGGAGACGATTTATCGGGAGCCTCGCCCCCTGCGCGTCGCAACCCCAGTGTCCCGCGCCGTGGTCGCCGCGACCTGGAGGCTCGCCGACCAGGAGGTCCCGGCGCGACGCGGCCATGCGGAGCAGTTACTGCGGGCGCTGCAGCGCCAGCCGGGGTTTGAGACCATTGGCACGCCGCGGCACGCCCGGCCGGGCTATCTCCGGCTTCCGGTGCTTGCTGCACCGACCGCACGGCGCGCCGTCGCCAGCGCCGCTGCGCGGCGGTTGGGCGTCATGCCGAGCTACCCCCAGCCGTTGTGTGACCTCGGGCCCTTGGCCCCGCGGTGCGCCAACCGCGCCGCGGCGTTCCCAGGCGGGCGGCTGCTCGCCGCCCGCCTATGCACCCTCCCCACCCATAGCCGCCTCGACGCGCGCGACCTCACGCGGCTCGAGCACTGGATTCGCGCCGTGGGCGGATCGTAGCCCGGGCGACCCCGGTGCGCCCTCCAGGAGCGCCCGGTATACGGCCAGGTACCGCTCCACCATCCGGTCGATGCCATACTGCTCGGCTGCCCGCTGTGCGGCCGCGGCCCCCAGCTGGCGCGCCGCCGCGGGGTCGGCGAGGAGCCCTCCCAGGGCGACCGCGAGTGCAGCGGGATCGCGCGGCGGGACCAGCGCCCCGATCCGCCCATCGCCGAGCACCGTGGGCACGTCACCCACCGCGGTCGCGACGATCGGCCGAGCGGCGAACATCGCCTCGAGCAGGGCGAGGGGGACGCCCTCGGACAGGGACGGCAATACGAAGACGTCGGCGCCGGCGAGCACGTTCGCCACATCGGAGCGCAACCCCAACAAATGCACGCGACGCTCGAGCCGGAGGGCGCGTGCCCGATCGCGCAGGGCCCCCTCGAGCTCGCCGCGACCGGCAATCGCGACGTGGAGCCGGGGAAACCGCCCGTCGAGGACGGCCAGGGCATCCAGCAGGTCGCCGTGGCCCTTCACCGGATACAAGTTGCCGACCGCCACGGCGAGCTGGTCGCGTGCGTCGAGCCTCAGCTCCTCGCGCAAGGTCGAGTGGGCGACGGGACTAAGGCGCACCCCGTTCGGGATGGTGACAACGCGGCGCGCCGGGATCATGAGATCGCGGCGTAAGTGCCGCGCCAGCGTGTCGGACACCGCGACGACCGACCCGCTCCAGGCGGCCGCCAGACGCAGGGCGAGCCGTCGCCGCAGGCGCCCCATGTAGTAGCGGCTGCCGTGCATCGTGATGACGTGCGGCACCGCCGCCTGTCGGGCCGCCCAGGCGCCATAGACCGCCATCGTGAATTCGTGACTGTGGGCGAGCGCGACGCGGTGCCGGCGCAGCGTCGTCGCGAGCCAGCGCGCGAACCCCGGCGACACCGCCCGGTCCAGACGAAACAGTTCCACCGCGACGCCGGTACCAGCGAGCTCACGGGCGAGCCAGCCCTCCCCTTGCGCCGGCGCGATCACTACGCTGTGAGCGCCACCCGCCTGGAGCTCCCCCGCGAGGCTCGCCACCATGCGCTCGGCACCCCCGGGGCCGTCGGACTCAATCAGGTGGGCGACCCGCATCCCCCGCACCTGAGCCATGTCAGCGCCCGTCACGCGGCCCTCGGGGGGCGGAGACTCAAGCCCGCCGTCCACGCCTGGAACGCGACGTCGCCGATGCCGGCCGGTACGTTCACCCGTCGCAGCACCCAGGGATCGGCTCCGGCCGCATTGTGTCCGTAGTCGAGCGTAAAGGCCGCGCGATAGCCCGCGGCGCGCACGGCCTGCCGCACGCGGTCGTTCCAGCGGCCGTAGGGGTAGGCGAAGAAGGCCGGCGCGACGCCCGTGCGGCGCCGGATCAGGTCGCCGCACTCGCTCACTTCGCGGCGGAGGTCGCGGTCGTCGAGTGTCGGCAGCGAGCGGTGGGTGGCCGAGTGCGCGCCGATCCCGAGGCCGGACCGAGCGGCCTCGGTGATGGGCTGCCACACGGCGGGCCGGCAGCACAGCGGGGGCCGGTCGGACCCGCGCCCGGAAGTCAGTGATCTCACGATCCTCGCGCCGTCGCCCTGGAGCGTGGTGAGCCAGTGCTCCCGGCGCCTCCGGGAATAGAGCTGGAGCACGTCCGGACGGTCCCACCAAAAGTCGTCAGCACGCTCGGGCGCCTCGGCCACGACGAATACGGTGGCGGGGATCCCGAGCGCCTGAAGCAGCGGCCAGGCGTGGTCGAACACCCCCGCGTAGGCGTCGTCGAAGGTCACCGCTGCGGTGCCCCGGAGCGATCCGGGCCGCGCCAGACGGTCCACGAACTGCTCCAGCCCGATGAGCTCGTAGTGCGCTGCGAGCCAGCGCATCTGGCGTTCGAACGCCGGCAGCGCCATGTGGAGCCCGAGCCGGGTCCAGGGGCTGACGTCTGTCGCTGCCACGACGTTGTGATAGCACAGCACGACGCCACCGTCTCGCAACCGACGCGCCAGCGCCGGCAATCCGGCGAACTGCAGCGCGGAATAGCACAGCGACGCTAGCATGGAGCGACGCCCCCGGGGGGCTCCCGAACCAGCCGGGGCGCTTGCGGGAGCCCATAGCGGCCCGTGAGACAGCGGACCTCGGCGCGCCGGGCGATTATGTCGCGACACTGGTACAAACCTGTCGACGGCACCACGCCGGTACCGCGCGGCCACTCCAGCTGTCCGCAGGAGCGCCTAAAGCGCACGGCCACGGCGCTGTCCGGGGGCTCCGTTTGACGGCGGTCCGTAGTCGGACGCCGATCCTCCGTTATTACCAGCGACCCTGGACGGCGTCTCGAGGGAGCCGCCGCGGGATGAGGGGAGGACGTCGTGGACTTCGCCGTCGCAGAGCCACGGCCGCTCCGAGCGCGCGTTCGCCTGGTTCGTCGATTTTGGGCGCGTTTGGGCGCGCGGGCCGCGGGCGCGCGTGTGGGACCCGTGGCGTGGACGGCGAGTATAAAGGACCGCTCCCGAGCAGCAGTCCGGAGCGACTGGGCGTGCGGCAGGTTGACGCTCCAGACATTCGGGGGGCATCGGCGTGGCGCTCATGGCAGCTCATGGGCGGGGGTGACATCGCGCGGTCGCTTGCGCTGGCACGGCGCCTGGAGCGCAACATCCGTGCTGCGGCGGCACGCGGTTCGAGCCGCAGCCGTGCGCAGACCCAGAAGAGACGCCGAACCTGATAATCGCCCATCCAGCAATTGTATTTTGCACGAAGTCATGCAGAATACAGCTACAATCGACTGAGCTATTTCCTGATTTGGGGAATTTTGGTATCGCGTAAGTCGTGTAAAGACGCCTGCGCTTCGTTTGATCACCCTATTGTAGCACCCAGGCGGCACGCCTGTTGCGGCTAAGCAACGCTTGAATACGACGCTGCTCAGAGCAAAACCGCCGAAAGGCGGTGACGCAGAGCTACGGGACTACCGCGACTTCGTCGCCATGTCCGCCGGGCCGCCAGCGCATCGACCACGGTCGAGCTGGCGGCCCGCTCTGCTTCTGGGCCTGCGAGTTCGGCTCGCTGCAGGGGGAGATGCGATGCCGTTCACGTTCAAGCTGTCCCAGCGCCTCGCGCGCATGCGCGCGAGCCTCGTCGCCTCAGCAGTGGCTCCCACGCCCTGCCTGGCGGCGCTCAGTTCCGGCCGGCGCCGCTCACTATGCGCGGTCCGAGCCGTTGGCATCACCCCCAAACCCATCCGTGTCTCTCGTCTTCCGTCCTCGGCCGCACCGCCGCAGCGTGCCGGGGTCGCCCCGAGCGCGACCGCGCGTGCCGCTGCGCGACGCGACAGGGACGGTACCGCACGTGTGTCGGGCGGCGCGTCACGACAACGGGGGACCTCCGTATGACGTTCAAGCACAAGCTGTCGCAGCGCTTGGCCCGGCTGTGGGTGACCATCGCTGTGATGGCCCTCGGGTGTGAACGCCCACTCCCCACGGGGCAGACCGCCGGGAACGCGCCCGTCGCGACGGTCGCAGTGACCCCGCCGACGGGCAGCGTGATGGTGGGGCAGACGATGGGGTTCTCCGCGACGCCGAAGGATCTGAGCGGCGCGCCCCTGAGCGGCCGCGTGGTGACGTGGGGGACGACCAACCCGGCGGTCGCGACCGTAAACGGGAGCGGCGTGGTGACGGGGATAGCGGCGGGCCCGGTGACCGTGACGGCGACGAGTGAGGGCAAGATCGGGACGGCATTGGTGACTGCCATGAACGCGCCGGTGGCGTCGGTGGTGGTGAGTCCCGCGACGGTGACGGTGCGGGTCGGGGAGACGGTGCCGTTGACGGCGACCCCGAAGGATGCGAGCGGGACGCCGTTGAGCGGGCGCGTGGTGACGTGGGCGACGAGCAACGGGGCCGTGGCGACGGTGAGCGGCAACGGGGTGGTGACGGGAGTGGCGGCGGGCCCGGTGAGCGTGACGGCCACAAGTGAAGGGCAGAGCGGCTCGAGCGCGGTCACCGTGACGGTCGTGCCGGTGGCGTCGGTCGTGGTGAGCCCGGCGACGGCGAGCCTCTCGAACGGGCAGACGGTGCAGCTGACGGCGACGCCGAAGGATGCGAGCGGGACGCCGTTGAGCGGGCGCGTGGTGACGTGGGCGACGAGCAATGCCGCGGTGGCGACGGTGAGCGGCAGCGGGCTGGTCACCGGCAGCGGGGCCGGGACGGCCACGATCACGGCCACGAGCGAAGGCCAGAGCGGCGCGAGCGCGGTCACCGTGACGGTCGTGCCGGTGGCATCGGTGGCGGTGAGTCCGGCGACGGCGAGCCTCTCGAACGGGCAGACGGTGCAGCTGACGGCGACGCCCAAGGATGCGAGCGGGACGCCGTTGAGCGGCCGGGTGGTGACCTGGGCGACGAGCAACGCGGCGGTGGCGACGGTGAGCGGCAGCGGGCTGGTCACCGGCCGGGGGGCCGGGACGGCCACGATCACGGCCACGAGCGAGGGCCAGAGTGGCGCGAGCGCGGTCACCGTGACGGTCGTGCCGGTGGCATCGGTGGCGGTGAGCCCGGCGTCGGCGAGTGTGGGCACGCTGCAGACGGTGCAGCTGACGGCGACGCCCAAGGATGCGAGCGGGACGCCGTTGAGCGGCCGGGTGGTGACCTGGGCGACGAGCAACGCGGCGGTGGC
>DATBBW010000086.1:0-14636 GCA_036270795.1 Gemmatimonadales bacterium | reverse complement strand
GCTCGTGGACCAGCTCGGGTACGCGCGCCGGTTGGAGCAGGCTGATGAGCCCGGTCCCGGCGCGCAGCACGGCCGCTTCATCGGGGCTCGGTCGCTGCACCTTGGCCACGACGTCCGCCGCCGCATACACCGCGCGGGCGTCGGGCCCGAGTTCGGCGCCGGCCTCGCGGTAGGCGGCGTCGGAGAGCGCAGCGCCGCTCCCGGCCCCCTGTTCCACCACCACGCCCCAGCCAGCGCGTACCAGCTTGGCCACCGACTCGGGGACCAGGGCGACGCGGCGCTCGTGGACGGCGGTCTCTTTCGGGACCCCAAGCTTCATCGCTTCTCCCAGAATCCTGGCTATGCGGGTGCTGCGGCGAGGTGCGGGAAACTAACGGACGAGGGGACGCTCGGACAGCCGGAGCGCCGGCCGTTCAGGCGTCGGGCAGTTTGCCCCGCTCTCGGGCCTGGGCCAGGAGGCGTTCGGCGAAGTCGAGCCGCTCGGCGAGCTCGCTAAGCTGCGACTCGACGGACAGCAAGCGATCCTCCACGTCCGCGACCCGCCGCTCCGACCCCGTCGTGTCGGGCGCCGCGTCCGCCAGCTCCCAGCGCCGCACCCGGCGCCCCGCGACGTCCGTAAAGTCACCCGCGGCGATCACGACCACGTCGTACAAGTACCAGATGCCCATGCCACCGAGGGTAAGGCACATCCAGACGGCGCTTTGCACCCGACCGGTGTAGAAGCGGTGCAATCCGAACACGCCTCCCACCACGGCGAGCCCCAACGCGACGCCGCGCGAGCGCTGCGACACGGACTCCAGCGCGCCGGCCGCCGAAGACCGGTCGTCGTCGAACTGCGCCAGAGACGTCACGACCGGGCGGGGGGGCCGACCAGCGCGTCGAGGGCGGCGCGCTGGAGCACGCCCGCCTGCCGTCCAACCGGCTGTCCCTGGCGGAACACGATGAGCGTGGGGATGGCGCGCACGTCGAAGCGTCGCGTCGTCGCGGGGTTCGCGTCGGTATCGAGCTTGATGACCAAGACCTCGCCCTGGCGGTCGTGGGCGAAGGCGTCGAGGATCGGCGCCATGATCTTGCAGGGCCCGCACCAGGTGGCGTAGCAGTCCATCACGACCGGCACGTCGGTTCCCCGGAGCACGGCCTCGACGGTCTGGTCCGTCACCGCGATTGGCCGGTCCACGAGAATCGGGCGGGCACACTCGCCGCACTTGGGGCGGTCCGCGAGCCGCCCCAGGTCCACGCGGTTGAGCGTGGCGCAGAACGGGCAGGCGACCGTTGCCTTCTTGCTGATCTCCGTCACGGCCATGACGCAGCGCCCCTTTCCGGTTCTCGGAATATACCGTGCGGGGCGGCGGTCATCCGCCTTCCACCACGGCGTCCGCTTCGATCTCGACCAACAGCTCGGGAGCCACGAGCCGGCTGACGGCGACGAGCGTACACGCGGGCCGGATGGTGCGAAAGACCTCGCCGTGGGCGCGCCCCACCCGTTCCCAGTCCGCGATGTTGGTCACGTAGATCCGCGTGCGCACCACGTCCCGGAGCGAGGCCCCCGCCTCCGCGAGGGCGCGCTCGATGGTGCGCAGCGCCGCGACCGCCTGGACGTACGCGTCGCCGATCCCGACGACGCTGCCGTCGGGCCCCGTGGCGGTCGTGCCCGCCACATGCACCGTGGATCCGACGCGCACGGCGCGGGAATACCCGACGACCGGCTCCCATGGTGCCCCACTCCCGATGTTCTGACGCGGCATGGCTGCTCCGTTCTCCCGCACCGTGTCCGTCGGCGCGGGGCTTGGACCCCGGGGGTCGCTGCGAAGATAACGCCCGAGCCGGGCGGCTTGACACCCCTCGTTGGCCTGCGCGGTCGCAGGCGCGTGCCACTCCCCAGGGGCTGCTTCGTGCCGACGCGGCAGGGGCCCGACTGGACGCGCACCGTGCCGGACTCGATCTTGGTCCTGAGCGTGGCACCCGCGTCCGCGCCAGGGTCAGCGCATCGCGGCGGTAGTACGGGCGGTTTCAAGCAAGGCCCATCTCGCGAGGAGGACCTCATGACGGAAAAGGAGCAGTTCCTGGGCACGCTGGAGCGGGAGTTCCCGACTACGATGCGGGTGCTCAAGGCGTTCCCCACTGGGAAGAGCGACCTGAAACCGACGGCCAAGTGCCGCAGCGCTAAGGAGCTCGCCTGGACGTTTGTGGTTGAGGAGAAAGCGAGCGAGCAGGCCCTCGACGGCGCGATCAATCTCGGTAAGATGCCCCCGGCGCCTGGCTCGCTCCCCGAGGTCATCGCGACCTACGAGCGGACGCACAAGGCGTTCACGGACCGCGTCAAGCAGACCCCGGAGGCTGAGCTCAATAAGACGGTGCAGTTCTTCGTCGGGCCGAAGCAAATGGGTGACGTGCGGAAGATGGACGTGTTGTGGTTCATGCTGATGGACGCCGTCCACCACCGCGGCCAGATGTCAGTGTACTTGCGGATGGCCGACGCCAAGGTCCCCTCGATCTACGGGCCGTCGGCGGACGAGCCCTGGATGTAGAGTTTGACCGTCAGAACCGGATAGAAAGCGCCGGGGCGACACGCTAAGTTCACGACGTGCCCCGTGCCGCCCTCGTTTCCGACCACACCGCCGAGCGCCGCTGGCGCATCGTGCTGGCGCGCGACCGCCGTTACGACGACGCGTTCGTGTACGCGGTGCGTTCGACCGGGATCTACTGCCGGCCGTCCTGTCCCAGCCGACGGCCGGGGCGGGAGCAGGTCGCGTTCTTCACCGCGCCCGCCGCGGCGGAGCGCGCCGGGTTCCGGGCGTGTCAGCGCTGCCGGCCGGCCGAGCGGGGCCGCTCGGATGCTCGGCTTCCCCTGGTCCGCGAGGTCTGCCGAATGATCGACGCCCACCCCGATGCGCCTGCCCAGCTCGCAGCACTCGCCGCCCACGTAGGCGCGACACCCCATCGCGTGTTGCGCGCCTTCCGCACCGTCTTGGGCGTGAGTCCCCGTCAGTACCGAGACGCCCGCCGGGTCGATCGATTCAAGGCGGGGCTGAGGCAGCGGGGCCGCGTGAGCCGTGCCTTGTACGAGGCGGGCTACGGGTCGCCCAGCCGGGTCTACGAGCGCGCGCACGCGCAGCTCGGCATGACACCGGCCACCTACAGTCGCGGGGCCGCCGGTACGCGTATCGCGTACACCGTCGTGCCCTGCTCGCTCGGCCGGCTGCTCGTCGCAACGACCGAGCACGGGATCTGTCGTGTCAGTCTGGGGAGCGACAGCGCTGCCCTCGAGACCGGCTTGCGAGCCGAGTTCCCGGCCGCCGAGTTGCGAAGCGACGGCGGGCCACTCGCTCGGGTGGTGACCCAGATTCTCAAGTACCTGGATGGCCGTCTCGAGCACCTCGACCTGCCACTCGACGTGCGGGCGACCGCGTTTCAGCGCCACGTGTGGGAAGCGCTCCGCAAGATCCCGTACGGCGCCACCCGCTCCTACGCCGACATCGCGCGGGCGATCGGCCGGCCCCGCGCCACCCGCGCCGTGGCGCGCGCGTGTGCCACCAATCCCGCGGCGCTCGTTATCCCCTGCCACCGCGTCGTGCGGGCGGACGGGGCTCTGGGCGGATACCGCTGGGGTCTCGAGCGAAAACGAGCGCTGCTGGCGGCGGAACGCGCGCCCTAAGGGGATGGGGGCGCGCCGGGCCCCTGGGTCGCTGCAGGGGTCAGCACAGCCGCCCGCGCCATTCCGGGGGTGGGTGAAGACCATGCGTGGGTGAGCGCATCCCGGTCGTCGTAGTTGGTGCCGGGCCGGCGGGCCTCGCGGCCTCGCAGCAACTGCGGGAGCGCCGCGTCCCCCACCGCGTGTTGGAGCGCGGGGACACCGTGGGGCACACCTGGGCAAACCTGTACGACAGCCTCACGCTGCATACCGGGAAGCACATGTCGTCGCTTCCCGGCTTGGCGTTCCCCCGCACCGCCCCGCTGTTTCTTCCACGCCGCGAGTTCTGGGCGTACTTGCGGCACTACGCGCAGCACTTCAAGCTGCCGATCACGACGCACTGCGCGGTCGGACGTGTGATCCGGACGGATGCCCGCTGGACGGTGCACACCAGTCACGGCCCGTACGACGCCAGCGCCCTGGTCATCGCGACCGGGATCGTGGCCAATCCGAAGCGTCCTCAGTTCCCTGGCCAAGCGCGCTTCGGCGGCGAGATCACCCACAGCGTGGCGTACCGGCGCGTCGACTCGTACGTCGGGCGGCGGGTGCTCGTGGTGGGCGTCGGGAACTCTGGCGCGGAGATTGCGAGCGAACTCGCGCGGGCCGGCGTCACGGTGTCGATCGCCGTGCGCTCGGGGGCGAACGTCGTGCCGCTGACGCTCGCGGGCCTGCCGATCCAGTATATCGCCCACTGGGTCCGCAAGCTGCCGCGCGCAGCGCAAGAAGGTGCGGTGGCGCTGGTGCGGCGCCTGAGCGAGCTGCGGCGGGGCCCGCCGGTGCTACCGCGGCCGGCGCACAGCCCGCTCGATGCCATCCCGGTGATCGGGTTCCACCTCGTGGACGCGATCGGCGCGGGCTTGATCGACGTCCGCCCCGGCGTCGCCGAGCTGACGCCCGACGGCGCGCGCTTCACCGACGGCACTGTCGGCGGGTTCGACGCCATCATCTGTGCCACGGGATACAGCGCGGCACTCGACGCGCTCGGCCCGCTCGTCGAGCGCGATCCCAAGGGTTTCGCCCGCCGGCGCGACCGCGTGGTGAGCCTGGACGCGCCGGACCTGTACTTCGTCGGGCACAACTACGACGCGACCGGCGGGCTCTCCAACATCAACCGCGACGCGCGACGCGCGGCCCATCTGATCGCGGGGGGCGTGGCGCGGCGCTGACGGGCGCGGAGGCCGGGTTCGACCCCGGCTTCGGCCCGCGCGGTTAGTTGGTCCCCTGACTGCTGACCGCCGTTTCCGCCCGCCCCTTGTACTTCTGGAACCAGCTCATCATGTACAGCTGGGTGCGCATGAAGTTGGAGGGCTTGGACCCGGTGCCGTGGTACTCGCCGTTGAACCGCAACATCACGGTCGGCACGCCGCGCACCTTGAGCGCGGCGTAGAACTCTTCGGTCTGCGGTATCGGCGTCCGCCGGTCGAGCTCCCCCGTCATCAACAGCGTCGGCGTGGTGATGCGCCCTGCGTACATGAGCGACGAATGGGCCAGCCATTCGTCCGGTTTCACCCAGAACGGCTGGTGGAAGAAGCTGTAGGTGAACAGCGGGATGTCGGTCACGCCGGCCATGCTGATCCAGTCAATCACCGGGCAGCGGACGGCCGCCGCCGCGAAGCGATGCGTGTGGCCGATCACCCAACTCGATAGCACGCCGCCGCCCGAGCACCCGGAGACGTACATCCGCGTCGTGTCCACATAGCCGCGCCCAATCACGGCGTCCACGCCGGCCATCAGGTCGTCGTAATCCGGACCAGGATAGTCGTGGTCGATCGCGCTGGAGAAGGCGTCGCCGTACCCGGTGCTGCCGCGGGGATTCACGTACAGCACCACGTAGCCATTCGCGGCGAAGTTCTGGAACATGTAGCTGAACCCCACGTTGTACATCGCAAACGGCCCGCCGTGGATCTCGAGGATGAGCGGGTATTTGCGGTTCGGCGCGAACGCCGGCGGCTTCACGGTCCATCCCTGGATGCGCGCGCCCCGGGTCGACCCGTACCACACCTCCTCGACGGCCCCGAGCCGCTTGTTCTGGAGCAGGGCGTCGTTCAGGGCTGTGAGTCGGGTGATCGCCTGAGGCCGCCGGAGATCGTAGCGTACCACGTCGGCCGGGTGCGTGGGGTCGCTGCGCACGCCCACCGCCAGGCCGCTGCGGGCGAGCGAGGCGAGCGTCACGACCTGGCTCCCCTGGGTCACCTCGCGCACCCCGCCCGAGAGATCGGCGTAATGCACGTTGATGGCACCGCGATCGCCCGCCGCGAAGTACACGCCTTTGCCGTCCAGCGCCCAGTGCAGCTCGCCCGGGTCGCGGTCGAAGCTGTGCGACACGTCGCGCATCCCCGACCCGTCGATCGCCGCGACGAACAGGTCCGAGGTGGTGTGGGTCCGATCGGTGGAATCGTAGCCCGTGAAGGCGATGCTGCGGCCGTCCAGCGACACGACCGGGCCGGCCCAGAACCCCGCGCGGGCCACGAGCGGCCGGATCGCGCCGCTCGCCACCTCGAGGGCGTAGATGCGCGATACCCGGTACTGTGCGTCCCCCGTACTGTCGCGCAGGCCGTCGAACACGATCGTGCGCCCGTCTGGGGTCCAGTCGTACCCGGCGTCGGCCACGAGCCCATCGAAGCGGGCCCCCACATTCCAGTGTCCACGCGTGAGCTGGCGTGCGGTGCCGCCGTCGGCCGACACGACGAACAGATGGGTGAACCCCTGCTCCATGAACCCCACCCGGTCCTGGCGATAATGCAGGGCGTCCACCACGCGCGGGGCGGGCGTCCACTTCGCCCCCTCCGGGGCCCTGGGCAGGGCGACGTTCCACAGGGTCGAGTCGGGCACGAGCATCACGAAGGAGATGGCCTTGCCGTCGGGCGACCACTTGGCGTTGGTCGGCGTGCCGCTGACGCGCGTCACCTGGGAGGAGGCGCCTTCCGCATCCATCCAGCGCACGAACACCTGGGTGCCCTTGGGCTCGCCGTCGGCGAGGTACAACAGACGCGTCCCGTCGGGCGACCAGCGCGCCGCCAGGCCCTTCACCAGAAAACGATGGTGCGAGCCGTCGGCGTTCATGATCCACAGGGCCTCGTCCCACTTATCCTCGAGCTTGTTGACCCAGCGGCGCGTATAGACGACCTGCGCCCCGTCGGGGGAGATCTGAGGATCCGTCGCTTGCTCCCAATCGAGGTAATGGTCAACCGTGAGCAGGGTGTCCGATGCGACCTCCTGGGCGGGAGCGGCCGCGGGACGCGCGACCCCGGCGCCGAGGACGAGTGCGAGTAGGTGGGACCAACGTGCGTGCATAAGGCCTCCGACAGCGCTAGGAAGTGAGCGGCGCCGCTAGGGCGCGGCGGCGTTGGGATGAGCCCCGATCGCCTTGGCGACCCGGCGAGCGAAGGCGGCAGCCCCAGCGGGGGCCATGCGCATCGCCTCGCCCTTGATCTCGTAGGTGTCCGCGAGCACCGGGGTCCCAGTGGTGACATCGATCAGCCCGACGAAGAACACCCAGATCAGGGGGCTAGTCTTTGCGAGCGTGCCCATGACGACCCAGCGCGCGCCGAGGGCACGGCCCACCCGCAGGGCGCAGGCGTTGTCGCAGCGATTCCCCTCGGGTGCCTCAGCCGCGACGCGCGCGGCGACCCGGGTCGAGTCGATCAGCGTGACCCCCGGAACCCGCGCGAGCGTCGCGCGCAGCTGGGCCGTGGCGGCACCTACCACCGCCGTGTCGCCGGGCTCGAGCACGGTGGCATGCGCGCCGTCGAACCGCAGGTCGAGCACGGCGAGGGCCGGGTCGGGCACGCCGCTCTGGGCGGCGAGCCGGCCGGCGAGGGCCGAGAGCAAGAGGGCGTGGCGGACCGCGCGGGCGTTCACTCGGGTCTCCGAGTCGTGGAACGAGCGACGGGAGTGTAATCTACAGGTCCCGCGACGGGGACACCAATGACCGCACCACCGCCTCGCGCCGGCGACCAGCGAGCCGCCGTCCTAGCCGGGTTCCTCGGGTGGACGCTCGACGCGTTCGACTTCTTCCTCGTCGTGATGACGCTCACGGCGATCGCGAAGGAATTCGGCCGCCCGAACCGCGACATCGCCTTCTCCCTGCTGCTCACCCTGGCGTTCCGGCCGGTCGGGGCGTTCGTGTTCGGCCTCCTCGCCGATCGCTACGGGCGCAAGCTTCCGCTCATGCTCGATCTGGTGTTCTACTCGCTGATCGAGGTCTTGTCCGGGCTCGCGCCCAACTACGCCACGTTCCTCGTGTTGCGCGCGCTCTTCGGGATCGGTATGGGAGCCGAATGGGGCGTGGGCGCCTCGCTCGTGATGGAAAAGGTCTCGCCCCGCGCCCGCGGCGTGGTGTCGGGCCTGCTGCAGCAGGGGTACGCCGCTGGCTATCTGCTCGCCGCGTTGTGCTACTTCTTCGTATTCCCGCATTGGGGGTGGCGCCCGCTGTTCTTCCTCGGCGGCCTGCCGGCCTTGCTGGCACTGTTCGTTCGCGCGCGGGTCCACGAGTCGGAGGTGTGGCGGGAGACGCGTCACGCGACGTGGCGCGGGTTGGGCAGCGCGATCCGGGCCAACTTGGGTCGGTTCCTCGCGATCACGCTCTTGATGTGGATGATGAACCTGGTGTCACATGGCACCCAGGACATGTACCCGACGTTTCTCGAGCGCTACTGGGACTTCGCCCTCCCGCGGCGAGTGGCCTTGGTAGCGTTCTCGATGGTGGGCGCCCTCGCGGGCGGGATCGTGTTCGGGCTCTCCTCCAACCGGCTGGGCCGTCGACGCGCGATCGTGGTCGCGCTCGTCGGCGCGTTCCTCGCCATTCCGCTCTGGGCGTTTGCGCCCGCGCTCGCGCTGCTCGTCGTCGGGGCTTTCATGATGCAGTTCTTCGTGCAGGGCGCCTGGGGCGTGATCCCGGCGCACATTGCGGAGCTCTCGCCGGACGCCGTGCGCGGCTTTCTCCCCGGCTTCGCCTATCAGTGTGGCGCGGCGCTGGCCGGCGCGAGTGGGTATATCGAAGACCGGCTCGCGGACCATCTGACGTACGCGTGGGCGATGGCGCTGTTCGCGGCCACGGTGTTCGTCCTCGGCGCGGTCGTCGCCGCGCTCGGACCCGAACGGCGCGGCCAGGCGTTCGGCGCCGGAGCCCGTTAATCGGCTGTGCTGGCGAGAAACCGCTCGATCGCGCTCCACTGAGCGAGCGCGTCGGCGTACCCGAGTTCGATCAGGGCGGTCAAGTACGCCGGGTCGAACAGCAGGTAGCTGAGGAAGTCGACGGCGCTCTCCCGCTGGCCCCCCATCGCCCGCACCACCCAGCGCATCATCGGGGGAAGCGTGGCGCCCGAGCCGGCGGCGAGCGACCCCAGATTCTGCGACGGGCGCAAGAGCAGCAGGCTGACGGGCCGCAGGCCCTCGGACGCGGCCGTGCCGGCCGGCCCCGCCCCGCCCGACAGGCGCGCGAGCAGCCGGTTGACGCGCTCGAGCCGCTCCACGTCGGCCTCGAGCGCGTCCAGGAAGATGGCGTGCAGCAGCAGACCGATCACCTCCGCCGCGGCGGGATAGTCGCGCCCGGCGGGTGCAGCCGTCCGCTCGGCCTCACTGCGCTGCGTCACCACCAGGATGGCGCGGGCGCCGAGATGAATCGCTGGGGCGAGCGGGGCGGTCTGGCGCACGCTGCCGTCGCCGTAGAACGCATCGCCGATCCGCACGGCGGGGAACAGAATCGGGAGCGCGGCGGAGGCCATGACGTGGTCGGCCGTGAGTTGGCACCGGACCGCGTGCCGCAGGGCGCGCCGCCACACCGCGACCTCGGGTGGGCCGGCGACGAACGTCACCGTCTCCCCGGACGCGTATGACGTGGCGCTCAGGGCCGCCGCCCGCAGCCGGCCAGCGGCGATATTGGCGTCGATCCCGGTGAAATCGATGTTGGCGCAGAGGAACTCGCGCAGCGGGTCCAGGTCCACGAGGCCGCGCACGGCGGCCGCGCTGCGGTGGCCGCCGAACACGGCTTGCGCGAACCCCTGCACGAGTGCCCGCGCGATAGGCCACAGCGGGAGCCGGAACACCCGGTCTGAAGTGAGCTGGCTCCACCGCTGGCGCAGCGCCCGGACGGCCTCCACCCACGATCCCTGATGGGCGGCGAGGTACATGGCGTTGATCGCGCCGGCCGACACACCGGTAACGATGGGGAAGGTGAGCCCCGGGGCCCGTTCGGTGATGGCCGAGAGCACGCCCACCTCGTAGGCGGCCCGGGCGCCGCCACCGGCCAGCACCAGCGCGCGCGGCGGCAGCGGGCGGCCGTCCCGCGCGCCCCCTAGCCGCTGTACGCCGTGCTGTGTATCCTCGCTCATCGAGAGCCAAGCGCCATGACCGCGTTCCTGAAGGCCACCGAGGCCTACCGGCAAGGGCAGCGAACGCTGCCGGGTGAGTACTACACTTCGCCCGAGATCTATGCTACGGAGCTCGACCGCATCTTCCTACGGCGCTGGCTGTGCGTGGGCCGCGCGGCGGAACTCGCCGGCCCCGGGGACTTCGTGCAACGGAGCGTCGCCGGGGAAAGCGTCATCGTCGTGCGGGGGCAGGATGGGGTCATCCGCGCCTTCTATAATGTATGCCGCCACCGCGGCACCCGGCTGTGTGAGGCGGAGCGGGGCCGGTTATCCGAAACCATCCAGTGTCCCTATCACGCGTGGACCTACACGTTGGACGGGGCGCTGATTGGGGCGCCACACATGAGCGACGTCCTGGGGTTCGATAAGCGCGATTACCCGCTGCACCCGGTGGCGGTCGACGCGTGGGAGGGATTCCTCTTCATGAGCCTGGCGCGCGAACCCGACCGCTTTGCGGAGGCATTCGCCCCGCTCCGCAGTCGGTTCAGCCGCTTCCAATTGCCCCGGCTCCGCTCGGCGCGACGCATCGACTACGACGTGCAGGCCAACTGGAAGCTCGTGTTTCAGAACTTCTCCGAGTGCCTGCACTGCCCCGTGATTCACCCGGGGCTCGCCCGGCTCACGCCGTACACGAGCGGCGCGAACGATCTGGTGGAAGGGCCGTATCTGGGCGGCTACATGCTCATCACCCAGGAGGGTGGTAGCCTCACGATGAGCGGGCGCGCCTGCGGCGCCCCGATCGGTGACCTGCCGGCGGAGGACCGCAACCGCGTCTACTTCTATTCGATCCTGCCCAACATGCTGCTGTCGTTGCATCCGGACTACGTCATGGTCCACACGCTGTGGCCGGACGGCCCCCGGCGCACCAGGATGACGTGCGAGTGGCTGTTTCATCCCGACGCCTTCGGCCAGCCCGGGTTCGACCCGGACGATGCGGTGCGCTTCTGGGACGAAACGAACCGACAGGACTGGCACATTTGCGAGCAGGCCCAGGCCGGGATCGCCTCGCGCGCCTATCAGCCGGGGCCTTACTCGCCGCGCGAGGGGATCGCGGCGGCGTGGGACCGCGAGTTCTTGCGCGCGATCGGCCACGCCGCACCCTCGGGAGCCGCCAGGGGCTCGACGCACCGCGGTGAACGGCCGTGAGCCAGACCGAGCACGACCGCCGCATCGACTACATCGAACTCCCCGTCACCGACGTCGCGCTCGCCAAACGGTTCTACGGGGCGCTGTTTGGATGGACGTTCGAGGATTATGGGGCGGACTACACGAGCTTCCATGACGGCAGACTGAGCGGCGGCTTTCGCCAGGAGGCGCACGTGGCGCGCGGCGGTCCCCTCGTCGTACTGTACGCCGTCGATCTCGCCGCGCTCGAAGCCAAGATCGCGGCGGCCGGCGGGAACGTGGTGCGGGCGACGTTCACGTTCCCCGGCGGCCGCCGCTTTCACTTCACCGATCCGAGCGGCAACGAGCTGGCGGTCTGGACCGACCGCTGAGGCGTGCCTTGCTGCACCCTGCCGCGGCGCGGTACCTTCGCCGTCGCCCGATTCCCCGGAGAACTGCCCGTGACGCTGGCCCAGCTGCTGTTACCCGAGTTCGACGAGGAGATGGCGGCCACGCGCCGCGTGCTCGAGCGCGTGCCGAACGGCAAGGCGTCCTGGGCGCCGCATCCCAAGTCGATGACGCTCGGCCGCCTCGCGACGCTCCTCGCCGAGCTGCCGAACTGGGCCGTGAACGCCGTGACGAAGGACGAACTCGACATCGCGCCGCCGGGCTCTCCGCCGTTCCGGCCGCAGACGCTCGAGCCGACAGCCCGCGTCCTGGCGCTGTTCGACCAGAACGCGCGCGCGGCGCGCGACGCCGTCGCCCGCACGTCCGACGCCGAGTTCGGGAAGCCCTGGGCGTTCAGAGTGGGCGGCCGCGTCGTGTGGACCCAAACGAAGCTTGCCGTGTATCGCCGCACGGTGCTGAATCACTTGGTCCATCACCGGGGCCAGCTGACCGTCTATCTGCGACTGACCGGGGTCGCGGTGCCCGCCATCTACGGGCCCACCGCCGACGAGCCGGGCTTCTGAGGCGACGGAGGGGGTGTGGCGTCCTGGGAACAGAGTAGCGCCAAGCTGCTGCGCGCGCTGCGGCTCGACAGCATTCGCAGCAAGTTGCTGGTCTTCGGCATACTCGCGACGCTCATTCCCTCACTCTCCTCGGCCTGGGTCTCCTACACCGAGAACGAGCGGTCCCTGACGGCAAAGATCGCCGGCGAGCTCACCAGCGTGAGCGCGCAGACCGCGCGCGAGATGAACCTCTGGGTGAAGGAGCGGTTCTACGACCTGGACGTGTTTGCGGGTTCCTACGAAGTCACCGAGAACCTGGACCGGATCCAGCGCGCCGGCGGCGGGTCCCGCGCCAGCGACGTCGCGCACCGCCGGCTCACCGATTACCTGAACTCCGTGCGCGAGCGGTTCGCCGATTATGCCGAGCTGCTGGTGCTGGACCCGGCCGGGCGCATCGTCGCGACTACTGCGAAGCAGGGCCGCGACGTTCGCTTGCCCCCGGACTGGCTCAAGGAGCTACGGGAGCGCAACGCACTACTGGGTGACGCATACGGCGACGACGTCGCCCGAGCTGGGGTCGTGGTGTTCGCGGTCCCGATCTACGTCACCCGGGGGCGCCTGCTCGGGGCGCTCACCGCGAAGGTACGCCTCCGCGCCGTCCGGGACGTGCTGGGGCGCTTCGCGTCGGGCGCGGCAGCCGATGTCTCGCTGCTCACACCCGACGGTCACCTGATCGCCGGCACGCGGGCCGATACGGCGCGGTTCCTGGCGCCCGTGCTCGGCGACCGGACACTCCACCAGCTCGCGGCCCGCGACGGGATCGCGGTCGACTACCGGGGTGTGGAGGGCGACGCGACGGTGGGGACGCTGAAGCAAGTGCCCTCGCTACCCTGGACGGTGCTGGCCGCCGTGCCGGCGCTCGAGGCGTACGGCCAGATCCGCCACCTGCGGAACGTGACGCTGCTCATCGTCGCCGCACTCCTCGTGGGTGTCGGCCTCCTCGGGTATGTCCTGGGCCTCCTCATCACGCGTCCGCTCGATCGGCTGACCGAAGGCGCAGCGAAGGTGGCGGCGGGGGATCTGGCGGTCGACCTGCCGGTGGTGGGCGGTGGTGAGTTAGGGTCGTTGACCGAGGTCTTCAACGACATGGTGACGCGGCTGCGTGGGGGCCGGCGGGAGCTGGAGCGCCTCTCGGCGACCGACGACCTCACCGGGTTGTACAACCGTCGCCACCTGACGGACATCCTCGCCAGCGAGGTACGCCGCTCCCGCCGGTTGGGACACAGCTTCGCGCTGTTCATGGCCGACGTGGACCACTTCAAGGAGTACAACGACACCCACGGCCATCTCGCCGGGGACGCGGCGCTGACGTGCGTCGCCGGGATCCTGCGGGAGTGCACGCGGGATGTGGACTGCGCCGCGCGCTACGGCGGAGAGGAGTTCGTGGTGCTCTTGCCGGAGACCGACGCTGCGGGGGGCATCGAAATCGCCGAGCGCATCCGCGCCCGCCTCGCGGCCGACGAGCTGATCGTGGGGCAGCTCACCCTGAGCGTCGGCGTGACCGAATTTCCCGACGGGGGCGACACGCCCGAGGCCCTGATCGCCAGCGCGGACGCGGCGTTGTACGAGGCGAAACACCAGGGCCGCGACCGCGTCGTGCGCGCCGGGTCGCACCCGATCGCCAGGCGGCGCGAGGGCTAGCGCGGGGCGTCGGCCCGCAGCCCGACGAGGGTGACGTGGATCCAGCCGCTCCGCCCGGTCTCGTCCGCCACGCGGACCCAGGGCTCGACGGCCGCATAACCGACCAGCGGCGTTCCTGTCTCGACCGTGAAAAGGACCGGGTATCCTGGGCCCGGCCCCTCGCGCACGTTGCCGCGGGTGACCGCTTGCAGCTTGAGCGGTGCGGCGAGCGCCGTCTCCCCGGGGCGCGGCGGTCCGCGGCCGGGGTCGTCCGGGCGTCCCTTCCCAACCCCAGCCACGCTCTTCGCTTGGTTCGCGAGATACAGCGCACCGCCATAGTTCTGCTTCCCGAACTCGGCGGTGCCCTGTTGGAGCAGTTGCGTGGCCTGGGCCAGGTTGGGCCCGGGCTGCGGCCCCGCCGCAGTGCGCAGAGTCTGCAGCGCCAACTCCGCTTCGGCGAGCGCGGACGCCGCCTCGGCCCGGCTCGCCACGGTCTCGAGCTTCGCCATGGCCCGCACCACCTCGCGCCGCGCCTCGTCGAGCCGCGCATCGAGGTCGGCCACCTGGGCCTCCTTCTCCAGCACGCGCAGCTCGAGGCGCGCGACGCGTTGCTCGAGCATCGTGTCGCGCGTCGCGCTGGCTCCGCCGGTCGGCTTCCTCGCCGGTTGCGGGGCGACCGGAGCCGGGGCGGGACAGGCGCCCAGCACCAGCCCGAGGGCTGCCCAGAGGAGGCGAGACAGCGGGACACGCGGAGGTGCGGGCATGGCTATCGGAGCTTCGCTCGCACAAAGGGCCCGCGGCAACGATGCGTCCGCGGGCCCTCGCACCGCTCGGGACTAG
>DATBBW010000085.1:0-2382 GCA_036270795.1 Gemmatimonadales bacterium | reverse complement strand
CCAGTTGAACTCGGTCCCCGGCGCCCGGGTGAAGGGCTCGCCCTCGATGTCCCAGCCACCGATGCAGGCGTCGAACTCGCCGAACGGGCGCTCCCGGGTCGACCTGCCCCGGCGGGGGGACTGGTAGGGCCAGGTGAGCATGGCCGAGTCTGTGGTATTGTCCCACGGCCCGCCGGCCTCGAGCACGATCACGTCGGCCCCGGCCTGGGTGAGCATATAGGCGGCCATGCCGCCACCCGCACCGGAACCGACGATGCACACATCATAGGTGCGCTGCTGCCCGAGCACGTGCATTGGGGGGGTCGCTCCGATCCGGGTGCGCCGAAGCTATCGCGCGCCCGCGCCGCTCGCCAGCGCGCTCACACGGCGCAGGTGCGGACCGCGTCGCGCAAGGCGCCGAGCGGGTCGCCCGTCGGGACGAACTCGTGCGCGACGTAGCCCGTAAAGCCCGTGGCCGCGATCGCCGCGGCGATCGCCCCGTATTGCAGTTCTTGGGTCCCGTCGAGCTCGTGGCGACCCGGGACGCCGCCCGTGTGGAAATGCGCCAGGTGCTCGTGCGCGTCGCGGATGGTGCGGATGACGTCGCCTTCCATGATCTGCATGTGGTAGATGTCGTACAACAGCTTAACCCGAGGCGAGCCGACCGCCCGGACCACCGCGAGGCCGAACGCCGTGTGGTCGCCCTGGTAGTCGGGGTGGTCCACCTTGCTGTTCAGGAGCTCGAGACAGAGTGTCACGCCCTGCGTCTCGGCGAGCGGCGCGATCCGGCGCAGCCCGGCGACGCAGTTGTCGATGGCCTCGGCGTCGCTGCGGCCGCGCCGGTTCCCGAACATCCCGATCACGTTCGGCACGCCGTGCCGGGCGGCGAGCGGCAGGGCCGTCTCGAGTTCGCGCCACAGCATCGCATGGTTGGCGCGGTCGTTGAAGCCGACGGCGATAAAATCGGGCCGGATCGCGGCGTACCCCATCGAGCACCCGAGCCCATACTCATGCATCTGCGGCCAGTACTCGGGGCCGAGCAAATCGATCGCGGCCAAGCCCATGCCCGCGGCGGCCCGGCAAAACGCGGGGAAGGGGATGCCCGCGAACGGCCAGCGGCACACCGCCTGCTTGAGGCGTCCCGGCGCGCCCCCCGGATGGGGCGGCACCGGAGCGCGGGCCGTCTCCTCCCCCTGGGCCCAGGCGGCGGCGTGCGACAGGGCGAGGGCTCCCGACGCGGCCAGCAGCTCGCGTCGGGTGGGCATCAGAAGTCGAGTTGCTTCAGGTAGTCGTAGCTCTCGCGAATCGAGGCGAAGGCGTCTGCCGGCTGATCGTGTTCGACGAAGTAGTGCTCAATCCGGGCGGCTGGGTGCGCAAAAATCCGCCGGAAATCAATCGTCCCCTTCCCGACCGCCGTCATGCGATTATCCGGAGGACCGGCGGAGTCCTTCACGTGCACGAGCGGGACCCGGCCGGGCCAACGCTCGAAGTAATGGGTCGGATCCTGGCCACCCTTGACCATCCAGTACAGGTCGATCTCGAGCTGCACCAGCTTGGGATCCGTGGCCGCGAGCAGCACGTCGTAGGGGAGCTGGCCATCGACCGGGGCGAACTCGAAGTCGTGGTTGTGATACGCCAACTGGATCCCCGCCGCGTGCGCCGTGGCCGCTGCCTGGTTGAACCGCTCCCCGACGCGCTTGTAGTCGTCGAGCGTGCGTCGCTGCTCGACGGGAATCCACGCCACGACGAGGTAGTGGTGCCCGATCGCGTTGGCGGCCTCGAGCGCGGCGTGCCACGCGTCCGGCGCGAGTGTGTCGACCGACACGTGCGCCGACGGCGCGGCCAGGCCGTGGTGGTCGCACAGCGCACGCACGTCCTTCGGGGTCCGCCCGAAATACCCGGCGAACTCGACCTCGCGGTAGCCGGTGGTCGCGACCCGGGCGAGGGTGCCCTCAAAGTCGTGCTCCAGCTCATGCCGGACGGTGTAGAGCTGCAGCCCGACACGCTCGATGTGGCGGCGGGCGTGGGACGTGGGGCGCCAGGCGCCGGCGCAGACGGTCGCGGTTGTCGCGACGAAGGCGCGGCGGTCCATTAGAGCTCCCGCCGCTTCATCGCATCGACGGCGTAGGCCGCCGCCCGCGCCGTCAACGCCATGTACGTGATCGAAGGGTTCTGGCACGCCGAGGACGCCATGCAGGCGCCGTCGGTCACGAACACGTTCTTGACGTCGTGACACTGATTATGCTCGTTCAGCACCGAGGTCTTCGGGTCGCGTCCCATGCGTGCCGTCCCCATTTCGTGGATTGTGAGCCCTGGGGGGTTGTTGTCGACGTACGGCTCCACGTCCGTCGCCCCCGCCGCCTCGAGCATCTCCGCCGCGGTGACCGCCATGTCGCGGAGCAG
>DATBBW010000084.1:0-3895 GCA_036270795.1 Gemmatimonadales bacterium | reverse complement strand
CTCGAGCAGCGACGCGCGCACCGCCGCGATCTCGCCCACATGCCCGAGCCCGCCTTCGGCCGGCCGCGCCACGAGCAGGCCGCCGTCGACGCCCGAGAGGCCCAGGGCGTCGAGCCGGGCTTGGCGCAGCGCCGCCACGACCAGGCGGTTCACGGGCCCCGCGAGGGCCAACTCCACCACCTCAGCCACCGCGGGCGGGGTGACGCGCCGGCCATCCTGTTTCTCGACCGGCAGGGCGAGCCGGCGCGACAACGCGCTCACCGCCTGGCCCCCCCCGTGGACGACGACGACGGGTTCGAGTGGCTTGAGCGCCTGGGCGCAGGCGGCGAGCCACTCCGGCCGGTCGAGCTCATTGCCGCCGATCTTCACGACCCGGACGGTCAGCATGCGAGGCCCAGCGTCTCCGGCAGCCCGAGCATCACGTTCAAGTTCTGGATCGCCTGTCCGGCCGCCCCCTTGACCAAGTTGTCGATCGCGGCGATCACGGTGAGGCGGGGCCGACGCACGTTCGCCACGGCGGCGACGCCGAGCGCCACGCGGTTGCGGTAGACGACGTCCTGCAGCGACGGGAGGGCGCCGTGCATCACCTGTACGCAGGGCTCGCCCGCGTACACCGACTCGTAGATCCCCTCGGCCGTTGCCTGGTCGAGGACGCGCGTGAGCGGCACGTGGATCGTCTCGAGAATCCCGCGCCGCACCGGGAGCAGGTGGGGCGTGAACACGAGGTCCCCGGCGAAGCCCGTCTCCCGCGCCAGCGTGGTCTGGAGCTCCGGGAGATGGCGGTGCGTGTTGCCGACGGCGTAGGCGCGGAAATCCTCCGCGACCTCGCCGAACAGCAAGTCGCGTCGCGGCGTACGGCCCGCCCCGGTGACGCCCGACGCGGCGTCGATCACGACTTCGCGCTCCGGATCGATCAAGTCTTGCTGGGCGAGCGGGATCAGCGCGAGCAGGGCGGCCGTGGGATAGCAGCCCGGATTGGCGACCAGCGCCGCCCCGGCCACGCGCGGCCGGGTCACCTCGGTCAGCCCGTACACCGCTTCCGCCGAGAGCCGAAAATCGGCGGACAGGTCCACCGCGCGCTGGCCCGCCGCGCGCGCTTCGCGCACGTAGGGCGCCGACACGCCGTGCGGCAATGCCGACAGCACGACCTCGGCGCGGGCCAGCGGCGCGTCCTCCAGCTTCACGAGCCGCTGGCCCGCGACCACCTCACCCGCCGCGGACTGCGCGGTCGCGAAGGCGATCGCGGTTCCGGGATGGCCGGCGAGCAGCCGCAGCAACTCCTGCCCGACGTACCCGGAGGCGCCGAGCACGCCCACGGGCACACGTGAATTAATATTCATTGCAGTGGGAATTTATGCAGGCCCGCGGGCCCGGGCAAGGGGCGGGCGTTACTCCACGCGCTCGAGACGCGGGTTCGGCCGGTAGCTGCGCCCCACCTTGGCGAGCGGCTTGCCTTCGACGCGCACCACATCGGCGGTAAAGTCGAACCGCCCCTGAAACAGGCTGGAGCCGACCCCGTACATGTCCACCGGAACGCGCTGCTCTTCGAACTGCCGGATCTTCTCGACCGTGAACCCCCCCGACACGACGATCCGCACGTGCTGGAACCCCTCGCGGTCCAGCGCCTCCCGCACGTGGCACACGAGCTGAGGGTTCACGCCGGTGGGCTTGAAGGTCCCCATCAGCGGGATCACCGAGCGGTCCACCAGCGTCTCGGCGGTATCGATCCGCACGCCGTACAGGCGCTCACCCAGCGCGTGCGCGACCTGGAGCGCGGTCTTCACGCAGTCGTTTTCGAAGTCGACCAGTGTGATGAGCCGCACAGTCGGGGCCATCAGCGCGGCGAACTTCTGGGACGCGCGCACGGTGTCGCCGCCGTACGCGGCGATGAGCGCGTGCGGCACGGTGCCGATCCCCTCCGAGCCCCACCACGAGGCTTGCGCGTCGGTCGACACGCCGATGGCGCCCGCGACGTGAGCGGCGTAGCCGTCGCCCGTCTGGACCAGCCAGTGGTCGTGCCGTGCCGGGAAGAACATCACCTGTTTTGGCCGGGCGGCCTCGACCACCCGGCGCGTGTTGGTGCCGACCTTGGTGCGGCGGGCGAGCACGCCCAAATAGAGCGTCTCCAGGTGAGCGAAGGCGTCGTACGGCCCCTCAATCAGCAACACCGTCTCCCACGGCTCGGTCTCGTCACCGTCATACAGGGCCGAGACCTGGAGCTCATCCCACTCGGCGCTGCACAGCTTGAGGATCGCGATCGCCTCGTCGATCCCGCCGAGGAAGGCGTGCGCCTTGCCGAACACCTGCATGGTGACGCAGGGGCGCTGCTTGTCCTTCAGGAGCAGCTCGCGGGTACGGACGAAATACTTGTCCGAGTAGTAGCCCTCGCGCATCCTCTCGACAGGGAGGTGGAAGATCGCCGGGTCGAGTCGCGGCTTGCGAGCCATTGGTCGGAAGATATCGCGTTCAGCGCACGCTGGGCCAGGCGAAGGTCGCGACGAGCGTGTCCCCCCCCGTCAGGGCGAGCCGGCGGGCGACGTTGTCGAGCCGGCCGCAGCGGATCCGCGCCGGCGTGGCCCCGCCGGGGGCGAGCAGCCGCAGGCACACGACCTCGGCATCCACCGCGAGCGCGCTGTCGCGGCCTGTGCGGGGCGGCTCGGGTCGCTCGAGCGTCACGTCGAACTCGGATCTCGCGCCCCCCAGCGCGAAGCTCACCCGCCGCCCCGCCGCCTCGGGCACAAGGTCGAGCACGCGCGGGCTGCTCGCGGTGTCGCCGCGCACCAGCGCCAGGCGCACCGTCACGCGCCGCGGCGGGACGACCGCGGCGACATTGAGGGCGACGGCGCTGTCGACGACGGTCACCTCTTCGCTCGCCCGCGTCTCCCCCGCCGCGAACTCGCGGCCCACCGTGAGGTCGACCCAGAGATCGCGGTGCTGGGCCACGCCCGCCGGCCCAAAGGGGTACAACCGCGCCGTCCCCCCCCACGCGATGCGCGTCCAGCGCCGGTAGCTGTCTTCTTCCCACAGCGGCAGCCCGCGCCGCGAGCGGCCCGCCGGGCGCCGGCTGAAGAACACACCCGCGACATTCACCGTGTCCGGCTCCGGCAGGGTGGCGAGCAATCCCTCGAGCGTCGCCGGGTCCGTGTGGAGCGACAGCCGCAGGGCCGTCTCGGGTGGCCCGCTCACCACGGCGGTCGCGAGCAGCCGCGGCTCGGGGGCGTGGCCCTCGAGCACCCGCAGCCGATAGGTGACGCGGTAATTCGGCGCCTGGGGAGGCGCCGCCGCGGCGGCGAGCGCCGCGGCGGCGACGACGAGGCTACTGCGCCACGAACGTGGCACGCGTGGCCTCGAGCGCGCCCGACCCCAGTCCCCTCCACCGCTCGGCCGCGAACCAGCCAGCGGCCGCGCCGGCGGCCAGGCTGATGCCCATCCACAAGGCCAGTGTGCGACCGCGCAGCCGCGGGCGGGGGGTAGTGCGGGCATGAGGGTCGCCCGCGGAGCGCGCGAACGCGACCCGCATTTCCAGGTGACTCACGCGCGCTTCGGCGCAGTGCCGGCACCCGGCGAGATGGCGCGCCAGGGCAGCGCGCTCGGGGAGGCTCAGCTCTCCGTCCAGCTCCAAGTCCAGCTGCCGCACAAACTCCTCGTGCATCAGGGCATCTCCTCCCGCACCCGGTAGCGCAGCGCCCGCCGCTGCATCCAGCGCACCGCAAACGCATCGACGAGCGCGCGCCATCCACGGTTCCACATGCCATATTTCGTCGCGCCGAAACGACGCGGCCGATGCTGCACCGGGACCTCGGTCACGTGCCCGCCCTGCATCTTCACGAGCGTCGGCAAGAAGCGATGCATGCCGGTGAAGAGCGGCAGGGTGCGGACTGCGTCCGCGCGAAAC
>DATBBW010000083.1:0-5585 GCA_036270795.1 Gemmatimonadales bacterium | reverse complement strand
CTCCCCAAGATGAACACTCCCGGGTCGCAAGACCCCTGAAGGGCCGTGGGAGACTACCACGTTGATAGGCGGCAGGTGTAAGGCGCGCGAGCGCTTCAGCCGAGCCGTACTAATTGCCCGTGAGGCTTGATCTCTTCTCGTGTCTCGAGGTGATCCTCGACATCACCACACCCACTCGTCAGCTGTCAGCACCAGCGTGTGCTGGCGACTAGCGCGACAGGGCCACACCCGTTCCCATCCCGAACACGGTCGTTAAGCCTGTCAGCGCCGATGGTACTGCGACTGCGAGGTCGTGGGAGAGTAGGCCGCCGCCAGCGTCTCATCCGAAGCCCGCTCGGGGTCACCCGAGCGGGCTTCTGCATTGTGGCACCGCGCGCGCGGCACGCGCTGCCGCGCCGTCGTTACGGAGCCGCGGGCACATAGTAGGCGGCCCAATTCCCGGTCCGCGTCGCCACGAGCGCCCGCGGCAGCGCCTTGAGCTCTCCCTCGAGGCTCGGGAACTGGAGGCGCATCGCCTGGAGGCGCATCCGGACCTCGCGCGCGCTCGTCGCTACGTCGGCCGCGATCACGAGCCAGTAGCTCTGCGCTGGAGCGCCCGGGTCCGCCGGCGGGGGCGGAGCCTGTTGCCCATGGCGCGCCAGCGCGGCGGCCGAGCGGATCACCGGCTCGGGTGGCAGGGCTCGAGCGGCCGGGGCCGAGTCGTGGGCGATGACGACGTACGCCCCGGGCCCCTGAGGCACCGACGTGGTGGACTCGCCCGTACGGCGCGGAAACGCTGGGTCGATGCTTCCATCCGCATCGACGTGGAGCACGATAACGTACGCCGGCCGCGTGAGGACGAACTGCACTGAGTCGCTTGCCGCGACGACAATCCCTGGCCCGAACAAATCGGGTGTCCCCAGGCGCGTCACCGCGAGCGGCGCCGGTGCGCCCGGCGATCCGCGTCTGGCGCACGCAGCGGCCACCAGCAGCCCCACCGACCCGCACCACAGAAGCGCTCGCTTCATGATTGGCTATTTCGCGTTGGTGTCCCTAGTATGCCAGTGGTCGCCGCTGGAAGACACCCCGCGGCGCACCCCGTTTCCCTCCCGCCGCCCGCGACGTATGTTGGCCCAATGACGCGCTGTGGAACGGTCGCGCTGGCCGGCCGCCCGAATGTCGGCAAGTCCACGCTCCTGAACGCGCTCGTGGGCGAGCATCTCGCGATCGTCTCCCCCAAGCCGCAATCCACCCGGCTGCCCGTCGTCGGCTTGCTCACGCGCGGCGACGCCCAGTTCATCTTTACCGACTCGCCCGGCTTGCTCGAGCCCGAGTCCAAACTGCACGAAGCGATGCGCGCCGCGGCCCAACGCGCTATCGCCGATGCCGAGGTCATCGCGTACCTCCACCCGCTCCCGGAGTTTCCCGCGCCCGAACTGCACACCGTGGCGCGGCTCGTCCGGCCGCCTGCCGCGCCCGTCGTGACCGTGTACACCAAGGCGGACCTCGTGTCGCCGGGCGCGCGCCCCGCGCTCGAAGCGACCGACCGCATCGTGTCCGCGTCCACCCGCGAAGGCTTGGACGCGCTGCTCGACGGGCTTGCCGCCTACCTCCCCGAGGGCCCGTTCCACTATGACCCCGAGGAGATGGCCACCCAGCCCACGCGGTTTTTCGCCGCCGAATTCATTCGGGAAGCCGCGTTTGAGCTGCTGCATGAGGAGTTGCCCTACAGCGTGGCCGTCGAAATTGACGAGTTCCGCGAGGGCGCTCGGCCGGTATATATTCGGGCGGTGGTCTACGTCGAGCGCGACAGCCAAAAGGGCATCGTGATCGGGGCAGAAGGCCATACGATCAAGGCGCTGGGGCGGGCCGCGCGAACGAAGATCGAAGCGCTCTTGGGTGAGCCCGTCTTCCTCGACTTGCACGTGAAGGTCCTCCCCAAGTGGCGCCGCCATGAGCCGTCGCTCAAACGTCTGGGGTATGCCAGATGAGCCTCGCGCCCGATCTCCTCGAAATCCTGGTGTGCCCGAAGTGCAAGGGCCCGCTCGAGCACCGGACCGCGCCCGCCGAAGCGCTGGTGTGCCACGCCTGCCGCCTGATCTACGCCGTGGAAGACGACATTCCGATCATGCTGATCGATGAGGCGAAGCATTTCTGACCGCCCCTGGTCCCGGACCTCCGGGGGGACGGGAGCCGCCGGGCGCTCGGGCGGCCGGCTCGTCGCCCTCGCCGCCTTGGTCATCCTCTGCGCGCCGGATCGGCTGAGCGCGCAAGAGATCCCCCCGAGCGCCGGGACGTTGTTCCTGTTGCTCCCGGTCGGCGCGCAGGCGGTCGCCATGGGTCAGACGGCGGTGGCGATCGAGGGCCGCGGCGAAGCGGCGTTCTGGAATCCCGCCGGGCTCGCGACGCTGGACCGCAACGAGGTCGCCTTCAACACCGCGACCCTCACCGCCGCCTCGACCCACGTGCTGACCGCCTACTTCCCGTCGCACGCCTTCGGCGTGCTCGGCGGCTCGATCTATCTCGTGGACTACGGCGCGTTGGATCGCACCGACTCGTCCAGCAACACCATCGCCCATGTGTCGCCCCGCAACCTCGAATTCCTCGCCTCCTACGCGGCGGAGGTGGCGGGCCTCTTCACCGTGGGCGTCAATTACAAAGTGATGGAGTTCCTCGTGGAGTGCAGCGGCGACTGCACCGGTATGCTGCCGAGCCGCGCGGTGACCCACGCGCTTGACGTCGGCGGCCAGGTGGCCGTCGGGCCGTCGGGCGCGCTGCGCGTCGGCGTGGCGGTGCGCAACGTCGGGCTCAAGGCGTCGGCCACCAGCCGCGACCCGACGGAGCCGCTCCCCGCCCGACTCGTGGTCGGGGCGCTGTATCGCATCACCCTGCCGGGCACGTCGGGCCTCGCCGGCGACGATCGGCTCGATGTGCGTGTCGCCGCGGATCTCGACCGGCCCTGGACGGGCTATGGCGATTCCCAGATGCGGCTCGGGGTCGACCTCGGCTACCAACGGCTGGTGCGGCTGCGGGGCGGATACGCCTTCGTGCGCGATGGCCTGAGCGGGCCGAGCGTCGGCATGGGGGTGACGAGCGGCGCGATCGGCGTGGATCTCGCCCGCACCTTCCTCACGGGCTCCGATCTGGTCGCGCAGAACCCGACGTTCTTTTCCTTCCGCGTCGCGTTCTGAGCGGCGTGCGGTGCCGCGAGCCCGCGCCCCAGCGCGCTCGGGCACGGTTTATTTGACACCCATGTACAGCGGGCCTAAGTTTGGGCGCGCTCGACCTTTACGCGAGGAGCCAGGTGCGCGGGACGCGCCCGACGATTCTGTTCTTTTCGCCGGCTGGCCGCAAGGTGCCTGACTTTCTGGCGCGCTGGGTCGAGGGGAAAGCGCTGTCCGTGCTCCCCGTGCCCGACCCGGCCGAGGTCGAGCAACGGGTGCTGCGCTCGCTGCCGTCGCTCGTGGTGATCGATGCCGACGGCGGGCCGCTCGGGCTCGAGTTGTGCGCCCGTCTCAAGGCCGACTCCTACTCCGCCATCGTGCCGCTGGCGGTCCTGACGAGCCGCCACACGACGGAGCGGGTGCAGCAGTGGTTCACGGCGGGGGCGGACGAAGTGATCACCCCGCTGTTCGAGCCCGCCGAGCAGGCGAGCCGGTTGGACGTGCTGCTGGCGCGCACCGCCCGCGACGTGGCGGTCAACCCGTCCACGCGGCTGCCCGGCACCACGGAGATCGAGCGGGAAATCCGGCGCCGCATGGAGAACGGCGAACTGTTCGCCGTGTGCTACGCCGACCTGGATCACTTCAAAGAGTACAACGATCGCTACAGCTACAACGACGGCGATCGGGTCATCTACATTTTGTCGCGCATCCTCCACGACGTCGTGAAAGGAATGCTCGGCAGTCGGGGCTTCATCGGGCACATTGGCGGCGACGACTTCATCTGCATCATTCCGGTGGACCACATTCCCGATGTGTGCGGGGAGGTGCTGGAGGTGTTCGATACTCTGATCCCGTACCAGTACAATGAGCAGGACCGCCGCGCCGGGTACTACTTCGGCAAGGACCGCCGCGGCCAACTGCACCGGGTGCCGCTGATGACGCTGTCGATCGGCATCGTGACGAACCAGCACCGCCGCTTCGCGCACCCCGCGCAGGTGAGCGAGCTCGCCACGGAGATGAAGTCCTACGCCAAGACGCAACCGGGCTCGGTGTTCGTCGTGGACCGCCGCCACGACCCGGAGCTCGACGATCAAGACGGCCTGCGCTGAGCGGAGCGACGCGTGAACGTCACCTGTCCGTCGTGCGACACCGTGTATCGCGTGGATCCCGGGAAGGTCCCGCCGGGTGGGGTGCGCGCGCGCTGCGCGGTGTGCACCGCCGTGTTCCCGGTGAATGTGCCGGCGAGCGCGGGGGGCGGCGCGCACGCCCCCGCGGCGGCGCCGGCCCCGCGCGCCCCGGTCGCAGTGGGAGCGACGGCCGCACCCCCCGCCCGCGCGCCCGCTGCGGCGCCGGCACCACCCGCCCCCCCGGTGGCGCCCGCGCCTGCGGCGCCGCCCCCCCGGGCACCGGCGATGCCGCGCTTCTCAGGCCCCCATGCGGCCCCCCCCGCGCCCGCGGCCCCGCCACCCCCGGCGCCGCCCCGAGCCGCGCCGGCCCCCGCGCGCGCGCCGTCACCGGTGACGCCCCCGCCCGCGGCGCCGACCATGCGGCCCGCCTCCCCCGCTGCCCCTGCGGCGGCTCCCGCGGCGCCCCCGGCCGCGCCGCGCACGCCAGCGATGCCCGCCGCGTCCGCGCCCGCCGCCGCGCCCGGGCAGCGCATGTCGGGGCCGCTGCGTCCCACGAATCCGTTCATGGTGCAAGATCCAAAGCAGAAGGCGCGGCGCCTCGCGCGGGCGCTCGTCTCCGATCTCGTCGTGTATCACCCGGAAAAACGCCAGCAGGGCCTGCGCGACCACACCTTGCCGCAGCTCTTCAAGGATGAGATCGAGAAGAGCTGGCAGGAATACGTGGAGCAAGTGGGCGCCGATCTCGCGCGCAGCACGCCGTTCTGGACCGAGGCGCTGAACGAGATCCTGGGCGGCGGCAACAAGGTCTTCTGAGGCTGGTGCCGGGCGTCCTAACCCATTATATTTGCTAGCAGTTAGAGCCGCCCTTCGGAGCCTCGAGGGCGGCTCGTTTTCCTAGTGGCGAGCACCCAGCAAGCGAGCAACCACCGTGGCCCTATCCGATCGGTTCACCGAGTTCGACCGTCGCCTCACCGAGCTGCGGAGCTTCCTTTGACGTAGACGGGAAGACGAAGCGGCTGGGCGAACTGGAGCACGCCATGGCGGAAGGCAGCATCTGGGCCGACCAGGAGCGGGCCCGGGGCGTGGTGCAACAAGTGAAGGAGCTCAAGCGCTGGCTCGAGCCGTACCAGGCGATCCACAAGCGGCTCGACGAGGCCCGCAGCCTGAATGAGCTGGCCGAGTCCGACGGGGACGACGGGCTGGCGGGCGAGCTCACCGAGGAAGCCGAGCACATCGCCGCCCAGCTCGAGGCCCTCGAGCTGCAGAACATGCTGCGCGGCGCCGACGACGCCCGCGATGCCCTGCTCACGATCCA
>DATBBW010000082.1:0-22074 GCA_036270795.1 Gemmatimonadales bacterium | reverse complement strand
TGTCGCGTTGGCCCACCTGGACGCCCACCTTCTGGAGAAACTCGTTCGGCGGCGTGCCGCCCGCGAACACCCAGACGTAGTCGTTCGGTAGCTCGCGCACGGCGCCCGCCACCTCGAGCACCACGGCCTTCTCCCGGATTTCGACCGGTTGCGAGTTGAAGAGCACCGTCAGCCGGCCCTTCTTCGTGTACTCGCCGAGCCGCTGGACGTTGCGCTCCTTGATGCGGCTGAACGCCTCGCGCCGATACGACAGGGTGACCCGGTTGCCCGACTGGTGAGCCAGGCCCATCGCGGCCTCGACGGCGCTGTCCCCCCCGCCCACGACGAGGATTTGTTTGCCGGTATAGGCATCGGCTTCGATCAGGCTATACATCACCTTGGGTAGCTCTTCGCCCTTGATGCCGAGCTTGCGAGGCGTGCCGCGGCGGCCGAGCGCCAAGATCACGGTCCAGGCGCGGTACTCGCCCTTCGCCGTTTGCACCAGGAAGCCGCCACCCGGCTCCTGGCGGATATCCTCGACCTTCTCGTGGGTGTTCACCTTGAGCCCCGCCTTTCCGTGCAGCTTCTGCCAGAAGGCGAGCAGCTCCTCTTTCGCGATCTCGAGCTTCTTGAAGGCGCCGTGCAGCGGAAACTGCACCGGGCTCGTCAAGACGAGCTTTTGGCGAGGGTATTTCGCGACCGTCCCGCCGAACTCGTCCTGCTCGAGCGTGACGCACTTCAAGTGGCGCTCGATGGCGCGGAGCGACGCGCTGATCCCACCCGGCCCCGCGCCCACCACGCAGAGGTCGTAGCCCCCGGCGAGCGTTCTGCCGCGCTTCACCTGCGACAACCGAGCGGCGATGGTGTCGACACAGTCGCGGCCCTGGTTGACGGCGTTCTTGATGAGCGCCAGCCCCCCCAGCTCCCCCACGATAAACAGGTTCGGGATGTTGGTTTCGTGTTGCGGGGTGAGCGCCGGCATGTCGGCACCCACGCTGGGGCTCGCCATCACGATGGTGATCGCCCCGACCGGGCACACCTCGGCGCACAGGCCGTGCCCGATGCACTTGTGCCCGTTGACGATCGCCGCCTTGCCGCCGATCACCGCCAGCACGTCGCCTTCGGGACACACCTCCACGCAGGCGCCACAGCCGATGCACCGCGTGGCGTCGATGTGGGGATGCTGGGCGCGGGGGCCGTCGGAAAAGAGCTTCCCCCGTTCGGCCGCGGCGAGCGCCGCGGCCTCCTTCTGCTTCATGCGGCGCAGGTGCGAGATGACCGAGAGCAGCAGGATGGCCGCGAATGCGACATACATCAGCGTGGTCTGCATGCGCTCCTCGGGGACCGGCTTTCCTTCATAGTGAGGTCCGCCAGATCGTAGGGTCGGGGCGCTACCACGATCGCGGCTACACTATAGCACCGGGCCCCGCCCGCGTGGGCCCGCACCTGCTCGGGCGAACGCGCCAGTCGGGCGGCCCGAGCCCCTGTGGCGTGGGTCACCGACCAGCCGTGTACCGCGACCGTATGGAGGTGGCACATGGTTCCGTCCGGTTCCGTCCCAGCGCTGCCGCCGCGGTCGGAGCCCGGTCGGTCTCCCCAGGTGCGCCCGCCGGTCCGAGCTCAACCGCCGCGTCCTGCGGTGCCCCCGCCGCCCGATCCCCCGCGGCGCCGCCGGGCGTTCTGGTTTGTTGTCGTGACGCTCGTGGCGATCAACGTCGTGGGGGCTCCTTACTACCTGCTGCCGATCGCGGGCCGGGTGCGCAGCCCCTGGCATCCCTGGCTCAAGCCCTCGGGATACATCGGCCAGAGCGCGGGCCTACTCGCACTCGTGATCTTCTTGTATCTCTGGCTCTACCCGCTCCGCAAGAAATTCCGCTGGCTCGCCTTCACGGGGACGGTCGCGCGCTGGCTCGACGTGCACGTGCTCGTGGCGTTGGCGCTGCCGCTGCTCGTGGCGATCCACGCCGCCTGGCGGTTCGAGGGCCTGATCGGCTTGGGCTTCTGGTCGATGATGATCGTCTGGTTCTCCGGGATCGCGGGCCGCTACATCTATGCCCGGATCCCTCGCAGCAAGGCGGGCGTCGAGCTCACGATCGAGGAGATCGCGGCGCGACGCCAAGCCCTGCTGGCCCAGATCGCGGCGGGCAGCGGGCTCGACGCCAATCTGATCGAGACCACGCTTGCGGCGGGGCAGGGATCCGCGGGGCGCCGGGGGATCTTCGGGACCCTGTGGCGTATGGTCGCCGACGACCTCGCCCGGCGCCGCGCCGCCCGTGCGCTGCGCCGCCTGTGGAAGGCCCGCGGCCTGCGGCGCCGCACCCATGACCGCGCGATGCTCGCCGCGATGCTGCGGCTGGCCCGCCGCGAAATGGCCCTGGCGCAGCAGGCGCGCATGCTCGACGCCACCCACGACGTGTTCCGCTACTGGCACGTGCTGCACCGCCCCGTCGCCATCGCCGCGCTGATCGCGGTGCTCATCCACGTGGCCGTGGTCGTCGCCCTCGGCGCGACGTGGCTCTGGTGAGATATGGCTGCCTGGCCGTGGTGCTCGCCTGCTTCGGCGGTTCCGCCGCCGCCCAGATCTCGCCGGGTCCGCTCGCCCAGCCGCACCAGCAGCTCGAGGGGACGCTGCAGTGCGTCAAGTGCCACGGCGGCGGACGCAAGGAACAGATGACGGCGCGCTGTCTCGAGTGTCACAAGGAAATCGCCTGGCTCGTCGCGCGGAGCCGCGGCTACCACGCGAGCGTTCGCGCCGAACGCTGCGCCAGCTGTCACCCGGACCACGCCGGGCTCGCCTTCGCGCTCGTCACCTGGCCCGGGGGCGACTTCAAGCGATTCGACCACACCAGTGCCGGCTGGGCGCTCGATGGGGGCCATCGCACGACCGCGTGCCGCAACTGTCACAAGGCGACGCTGCGGGTATCGCGCGCGGCCAGGCTGTCCGACCGGCGCGGGCCCGATTGGGGTTGGGTGGGGCTCGAGCGCGACTGCGCCAGCTGCCACGCGGACCCGCACCACGGGCGCCTCGGCGCGGGGTGCACGGACTGTCACGTCACCGCGGACTGGAAGACGATGCATCGGGGGAAGTTCGATCACGACCGCACGCGCTATCCGCTGCGCGGCGCCCACGTGACGGTGGCGTGCGAGAAATGCCACGACTTCTCGGGCGGCGGGAAGGTGACCCGCAGCCCGGCGTTCGCGACCTGCACCGATTGCCACCGGGACGCCCACGCCGGCACCGCCACGCTCGCCGGCCGCCTCGTGGATTGCACCGGGTGTCATACGGTCGACGGGTGGAAGCCGTCGAGCTACACGGTGGCGCAGCACCGCCTGACGAAATACCCGCTCGAGGGGCGGCACCAGCAGGTGATGTGCGCCGACTGTCATGTCAAGAATCCGCCCGGCATGACGGCCGCGCAGCTCGGCTCGGCGGGCGTGTGGATGCGGCCGGTCGCCACCGTGTGCCGTGACTGCCACGGCGAGGACCACGGCGCGCAACTCGCGGGCCGGGCCGACCGCGGCGCGTGCAGCGCGTGTCACACCCTCGCGGGCTGGACGCCCAGCACGTTCACAGTGGCGGCGCATCAGGCGCTGCGATTCCGGCTCGAGGGGCGCCACGCGGAGATCGCGTGCCATACCTGCCACGGGCCCGAGCGCCAACACCTGCCGCCGCTCCCCGGCCTGCAGGCGATTGGGAAGGCCGGGGTGGCGTTCAAGCTCAAGGAAGTCGAGTGCGCGGCGTGCCACGTCGATCCGCACGAGGGGCGCTACCCCCGCTGCATCGACTGCCACGGCGAGAAGACCTTCCGGCCCTCGACGGTCGACATCGCGGCCCACAAGCGCTACAAGTTCCCGCTCGAGCGCGCTCACGCCGCGGTGCCCTGTGTCGACTGCCACGCCGAGATGAAGCACGCCGGGACGACGTCCTCGCTCGTGCTGGTGCGCTGGGCGGCCGCTCCGCTGCTCTTCGCGGCGCCGAGGGGCGGGTGCGAGGGCTGCCACGCCACGCCGCACGGCCGGCAGTTCGCGGTGCGCCTCGATCGCGGCGCGTGCCAGAGCTGCCATGGCGTGGATACCTTCCGGCCCGCGACCCGCTTCGATCACGATCACGACGCCACCTTCTCGCTCAAGGGTGCGCACGCCGGCGTGCCGTGCAACCAATGCCACCCGACGAGCCGCGATGCGAATGGCAAGAGCGTCGTGATCTACCGCCCCGTCTCGGGCAAGTGCGAGGCGTGCCACAAGGATCTCCGGAGGGGCTCATGAGACCGACCCGCCTCCTCCTCGGCGTGGCGCTGGCGCTCACGGCGCGCGCGACCGCTGCGCAGCAAGCGACCGGGAATCCGCACGGCAAGCTGCAGGAGGCGTGCGCCGTGTGCCATAGTGCCCAGGGCTGGACGCCGGCGCACATCACGTCGCAGTTCGATCACGCGAAGCACGGCTTCGTGCTCGCGGGGGCGCACGCCCAGGCCGCCTGCCGCTCGTGCCATGCGTCGCTCGACTTCCATGGCGCGCCGAGCGACTGCGCCTCGTGTCACAAGGACGTGCACCACGGCGAGCTGGGCAGCGACTGCGCCCGCTGCCACACGCCGCGCACCTTCCTCGACCGCTCCCTCATGGTACGGGCGCACCAGCTGACCCGGTTCCCGCTCAGCGGGTCGCACGTCACCGTCGATTGCGAGACCTGTCACACGCCCATGCCGCAGGGCCGGCTGACGTTCGTGAATCTCCCCACGCAGTGCATCGAGTGTCACCTGGCGCAGTTCCAGACGGCGAAGAATCCCGACCACGTGGCGGGTGGGTTCTCGCACGATTGCAGCCAGTGTCACGCGGCCACGCTGTGGGCCAGCGCCGGCCGCTTCAATCACTCGGCGACGCGCTTCCCACTCACCGGCGCGCACCTGACCGTGACGTGCCAGCAGTGTCACGGGGACGGGTTGTATGCGACCAAGAGCACGGCGTGCGTGGCGTGTCATCAGCAGGCCTACGCCACCACCACCAACCCGATTCATGCGACCCCGTGGTTCAGCACGGCGTGCGAGACCTGCCACACCACTGCCCCGGGCTGGAGAGGGGCGACGTTCGCCCACACGTGGTTCCAGGTGCCGCATCATTCGGCCCAGCAGTGCGTCGACTGTCACACCACGCAGCCGAATTATGTGAACTTCGTGTGTACGAGCTGCCATACGCAGGCCCAGACGGATCCGATCCACGTGGGGCGCGTGAGCGGCTACGTGTGGAACAGCACGAATTGCTACCAGTGCCACGGGCGTTGAGCGGCGGCGGGCGGGCGGCGGCGTGGCTCCTGGGCATCGTCGCTCTTACGCACCCGGCTGCCGGGCAGGCGCCGGGGGCGGGCCGGACCAAGCTGGCGCATATCACCTACCTCACCAGCGCGACCGCCTACCTCGACGCCGGCAGCGAGGACGGCTTGCGGGACGCGGCTCGGGCGGACGTGGTGCGGGGTGGGGCGACGATCGCGGTGCTGCGGGTCGCGTTCCTGGCGTCGCACCGGGCGGCGTGCGACATCGTGAGCGCCACGACCGCGCTCGTCGTCGGGGACTCGGTGCGCTTCGTGGCCGCCGCGCCGGCGCGGGACTCAGGCGTCGTGGCTACGCGGCGGACCAGCGCGCCGCCCGCAGGGCCCGGGCGCCCATCGCGGCCGGGGCTGCGGGGTCGGGTGGGCGTGGAGTACTTCTTCGTGCAGCAACAGGACGGCACCGGCGCCCAGGTTTCCCAGCCCGCGCTCGACCTGCGGCTCGATGGCGCGCTGCCGGGCGCGCCCCAGCTCGACCTCGCCGTCGACGTCCGCACGCGGCGGACCTACACGATCCAGGCCGATGGGAGCGCGGTCGCGTATGGGCGGAACCGTGTGTATCAGGCGGCGGTCGCGTACACGGCGCTGGGCTCGCTGCGGCGCTTCACCGTGGGGCGCCAGATCTCCGGTAACCTGGCCTCGGTGGGCTTGTTCGACGGCGTGATGGCCGAGCAGACCGGGCCGACCTGGACCATGGGCCTCTTCACCGGCACGCAACCCGAGCCGCTGCAGCTCGGCTTTTCGGGTGCGATCGTCGAGGGCGGAGGCTACCTGCAGCGTCACAGCTCGCTCGGGGCCGCCGCCCCATGGTCGGTGACCCTGGGGGCGAGCGGCTCCTATCAGGACATGCACGCCAACCGCGAATTCGCGTTCCTGCAGGGATCCTATTTCGGCGCGCGCGTGTCCGGCTTCCTTACGCAGGAGCTCGACTATTACCGGCCGTGGAAACTGCTGCCGGGGATGAAACCGGTGTCGCTGACGAGCACGTTCGCCATGGTGCGCTACCGGGCGACGGCGACCCTCACGCTGGACGGCGGCTTCGACAACCGCCACAATGTGCGGCTATACCGAGACGTCGTGAACCCGGAGACGGCGTTCGACGATACGTACCGACAGGGCGCCTGGGTGGGCGGCTGGCTGGAGCTCACGCGGCGCTACCGCGTGGGTATGGATGCGCATTCGAGCAGTGGCGGCGCCGCCGGCCATGCGAATGCCTATACCGCCTCGTTCGCGGCCAGCCGACTGCCCGGGCTCGGCGCGAGCCTCCGGACGCGGGTCACGTACTACACCAACCCGCAGAACGACGGGTGGCTCAGCTCGGCGGCCGCGAGCGTGGAGCCGGCCAGCCCCTTGCGCTGCGAGCTCACCGGTGGCGTGCGCGCCGAGCACGAGCTCCAGGGCACGCCCACCCATGTCGTCGTGAGCTGGGTGGGCGCCAACGTTGACGTGACGCTGGCGCGCGCCTGGTACGTCATGCTGTCCGCCACCCGGCAGCGCGGGGGCGTGGACGGCAACAACGAGCTCTATGGCGGCGTGAGCTTCCGGTTCTGAGCTTCGCCTGCCGCAGCCCCCGCGTCGCGGCGCTAGATTCCCTGCTGCAACGCCATCGTGCTTTCGAGTTCGTCGCACCACTCAGAGCCGCTGGGGCCAGCGATGGCAGCTGCATCCCGCGGCGACATCACTCGTCCGATGGAGCGCGAAGTGCTGAAGCTGACCTGGCGGCGGGCGGCGGCGTGGCGCGTCCGCCGCCACCATCTCGAGCAGCGCGCGCCCGTCGGGAGCCTGCTCGCCGTCGCCAGCCGGCTGTGTGGGTTGCATGCGCAGGTCCTGTCATCGGCCGAGCTGACCGCGTGGGCCAGGGTCGAAGGGCTTAAGCGAGGGGCGGTTCAGCGCGCTCTGTGGGAGGAACGCACCCTCGTCAAGACGTGGGCGATGCGGGGCACGCTACACCTGCTGCCCGCCGCCGAGCTGCCCCTGTGGCACTCCGCGCTCAGCACTAATCCGCGCTATCGGCGCCCCGCGTTCTGGCGGCGCTTCGGGCTCACGCTCGACGACCTCGACCGCCTCACCGACGCGGTTGCCGCCGCGCTCGAGGGACGCGTGCTGACGCGCGACGAACTGGTGCGCGAAGTGGCGCGACGCACCAAGTCGGCCGCGTTTGCCAAGAAGGTCGCGCTCAACAGCTGGGGCACGATCCTCAAGCCGGCTGCCTTCGCCGGCCAGTTGTGCTTTGGGCCGAGCGTGGGGCAGCGGGTGCAGTTCACCTGCCCCGAGACGTGGCTCGCCGCCGCCGCGCGGCCGCGTGATCCGGACGCGACGGCGGCGGTCGCGCGACGTTTCCTGGGGACCTACGGTCCCGCCACCTACCACGATATGGCGCGCTGGTGGGGCGGGGGCGGCGTAGCGAGCGCGCGGCAGTGGATCGCGGCGCTCGAGGACGAGGCGTGCGCGGTGCAGGTGGACGGCGAGCCTGCCTGGATGCTCGCCGCCAACGCCCGCGAGGCGCGCGAGCTCGCGCCCACCCGGTCGGTTCGCCTGCTCCCCGCGTTCGATCAGTACGTGGTCGCCGCCTCTCGACACGCGGCGCACCTGTTGCCCGGCGACTTTCGGCGCCGCGTGTACCGGCCGCAAGGCTGGATTTCGCCTGTGCTGCTCGTGAATGGGGTCATGGCCGGCATTTGGCGGCACGACATCAAGGGCAGCCGCGTCGCCGTCGTGATCGAGCCGTTCGTCAAGGCGGCGGGGTGGGTGCGGCGCGCGGTCGGGGAGGAAGCCGAGCGTCTGGCCGGGTTCTTCGGCGGCGGCTTGAGCCTCGCTTGGAGGCGGTGATCATCGGCGGGTGAGGCGGTTCACGGACGATCATCTGGACCGGCGTTGCGTGGGCCTCCCCGAGGGCTGCGCTGCCTCCGCACTTGCCCGATTCCCTGGCACGCGCCAATGTCGGTCATGCGATATGCGCAGCTCGGTCACAGCGGCTTGACGGTTTCGCGTTTGGCGCTCGGCTGCATGAGCTACGGCAGCCCGGGCTGGCGGCCCTGGGTGCTCGACGAGCAGGCGGCGCGCCCGTTCTTTCGGCGCGCGCTCGAAGCGGGCATCAACTTCTTTGACACCGCCGACATGTACTCCCTCGGTGGGAGCGAGGAGGTGACGGGCCGTGCGCTGCGAGAGCTCGCGCGGCGGGAGGAAATCGTGCTCGCGACCAAGGTCCACTTTCCCATGACTGAGCGTCCGAACATGGGGGGCCTGTCGCGCAAGCACATCGTGCAGGGGTGCGAAGCGAGTCTGGGCCGGCTCGGGGTGGATACGATCGACCTCTATCAGATCCACCGGTTCGACGCCGCGGTGCCCATCGACGAGACCCTCGCGGCGCTGGACCATCTCGTCCACAGCGGCAAAGTCCGCTACATCGGCGCGAGTTCCGGCGGGGCCTGGCGCATGGCGCTTGCCCTCTCCGCGTCCGAGCGCCACGACTGGGCCCGGTTCATCTCGATGCAGAACCACTACAACCTGCTGTATCGTGAGGAGGAGCGGGACATGATCCCGCTGTGCCGCGCTGCCGGTGTGGGCCTCATCCCCTGGAGTCCGTTGGCGCGCGGCCTGCTCACGCGACCGCGGCCCGCCGACGCCCAGGTACGCAGTGGTGGCACCACCCGAGCGGGGAGCGACGACTACTCTCCGCGCCTGTACGACCATCCCAGCGACTGGGAGGTGGTGGACGCCGTCGAGCGCGTGGCGCACGCGCGCGGCGTTTCCATGGGCGAGATCGCGCTGGCGTGGCTGCTCGGCCGCCCCGGGGTCGTCGCCCCGATCGTCGGGGCCACCAAGCTCGAGCACCTCGAGGCGGCGCTGCGCGCGCTCGAGCTCAGCCTCACCCCGGACGAGCAGGCGTCGCTCGAGGCCCCCTACGCCCCCCACGCGGTCCGGGGTTACACGGCATAAACCCTTGCAGCGCCTCGGAACACTTGCTTGACTTGTGCCGCGAACGTTCCCATATTGGGTGCTTGAGTTCCCATATAGGGAACAGCCCGAAGGCGCATGCAACGCAAGGGGAATGCATGGAGCCACGAGGCAATGCACGTCATCACCCGGAAGCGGCTCATCAAATTCGCGCAGCGGCATGCGGACGCCGGAGCGCCACTGCACACGTGGTACCGCGCGCTCAAGGCGGAGCGATTCACAAGCCCCGAGACGCTACGGGCCGTGTTTCCTACGGCGCGTTTCTTGGGACAAGGTTTGACGATCTTTAACATGGCGGGAAACAAGTACCGACTGGTTGCGACGGTGCGCTACGCTACAGCGACCAACCTCGGCCGCGTGTGGATCCGGGAGATCTTCACCCACACCGAGTACGACCGCTGGTCAGACGAACGTCGCAGGGGGCCCTACCCGGTCGCGGAGCCTTCGCAGTTGCGATTCGCACAGCGAGAAAGGGATGTCATGGCAGAAAGGATGCAGCGACTTGACCTGTCGACGCCGCACGTTCTGCGTACGGAGCAGGAGTACGACGCAGCGGTAGCGGAGATTGACGCGCTCCTCGATCAGGACGCGGCCCCGGAGACGCCGGAGGGCGATCGCCTGGAGCTGCTTACGCTGCTCGTCCAGGCGTACGATGAGGAACACTATCCTCTTGGCGATACGGTGACGCCTCAGGCCGTTGTCGACTTTCTCCTTGAGCAGCAGGGGATGTCCCGAGCCGCGCTCTCACCCATCCTCGGCGGACGCAGCCGGGTATCAGAGTTCTTCGCCGGAAAGCGGCGTCTCTCCATCTCGCAAATCCAGGGGCTGCGCCAGCTGTTGCATGTCTCGGCCGATCTGCTCCTAGAGCCCGTACCGACGTAAGCGTTCGCGCGGCGCCTCGCGTCCCCTGCCGCGTGCCGCAGGGGACGCCGATCGGCTAGTGAGGCGAGGGCCCGGACCTCCCCATCAGCTCGGCCAGCCGTTGGCGGGCGATCATCAACGTCGAGTCCTTCGCCAGTGCCGCTTGGTAGTTCGCGATCGCAGCCGCGGTGTCCTTGCGTTGTCGGTACACTTCGCCCAGCGTCAGCGGGATGTCGGCTGAGGCGGGGTTGTATTCCGCATTGAGTCGTAACAGCCCGAGGGCGTTATCGGTACGGCCGGCGCGCGCCTCCATGCGGGCCACCTCGCTCAGCACGAACTCGCGGAAGTCGTAGGAGCCGCTGCCGTAGTAGCGCTCCCGGAGCGTGCGGTAGCGTCGCACGGCGGCGTCGAGGCCGCTGTCGGCGAGCATCAGGGTGAGCTCGTCGTCCAGTAAGCGCGGCCGGGCAACGCCCCGGTGACAGGTGGCGCAGCGCACCTCGAGCAGCGGGCGCGGCCGCTCGGGGACCTCTTTCAGATGCTCCTCGTTGATGTGCATCACCATATGCAACATCACGCGCGCCACTTTTTTGGTGCGCTTATCGTCCTTCGCGAAGTTCACCGAGTCGAGCGGGGCCCCCTCCCGACCCACGTGGCAATAGGTGCAGCGCACGCCGAGGGCCAGCGCGAACCCGCGCATCGTGGTGATCAGCGTCCGCTGGTCGATGTTCTTGGGCAGCACCTTCAGGTTGGTGAACGAGTCGGGCGGGAATTTCCCCTGACCCGGCAGGGCAGCGACGAGTGAGCTCAAGGTTCCCGCGAGTATGACGATCGAGCGCATCATGGATCGAGTAACCGGGTTAGAGTGGCCGCGTCAGCGCGGGAGTGCATTAGTCGGTGAGCCCCGGAAGGATCACGTTCAGAGCCAGGAGGTACGCGATGCCCGAGGTAAAGAGCATCACCGTGAGCACCGCGGCGTAGGGAGCCACCCCGGGGACGATCGGTCCCCCGAGCGCCGACACGACCAGGTTGATCCCGGCGAGGCCCTGCAGTCCTAAGAGCACGCGGATAAAGAGGGGCATCGGGCCCTGGGTCGCCACCCGGCGCCGCCTGGGAACCGTGGCGACGAACAGCAGAATCGGGAGCGCCGTGAGCAGGCTGGCGACGCGCCATACGGTCTGGGGTGGCAGGCCGCTGAACCACAACATGGGCGGCAGCAACGCGCCCGCGATGACGATGAAGCCAGCCTCCATGAACGAGAGCACGAAGTACGTGTCATAGCTCGTCAGGCGGCCGCCCACCGATTGGCGGAAGACGATGAGGAGGGTGGAGAATCCGACGAAGGAGACCGACAGCGCCGCCAACGCGTAGAGATAGGTCAGTTCCGCAGTCGCCATGGTCTCTCCCGTGATGAGTAGTGTGGGCATCCGGCGACGGCCCGTGGTCCGCCCGGCGCCGGGGCACAGGACCTCGAGAGTCCCCACGCACCCCGGCGCCGGGCGTCGTGCCGAGCTACCTCAGTGTGCTCCCACGGCTCCCGCTTCCGCGCTCCGCACGGTGACACGCGTCTCGCGCTTGAGCGCATCCTGGAGGCGCGCTTTGCCGGCCGTGCCCCCCACCTGGGCGAGCACCTGGACTGCCTGCGCCGCGAGCAGTGGGTCGGCGTCGTCCAGTAACCCTGCGGCGGTGGCCGCGGCACGGGCGCTGTCACCGGTCTGGGCGAGGTCGCGTAGCGCCGCGCCGCGCAGGTCTCGGGGTTCGCTCGGGGCGGTGAGCCGCACCAGGGCGTCCTCCGCGCCGGCGTCCCGGAACTGGCGCAGCTGACGCGCCGCCGTGATTCGCACGTCGTTCGATTCGAGCGGCCCGGTGGCCGCCACCAGCACGGGGAGTGCGTCCCGTCCCTTCACTTGGGCGAGTATCTCGAGCGCCGTCTCGCGCACGGCGTTGCTCGGGTCGTGGCCGACGATCTCTTGCGCGGCGAGGGCGGCAGCCCCTGGGTCGAACGGGCGCAGCGCGCGCAAGGCCGCGCCGCGCACGTCGGGCGCGGGATCGTGCAGGGCCGACCGGACGACACTGAGCGACGCGGGATTCGAATCGTGCGCCATCTGGTGCAACGCGACGGCCCGCAGCCAGTCGGAGTGCTCGTTCAGCACGATGAAGCGGCGCGCCGCGGCCGTCACCGAGTCCGTCTGGTCGCCGAGCTGTCGCAACGCCCAGTTCCGCGCCCCCCACTCGAGGTCGTGCATCGCCATGGCGGCGAGCTCGGCCAGCGTCTGATCGCCCGTCACCTTGCCGAGCAGCCAGCCCCCCTCGTCGAACCGGAACGCGAGCGGCTCGGTCGTGAGAGCGATGCGGAACGTCTCTTGCGGCTTCGTCACCAGGATGGTGTGGCGCACGACCCCGTCGCGCGTGGTGATGCGCAGCGTCGCCGGGAAGCGGAACAGGGGGTGCAGCGAGTCGATCGGCTGCGTTTGCTCGACCGTGACGTCGAGCGCGCGCGCGGCCGGATCCCAGCGCCGGGTGAAGTGCACCACGGGATACCCGATCCCGTACGCCCACTGGTCGAAGAACCAGTCGAGGTCGCAGTTACAGGTGCGCTCCATCGCGATCGCGTAATCGGGGGTCGTCACCGGTTTGTAGGCGTTGTCCACGAGGAAGCGGTGCATCCCCGCCCAGAAGAGCGAATCCCCCAGCAGCCGCCGCAGCTGGTGGGCGAGCTGGGCGCCCTTGGGATAGACGTGGCCGCTGAAGAACAGCACGATCGGGTCCGAACCCCTGTACTGACCCCACACGAGCGGTCGTTGTTCGTTGCGGTCGGCGCCCATCGCCTGCTGTTGCTGTTGCCACCAAGACAGCTGGCCGGCGTCCCACCCGCGCGTTTTCTCGTTCTGCACCGACTCCATGTAGGTCGTGATGCCTTCGTTGAGCCAGATGTCGGCCCAATCGGCGGTGGTCGTCAGGTCGCCGAACCACTGGTGGGCGAGCTCGTGCGCCACGAGACCGCGACCGCCGCCCGGTTCGTCCGCAGCGGGGTGCAGTACGAGATCGGTTTGTGTCGTGGCCGACACATTCTCCATCCCGCCATACGTGAAGTCGGGAATGATGGATTGGTCGTATTTGTCCCAGGGAAAGTTCACGCCCAAGAGCTGGGAGTAGAGCTCGATCATGGCGGGCGTCTCACCGAAGCTGCGCCACGCGGCGTTCACGGTGTCGGGATAGGTCCAGTACTCGACCGGAATGCCACGCCACTGGTCTTTCAGGACCGTGAACGGCCCCACGACGACGGAATAGAGGTAGGTCGAGGCGGGCTTCTCCTGGGCCCAGTGCCACACGTTCTGTTTCCCGCCGGCGACCGGCGTCACGCCTACCAGCCGCCCGTTCGAGAGCACCTTGAGCCCCGTGTCCGCGGTGACGAGGAACTCCCAGGTCGTCTTGTCGTTCGGGGCATCGTAGGTGGGGACCCAGGCGCGCGTCTCGGTGGCTTCGCCCTGGCTCCAGATCACGTTCTTGCGCGGCACGAAGTACACCCCCCGCTCGGGCAACCCGTGGTACTGGAGCGTGAACTCCACCGTGTCGCCCACCGCCGCGGGGCGGGGCAGGCGAACAGTGACGTGCTCGGTGTCGGCGAGGAAGCGGAGCGCGCGGCCCTTCGGGTCGGTCGCGCGGTCGATCGTGAGGTGCTCGGCGTCGAGGCGTAGCGTGTCGGTCCGGGCCACGGTGATGGCGAGTCGCGTCGTCACGGTCCCGAACAGCGCGCGGTGCGGCAGGTCAAACCGCAGCTCGATCCGCTGGTGCAGCAGGTCGAAACGCCGCGGCTCCTGGGGCCAGGTTCGGGGCGGCACATAGGCGCCGACAATCCCGGTGGGCCGTTGGGCGACCGCGATCGTGGCGGCGCCGGACAGGCCGAGAGCCAGCCCGGTGGACAGGAGACTGGTGCGCATGAAGTCCTCTCGAAGAGACGGTGGGGCAACGACGGCCTCCCGTAACGATACGCACGGGGCGAACGGGTTGCAGCGGGTGGGGCAGCGGCCGGTCGCAGCCCAAACGCCGTTCGGCGCGAGCCTCCCCCCTGTGAAACGCCAAGCCCCGGGGCTGGCTACTCCCCGGGGTTGGGTGGTCGGGCGAAGCGCCGTCACACTTCGGCCGCGACCGGAAGGGACAGCCGCAACCTAGGGCGTCCAGGTCTCGGGCCGGTAACGAACGTGTCTGGGAGCGGTCTCAGGCAGCTGCGGGGAGGGCTCCTATTCCCCATTCACCAGACTCGTGGCGGTATCGTGTGGGACGTTCTCCGCCACAGGAACGAGCGATCCGGCTTCAGTGGTTCGGCAAGTAATGCCATCGCTGCTCATTCAATGGCGCCCTCCGTAACGCGCGGCCCACGGAGGCGATGTCCTGATTATCGACTACGGCCGTGACTCGGTGTCCCGCGGGCCAACGGAAGCCACTTGGTTCCTACCGCCACGCATCACCGGTGTTCCACGTGCCGGGGCACGCCACGGGTCGTACATGCGGTAGAGTCTAGTGCCGTGCGGGGATCGTGGGGATCTCGTACCACTCCCACGGCCCACGGTAGTTCGGATCACTCGGCGGCAGCACTAGCTGCCACTTCGGATGCTTCCCCGGCGTCTGCTGCAACTCGTCCAAGTGCGAGTAGAAGCAGTTCCGGAACGTAGCCTGCGGCCTCACCAGCTTCGGGATCGTGTACTTGCGAGTCAGCACGATCGCCGTCGGCGCCATGGTCTTGATGTCGCCGCTGTTGAGATTCGTGTAGTTGATAATCGTCGGACGGTAGACGCCCGTAAGGTGACTCGAGATGGTCTCGCCGATGGGGATCAGCTTGTACTGGTCGGCGGTCAACTTCTCCAGGTTCGGCAGGGGGGCACCGCCGACGAAGATGGCGGCCTGGATATCCCCAGCGTCCAGCGCCGGAAGGACTTCCTTGCCGCTGGCGAGCTCGACCACGTCGAAGTGGCCTTCGCCCTGACCTGTCAGGATCCTCGCCGTTATCACTCCACCACCTGCCGCGCCAACCTTGTACCCGGCGAGGTCGGAGAGTGTGGTGAATTCGATCCGTTTGAGAAAGTGCTTGGTCCGCGAGTTACGCAGGACCAGCACATGGATATCCTCGGGGTAAAGCGCCACCAGGGTCTGGAGTTTCCTGACCGCCGGATCGGCCTGGGCCCGTGCGTAGACCACGTCTGAGTGCATCAAGGCGGCCGACACCTTGTTGTTCATCAACGCTTCGAGATTGGTCGTCGCGCCACCGATCGTGGGGGACGTGCCCTCGACGATCGTGATCTCGTCCTTGCAGACGTCGCGAACCTCCTTCGTCATCGCGGCGTACGTGCCGCTGCCACTCGCATAGGCGAAGATCAAGGTGTCGCGGGTTTGCCCTGACGCTGGAGGTGCCAGCATCCCGATCGCCAGTGCGATCGCTACGACCCAGCTGCAACTGCGCTTCATGTACTTCTCCCTTCTCGTTGCCTGCGTGGTACCGCTATTGAAGCCGTATGCCTTGGTCCGGCTTCGCACGCGTGGGAGTGCTCGAACTCGACTGGGACAGATAACCGAAGACGAGCAATCCCAGGAGCACGAGTCCTGCGATGATCCTGAACCTCGTCATGAGTTCCCCTTTCGCGGCACAGGAATCCGCGCCTGGACCTGCGGAGCGGTCGAACTGGATGGCGGGGCCAGATGCTCCGAGCGCCGAGCCAGCGCCATGTTGAGGGAAGCAAAGGACCGGTTGACCTGATGCTGCACGGCATCGAAGGCCACCTTCTGCCGGATCTCCTGGTAGACTTCGGACTTGTTCCTGCCGGCCAACTCGGTCACCTTGCGCAGCTGCAGAGCCATCTTGTACATGTCCTCGGCCTTGCCGATGCTCAACTGGAGCGACTGGAGCTGGACTCTGGCTTCCCGCTGCCCCTCCAGCATCGCCGTGAGGAGTTCGTGCTGCTTGTCGCTATCCGCCTGCCACTCCTGGACCTCCTCATCGGTAACATCCTGACGCTGCTTGAACTTCTTGAGCGAGCTGTCATAGTCCATGAGCCCAGCCGAGAACTCCTCAATGGCGGTGTCCGCGTCGTGGAGTTCCTGAGTCTTATCGGCGTACAGATTCTGCAGAGCCTCGATCGGGTTCCTCGTCGCCTCCGCCTTCAGCAACTTCAGCGCCAGATCAGCGAGAATCGTGGCGATGGCAGGAGCGAACTTGATCCATGCCAGGCCCACGATCGCGAAGATCGCTAGCCCGAGCAGCCCCACGACCGCCGACATGATCAACCGGGAGAATACGGCAAGGCCCACCAACCCGAGCCCCCACTTGAGCGCCGTCGCGAGTCTGCTGGGCGGCATCACATCCGAGTCATTTTGATCCATGTGCTAGCTCCTTTGGGAGTTCCCACACCTGCTGACTTGCTTGCCACACCGACACGCCTTGCACAGTCGCGATGTCACTGCTTCATCGCCTCGTCGAAATCTATGGCATCGCCCGAATCGGCGTTCTCTCCACGGGGCGGGGCGCCGGGGCAGGGCGGCAATCCCATCGCCGTGGCCGGTTGTCCAGGTCGTAGGCGCAGGCCTTGGCACGGACGCGACACGCCGCGCACGTGCTCAGCCACCCACGCGCTTCTCCTCTCGCGCTTTGGTGAGCAGGCGTTCGGTGAAGTCGAGACGCTCCTGGGTCTCACCCAACTCGTGCTGCAGGGCACGCACGTCCTGTTCGAGCCCCTCGAGCCGCGCGGCGACGTCGGCCGGCAACGACTGGCCATCCCTGCTCGCGCGGAGCCGGCCGAGCTTGAGCACCGTGACGCAGATGATGGCCACGAGGGGAAGGACGAGAAAGATGGCGTCAGGGTTCATGCGACCTCTGCAGGCGGAGGTGTGAGGCTGATGGTCGTCCTGCGCCGCCTAGCGTGTGCTGAGGCTACGAGCGACCCGCAGAGTCCTCGCAGCCCGAGTGCCAGCGGGTGACCCCCAGTCCCGGTGAACATGCCGCACCACCACGCGGCGCACTAGGCCGCGGCAGGTTCCCTGGCGCGGGGAGTGCTGCGGCCCGGCGTGCCCTACGGGATGCTGGTCTGCTGCATCGCGACCGCCTGCCACCGCCCGTCCCGGCGCACGAACACCCGGGTATAGCGGATCCTCCCGCTGAACGGGAAGCCCCGAAACGTGCCGGTGTTGTCGGCCAGACCCTGCAGCACCGCCACCTCCCCATAGAGGCGCACCGTCTGGCTGTCGTACCGCACCGCCGTGAGTCGGAGTGCGCCAGTCGCGATCTCGCGCATGTTGTCCGCCTTGGTGCGGAGCGTGCCAAGGCGCGAGATCTCCGTGAAGTCATCGGCCACGAGCCGCGAGAGCGTGGTCGTGTCTGCTTTGAGGAGCGCCTGCGCTCGGGCCGTCTCGAGCGCGCGGATCGAGTCTTCGCGGGTGAGCGTCCCTTGTGCGTTGAGGCGCGCCGCGAGCACGCTCACGACGAGGAGCAGAAGACCGGTTCCCCTGCGGGGCCAGGCCCGCCATGGGGCACGGCGACTCGACATGAAATCCTCCCTTGCCCGGCACGCCGCCTGCGACCGCTGCATACCGCGGCGGCGGTCCTCAGGATTGATCCGTGCGCTGAGCGGACCTCGCTCCCTGCTACGAGTTCAGTCGGACAGCGGTTTCGGGGTCAGCGCTCTGCGCGGTGGGTTGGGGCTGGCGCGTCAGGGGGCGGGGGGCTCGCCCAGCATCTCCCGCACCAGGGCGAGGAGCGCGGCGAGCTCGAACGGCTTGCGCAGCGAGCGCGACGCCCCGAGCATGCGGGCGTCGTCGAGCAGGTCGAGGTTGCCTCGGCGGCCGCCCCCGGACATCACGACGATTTTCGTCTCCGGCGCCTCGGCCCGGAGGTCCCGGATCAGCTCGATCCCGTCGCGCCCCGGCATGAAGATGTCCAGGAGCACGAGATCGGCCCCGTGCTCCCGGTGCCGCTTCAGCCCCTCGTCGCCGTCGCCCGCTTCCACCACGTCGTGGCCGGCGCGCTCGAGGATGCGGCGCACCACTCCCCGGAGCTGCACTTCGTCGTCGATAACCAGGATGCGGGCCATGGCGCGGGTGCCGGGGCGTGCTAGGCGTCGCGCCGCGGGCCCAGGACCTCGCGCACCCGGTGCGCCAGGCGGTCCGCCGTAAACGGCTTCTGGAGGTAGGCGACCCCGGCCTCGAGGACCCCGTGCCGCACCACGGCGTCGTCGGTGTAGCCCGAGGTGTAGAGCACCACGATCTCGGGCCGCAGTCCGACCAGCCGCTCGGCCAGTTGCCGCCCGCTCACACCAGGCATCACCACGTCGGTCAGGAGCAGGTGGATCGGGCCGTGGTGCTTGGCGGCGATTTGCAGCGCCACGTCGCCGCTCGGAGCCTCGAGCACGGTGTAGCCCTGGCGCTCGAGCACCTGGCGCGTGACGGTGCGCACCGCGGCTGCGTCCTCCACGAGGAGCACGGTCTCCGTGCCGCGCGGCGCCGGCCCGGTTGGCGGGGCGGCGGGGGCATCGGCCGGCTCGTCCACGCGCGGCAGGTAGACCTTGAAGCTCGCGCCCCGGCCCGGTTCCGAGTACACCCAGATGAACCCGCCCGCCTGCTTCACGACCCCATACACCGTGGCGAGGCCCAGGCCGGTGCCCTTGCCGGGCTCCTTGGTCGTGAAGAACGGCTCGAACATGCGGGCCTGGGTCGCCTCGTCCATGCCGATGCCCGTGTCCGAGACCGCGAGCACGACGTAGCGACCCGGTTGGGCCGTGGCGTGGCCGCGCACGTACACCTCGTCCATCTCGACGTTGGCGGTCTCGAGCGTCACGCGACCGCCCTCGGGCATGGCGTCGCGGGCGTTCACCGCGAGGTTCATGATGATCTGCTCCAGGTGGCTCGGGTCCACCTTCACCATGCCCAGCCCGGAGGCGAGCGTGGTGACGAGCTGCACATCCTCGCCGAGCAGCCGCTTCAAGAGGCTTTCGGTGTTGCGCACGCTGGCATTCAGGTCGAGCACGCGGGGCTGCAGCACTTGCTGCCGGCTGAAGGACAGGAGCTGGCGCGTCAGGCCGGCGGCGCCATCGGCGGCCTTGCGTACCTCTCCGACGTCCGCCCGCCGGCTATCGTCGGGCGCGAAACTATCCAGCAGCAGGTCGCAGTAGCTCGTGATCACCGTGAGCAGGTTGTTGAAGTCGTGCGCCACCCCGCCGGCGAGTCGGCCGACCGCCTCCATCTTCTGCGACTGGCGCAGCTGCTGCTCGAGGAGCCGCGCCTGGGTGACGTCATGCACCAGGGCCAGCAGGCACGGCTCGCCGCCGATGTCGATCTGTTCGAGCGAGCAGAGCACGTGGCGCGCGCTCCCGTCCTTGGCCCGGAGCGTCACGTCCAGGTCGTGCGCCGAGCCGCTCTCCATCCGCCCGAGGATGGCCGCCCGGTCCGCGGCCGTGGACAGGATCCCGAGCTCGACGGTCGTGTGGCCCAGCACCTCGTCGCGGGTCCGGCCCACCAGACGCACGAACGCGTCGTTGGCGTCGAGGTAACGCCCGTCGGCGAGCGTGCTGATCGCGATCCCGATCGGGCTCGCCGCGAACACCTTCGCGAAGCGCTGCTCCGATTGGCGCAGTGCCGCCTCGGCCCGCTTGCGTTCCACACCGACCGCCACCGCACTCGAGACGGAGGCGAGGGCCTTGGGCACGAACTCCGACAGGGCGTGGCGCGCGAACATTGCCATGACCCCGAGGAGACGGTCTTGCAGGAGCAGCGGGTAGCCCGCGAACGCCACCATCCCCTCACGCTGGGCCCACGCCTGGTCCGTGACGTCCGGGTCGCCGACCACCTGGTTCGTGAGTTGCGGGCGTCGCTGCTCGGCAATCCGCCCGATCTTTGCGCGGCCCACCAGCACGCGGCTGTGGGCGCCGTCGATGTGGGTGTACATCCCGGCACTGGCCTCGAGCTCGAGCGTGTTCGTGGCCTCGTTCAGGAGCCAGATACGTGCGAACGCCACGTCGAGGTGGCGGACCAACGCCTCGGCGCAGCGTTGCAGCGTCGGGCGCAGAGCGAGCCCCAGGGAGAGAGCGGCGCCCACCTCCGCCGTGAGTTCCGCCAGGCGGGCCCGCTCGAGCAACGCCCGTTGGGCGCGGCGCCGTTCGCGCCGGACATCGGCGTCCTGGAGCTCGCGCTGAATCGCGGGGATCAGCCGCCGCAGGTTCCCCTTGATGAGGTAGTCCTGGGCGCCGGCCTTCATCGCCTCGACCGCGACGTCTTCCCCGATCGTGCCTGAGACAAAGATGAAGGGGGTATCGGGATCGTGCTCCCGCAGCAAGGCGAGCGCGGCCGGGCCGCTGAAATGGGGCATGCTGTAGTCGCCGATCACCAGGTCCCAGTTGTTGCGGTCGAGCGCCGCCTGCATGGCGGCTGCGGTCTCGACGCGCTCGACGGTCGGCTCGTAGCCGCCCCGCTCGAGCTCGCGCACCACCAGGCGCGCGTCGTCCTCGGCGTCTTCGGCGATCAGCAGGCGCAGCGGGATCCCCATATCAGCCGGGGCGGGGCGCGGGGGGCGGCTCGTTGAAGACCAGCCAGTACATGCGGAGCTGCTGCGTGGCCTCGACGAACCGCGCAAAATCCACCGGCTTGCGGACGTAGCTGTTGGCACCGAGCTGATACCCATTCACCCGGTCCTCGTCCTCGGCGGAGGAGGTGAGGATGACCACGGGCAGGAGCCGGGTGCGCGGGTCGGCCCGGAGCCGCTTCAGGACCTCGAGCCCGTTCACCTGGGGCAGCTGCAAGTCGAGGAGGACCAATCGGGGCACAGCGTGCGGATCGCGCCCGGCGTAGCGCCCGGTCCCGAACAGATACTCCAGCGCCTCGGCCCCGTCGCGCGCCACCACCACATCATTCGCAACATTGCTCTGCTTCAGGGCGCGGAGCGTGAGGGCAATGTCGTCGGCGTTGTCCTCGACGAGCAGGATGACGCCCTCGTCGCTGGACCCGGGGCGCCGCGGGGACGGGGTCACCGGGCGGGGGAGCGCGTGGCGCCGCCGGGGCGCGGCGCGCCGCGAAGCCGCTCCTCGAGCCTTGAACCTCGGTCGGCGTCGGCAGCCCATGGAGCGCGCCGAACCATTGGTGGTAGGTCATGTCACACCCCGCGCCGTCGTTGCGTCCGTGAGGCGTATCCCAGGCCCCGATCTGCGCCGGACAACAAGACCGTGAGGCTGCGCCGCTTCAATATGTGGTTCCCCAGCACACGCGAGCATCGGGAAAACCCTCAGCGAATCGCGTGCGGTTCGTGTCCGCTCGGTCCGAGGACGGCTGACGAGCGACCCAGGGCGTTCTTGCGACAGGGGTAGGTGAAAATGCGCACGCGCCGTTTCGCTGCTCCGCGTCGTTCGTTCCACTCAGCAATACGTCAACGGGCGCGCGCGCGGTTTCCCTGCCGTGGCGGGTCGGTCCCTGCCCGGAACGGCTGGCGACCTGAGCCACTGGCTGAAGCGGTCAGTCCGACGCAAATTGCTGCGTGCTCCAGCCTTCCCTTGGCGCATGACTGCCCCGACCGGCCGCCTGCTCCCCGACCGTCGGAGCGGTGTCGACCAGCGGACCGTTCCTCGACGGCAAGCGCTCAAACGCGTCTCCCTGGACCGGCGCCGAGCGGTCGATCGGCGGCGCGGCGCCGAGCGTCGCAGCACGCTCGAGCGGCGCGGTCGCGCGGGGCGACGTCCAGCCGTGGAGACCCCGGGCGAGCATCTGCGCAACGCGCTCCAGCTCCTCAGCTCGTTGCGCGGCGCGGACGTGCTCGACGGCGACCTCCGGGGGGATCTGGGGGCGGCCCTGGAGCGGCTGCAGCGGGTGCTGCACATGCTCGAGGGGCGCAGCGCCGAGGTGCCGCCCGCCGGCTGAGCCTGACGTCCCCGCCGCTCCCCACCGTGCCGGTCGGCCTCCGCCAGGAGTGCGCTCACTCTAGAAATCGCCTTATA
>DATBBW010000081.1:0-4232 GCA_036270795.1 Gemmatimonadales bacterium | reverse complement strand
ACGCGGCGCTATCCCACCGTGTACGAGCAGGGGCACTTCACTTTCCGGCCGCCGTTCGCCTTCACGACCGATAGCGAGCCCGAGACCGCGGAGCAGCGCGCCGCGCGGCTCAAACGCTCCGCCCGGGAGCCGGGCTTCGAGTTCTTCAAGGCGTGGAGCGCCCCCGCCTTCCCCCGCCTGATCGCGGTCACGTTCCAGCACCCCACGCCCTACTTCGACGACTCCTATGCCGTCAACTCGGCCAACAACGGGCCGTACGGTGACGCGCTGCTGCAGGAGCTCATTCCCTATCTCGAGGCGCATTTCCGCATGATCCCGGCGCCCTGGGCCCGGGTGCTCACCGGCGGCTCGACGGGCGGGTGGGAGGCGCTCGCGCTCCAGGTGTACCATCCCGACTTCTTCGGCGGCACCTGGGTGCTCTATCCCGACCCGGTCGACTTTCGCAACTACGAGATCCCGGACGTCTACAGCGACACGAACGCCTTCGTGCACCCGGTCGCCGAGTGGATGACCTACGACGTGCCGGCGGAGGTCGAGGTCAACGGCCAGGTGCGCATCTCCGTGCGGATGGAAAGTCAGTTCGAGGCGGTGCTCGGGAGTCGCGCCCGCTCGGGGGAGCAGTTCGCCATCTGGGAGGCGACCTACGGCCCCGTGGCCCCGGACGGCTACCCCACCGAGTTGTGGGACTTGGGGACCGGCACGATCCGCCGCGACGTGGCGGCCTACTTCAAAGCCCACGACTACGACCTGCGCGACTATCTCGAGCGCAACTGGGCGACCCTTGGGCCGAAGCTCCGGGGGCAGCTCCACGTCTTCGTGGGCGACATGGACACCTTCTACCTCAACCTGGCGGTGTATCGCCTCGAGGCGTTCCTCGCCGGCGCGCGGCCCCCCGCCGACGCGGAGTTCGGCTACGGCCGTCCCATGAAGCCGCACGGCTGGCAGCCGTGGACCAACGCCGAGCTGATGCGGCTCATGGCCCGGCACATCGCCCGCCACCGGCCCCGCTGAACGCGGCTGGCGCAGGCGGCGGGGGCCGCGGGGGCGCGGGAGCGGCTTGGGCCTCGCCACCGTGTACGGCATCGTGCACCAGAGCGGCGGCGACGTGACGGTCGAGAGCGCGCCGGGCGCGGGCAGCACGTTCCGCGTGTACCTGCCGCTCGTCACGGCGCCGCTCGAGCACGCGGCCGCCACCGCACCGGTCGCGGCGCCCGCTGAGGGGTCCGAGACCGTGCTGCTCGCCGAGGACGAGCAGCTGGTGCGCGTCCTGGCGCGCAGGGTGCTCGAGCAAGCGGGGTATCGCGTGCTCGCGGCGGCCGGGGGCGCCGAGGCGCTCGCGCTGGCCGAGCGCCACACCGGCCCGATCCACCTGCTCCTCACCGACGTCGTCATGCCCGAGATGAACGGCCGCGAGCTGATGCGCCAGCTCCTCGCGCGACGCCCGGACGTGCGCGTCCTGTACATGTCCGGCTACGCCGACGAGGCCATCGCCCGGCACGGGGTGCTCGATCCCGGGACGGCGTTCATGCAGAAGCCCTTCACCCCCGGGGCCCTCACCCGCAAGGTGCGCCAAGTCCTGGACGGCCACTGACGCCGCCCCCGGCCTCGCGCACTTACTGAGGCCGGTGGCGGGCGATGTGCCGGGCCATGATCCGTATTAGCTCGGCGTTGGTCCACGGCTGCCAGCCGTGCGGCTTCATGGGACGGCCGTAGCCGAACTCCGCGTCGGCCGGAGGCCGGGCCCCGGCGAGGAACGCCTCCAGCCGATACACGGCCAGGTTGAGGTAGAAGGTGTCCATGTCGCCCACGACGACGTGGAGCTGGCCCCGGAGCTTGGGGCCGAGCGTCGCCCAGTTGCGCTCGAGATAGTCGCGCAGGTCGTAGTCGTGGGCCTTGAAGTAGTCCGCTACGTCGCGACGAATCGTGCCGGTCCCCAAGTCCCAGAGCTCGGCGGGATACCCGTCCGGGGCCACGGGGCCGTAGGTCGCCTCCCAGATGGCGAACTGCTCCCCCGAGCGCGCGCGACTGCCGAGCACCGCCTCGAACTGGCTTTCCATCCGCACCGAGATCCGCACCCGGCCGTCGACCTCGACTTCCGCCGGCACGTCGTAGCTCATCCACTCGGCGACCGGGTGCACGAACGCGTTCGTGTCCGTGTAGATGTCCGGGATCTCGTAGTTGCGGAAGTCGACCGGGTCGGGATAGAGCACCCAGGTACCGCCGAAGAAGTCGGGATGATAGACCTGGAGCGCGAGCGCCTCCCAGCCGCCCGTCGAGCCGCCGGTGAGCACCCGGGCCCAGGGCGCGGGGATCATGCGGAAATGCGCCTCGAGATAGGGAATGAGCTCCTGGAGCAGGGCGTCGCCGTACGGCCCGTTGTTGGCCGAGTTGACCGCGTAGGAGTCGTCGAAGTAGGGGGTGGGGTGCTGGAACGTGACCGCGATCAGGCGCGGGAAGCCGGGCGCGCGCCACGCCTTGAAGAACTCGAATCCCGGCTCTCGGGCGGAACGCTTGAGGCGCGCCGCGCGCTGCTCCGCCGTCTCGGGGGTGCTGTCGGTCGCGAACCCGAACGGGGGCCGGAGGTTGAAGTGGCCCTGCTCGTACACGGTGGGATAGCGACGCGTCGTGTCCGCGTCGTACCCCTGGGGCAACAACACCGTCGCGCCGAGGTAGATGGGGCGCCCCCACCAGGCGGACAGGAGCCGGCTCTGGATCCTCACGTGTCGGACCCATTTCGTGTCCGGCGGCAGCTCGACCGGCGGGAGCGCCCGCGCCAACGCGAGCTGGATGGTGTCGGGCCGGGCGGGATCCCAGCGCACCTTGCGGACCTCGCTCACCAAGTTGCCGGGGGAGCGGTTGAACTGCTGACCCTCCCATTGATCGTCGTGCAACCAGAGCACGTGGCCGTCGGCCCGCCGGAACTCGGAGTACAGACTGACCAACGCTTGCACGTAGTACTCCCCCGCGGGGATGTCCTGCAGGCTGCGCACGGGATAGCCGAGGGTCGTGCCGTCGATCCCGGTGCTCGTGCCCGGCGCGAGCGCCGTGACGTCGACCCCGAAGAACGGGGTGCAGTCGCTCTCGTGGTGCACCTGGAGCCGCGGCTCGACGTCGGCGTGCCGCGTCACGAACACGTACACCCGGCCCGTGACCGGAGCGGCGCGGAGCGTCGCCGGGACCACGATCTCGAAGCGCGGGCCTTGGGCTGCGGCCGGGGAGGCGACGGCGGCCGAGAGGAGCAAGCTGAAACGGAGGTGGCGCACGGGATGTCCTGAAAAGGGGCGCGCTAGTGTCACGCCAAACGGAGACGGTGGCAAGCGGCGTCCGACCGGCGCCAAGAGGGGCGCGCCCTTGCCGAGCCTTCCGGGGCCGGTGAGACTTGAAGGCATTCCCCACCGGAGCCACCATGCACCTCCGTCATCGCGTCGCCCTGATCGCCCTCTGCCTCCCAGCGGGGGTCGGTGCCCAAACGGCACTCCCGCTCAAGCACTCCCCCGAGCCTACTGTGCCGGCGATCACGGCCCGGGACCTGATGACCCGGCTCTACATCTTTTCCGACGACTCGATGCAGGGCCGCGAGGCGGGCACGCCCGGCAACGTGAAGGCGACCGATTACATCGCGCACGAGACGCGGCGTTTTGGACTCGTGCCGGGGGGCGAGGGGGGAACCTACTTCCAGACGATTCCCCTGAAGACCCGGGGGTTCGACACGACCTCGATGTTCGCCGTGGGCGGCGCGCCGCTCGTAGCGGTCACCGACTACTTGGCCCTCGGGCCCCGGTCGCTCGAGAATTCCGCGGTGCCGATCGTGTACGGGGGCGACATCAGCGACTCGACCCGGCGCATCACGGCCGAACAGGCGAGCGGCAAGTTGGTCGTGTTCCGGGCGCCTCCGCAACGGTTGCGCTCGTTGCGGTCACCCCCTACCGAGGCCGGAGCCGCAGCGGCCGTCGCGTTCGTGGTGCTCGACAGTGTGCCGCGGCAATTCATCGGGTTCCTCACGGGCCGACGGACCTTCGTGGACGACCCAGCGGGCGGCCCGCCGCAGGGGGCGCCGGTGTTCCTGGTGAGCCATGCGGCGGCGGCGCGGATGTTCACCACGCCATTCGACCAGCTCGCGCCCGGGGCCGCGGGGGGGACGGCGGCGGTCGCGGTGCGGTTTGACGTGCAGCCCGTGGCGGCGCCCGCCCGAAACGTCGTGGCCATCCTCCCGGGCGGCGATGCCAAGCTCA